>NZ_JAVRCD010000039.1:0-83677 GCF_034530895.1 Nostoc sp. DedQUE08
CGTCTCATGGTTAGGCGATTAGCTGCTTAATATTTACTTTACGAATCAGCTCTTAGTTTGTACAGCCATTACGTATTTCTACCAGAACCTTTAACTCAGCCAAAATTAGCGATGCGATCGCCTCGCTCATTACCAAGGTTCCAAGCGATTGTGTTCTACAAAATAATTATCGATGATTACAAAACTGACATCTCAACAAGAAGAATCCATCGCATCTTATCAGCAAAAATGGAGAGCGATTAATTTATCTATAGAGCGTATAAATCGCAATAGAGTATTGGCTGTACTAGAAGATGTATACAATTTTTATGCTGAAAGTTTTACAATGCCTGAAATCACTTTTTTTGAGAGTCCGTATGCTGCTTTTAGTGCTGAGTTAAGACTTGCAACAGCTAACTTCAACGGTCTTAGTGATGATGAAATTATTAATCAGGTAGCTAGCTTACAAACTATTTGTGGCGAAGGTAAACCAAGAACTCATTTATGGTGGGATTTAAATACGGAATTATATCCAAGCGGACTGAATCCTCAAATCAGTCTAGAAATTTGGAAAGTTTTAGATGAAAATCTTACGGATAAAGTAGGTAGTAGAATTCATACGCAATTATGGAATGTTTTATGGGATTGGCTTTGCGAAAGGTTAAGTAGTGAGTTGAAAGACTGTCCTGATGCTTTTGGTCGTTTTTACGATAACTTTATTTATCCTAATTCTGAATGGGCAAGCTACGCTGGACTATTCGACTATTGCATCAATGAACTAGGTTGCCAGCATAACCAGGAGCAATGGCAGGTTTACAAAGATTTATGTACTGAGTGTGGTTGGTGGTTTATACCAATGCCTATACATTACATAATTTGTGATAGACCTACAAAATTACTGCTTGATAATTACGGCAAACTCCATGCTGATGGAGAAACTGCAATTCAGTTTGCTGATGGTTTCGGTTTATACGCTCATCACGGTAAAGTTGATTCAATTTGTTTTCCCTAAAGTTATTTACTCTGTCTTGTCGTCAAAGGTCAGGCTCAAACCCAACGAACTAAGCATCCCGTTGTCAAGAAACTGTCAAAATCAACACCAATAAACAAAAAGCAGCGTAAATTTTCTTAGGCTTTAAGAATTTAACTCAGTTTGTAAAATAACTGCGGTAATTTATGATGCCTAGTTTTTTATTCACCCAAAATTTACGCTAACACTTATTTTTTGTCCAAAGTTTAATAATCGGGGGAACAATATTGAGTTTCGCAATGTTCCTTTTCCAAATTGAGGAAGTTTGACTAAGTAGGTGTGTGCAATTAACTTTTAGTAGCTTTTCAATCAGTACAACGTTTTCATGTCAATCTATTTATATATTTAATTCAGCTTTAATTCAGCCCACCTACTTACTTACAAATATTGGGCATCATCTGTTAGATCAAGGGATAACGTGTCTCTAAATAACAAATGAGCGTTAGAAAAATGGTAGGAATTATCCTTCCCATTCTTGACGAGTATCGCACAGAAAATTGTCTGCGATCGCATCATCAAATAAATAGGGGCAATGCTCTGGAAAAGTTCGTAATGGTAAGTTAGTTTCTCGTAGCGCCAAATCGACTCCCGCTTCAAAGCCATCTAACAAGGCTTCTTCTGTTCGAGACTTTAAACTGGGGTTCTGTCGTAAATGCCTATGGATGGCGCGGCGCTGTTCTCGAATTGTTAAAAACCAACTGCGAGAGCGTTGTTCGGGTTGATACTCCCACTTCAAGAGATGACCGAGTAATACACTCAGACGGCTCACGAGTTCCCGATACTCCTGTCTCCCTAAAGCTTGAATTTCCTCTTGCAGGTGTTGCCAGTCCAGTTCCATAACTAGCCTCTGCTCTAACGCTTTAGCCTGCTGCTGTGTCCAGCCATAGAAGTCTTGGTCATACAAAAAAGGTTTGTCCATAGAGTTAAGAAACGAGAGCTATAGCGCTTCTGGGTTCAGTCTAATACAGACCTAACCCCCAGCCCCTTCCCTACTAGCGTTGGGGAGTAAAATTCAAAGCCTCTCTCCTTTTAGGAGAGAGGTTTGGAGAGAGGTCAGAGTATACTGCATACAAACGAGAAACGTTATATTTTAATGATTTCAATTCAATTCTGAACAAATATTCAACTAGCCTTCGCCTCATCCCCGGATGCTTCAGCCACAGCCGCCAATCTCTCCGCCGCAGCTTGGACAATTTGAGCCACTTGGGCCAAAGGCATGTGCTGGATTTGTCTAAGAATCAGACTCAAATCTGAGGTTTCTGGAATTGGCTTGCCATCAATGCAGCTAATTAACTCTTCCATTGTGTAGCCTGCTTTCGATGCGATTCGAGCCAAATTTTCTGTATCTGGAACCTTCACACCTTTTTCCCACATCTGAACAGCAGTAGCAGATACCCCCAAAAGCTTACCAAATGCTCGCTGACTCATTGAACCGCGAGCTAGTTTAATGATTTCAATCAGTTTTTGTTTGCTTTCGATCTTCACTGCTTATATAGCTAGCCAACTGTATTTACAAGTCTACTTTCAATATTACAAGTTTACTTTTATATTGACAGCCTTGTGTTTTAGTACTAAACTATATCTTTGGTTGTAAATCGGCAACTACAGTCATCAAGCTAGTAGACTAACCCATCTATCTTTAATCAACCCAAAAAACTTAGTTTGCTACGGCAGTTGTGCTAGTAGCTAGACTTTGCTGCGAAGAAATAATATCGAAGGTGCATCATGTTTCGCAAGCCACGCAAAATTAACCAATATCGCCGCAAAGGTAAAAATCTTATAGCCACTAATAAAATTAAACCAGAACAGTGGAACATTTCTGAGGCAGAAACCAAAGAAGCTTTAAAAGTTAAAGGCTACGATGTTAAGCAAATCAAAAAAATCCACCTTTTGAAGCATCAAGTGTGTATTTCTTATTGGGATGCAAAAGGCAATATATGCAGCAGCTTTTTTAGCTACCGGATTTTTGCACGTTGGCAAGAAGAAGCCCAAAAGTTAATTTATACCTGTCAAACCCTGAAGGAATGGGCAAAGCTAAATTACGTCATGAAGTACGAATTTGCCTATTACCATTATCCCAGTGAAATGGAAGATGCACTCCACACGATACTAGAAAACCACCTGTGTGTGTTAAAAGCAACAGTACAACAAGTGGTTTTACAGGAATCTTAATAGCAAAAATTAGTTAGCGGCAGAAGTCGCTAACTCCGCGAGACGTTCTTGTTGGTCTAGAGATATACAAGATTGGATAAGCGTTTCTAAATCACCATCCAAAACAGGGTTAAGAGAATAATTCTGACCTAAGCGGTGATCGGTAGCGCGGTTATCTTTATAATTATAGGTGCGAATTTTTTCCGATCGCGATCCAGTACCAACCTGCGATCGCCGCATGGAAGTAACAGCTTCTTGTTGTTCGCTTAACTTGATTTCATACAACTTCGCCCGCAGAATTTGCATCGCCCGTTCTTTGTTTTGCAACTGGCTGCGTTCTTCTGTACAGAAAATGCGTATTCCCGTTGGTTTGTGCATCAAGTCAACGGCTGTTTCCACCTTGTTGACGTTTTGTCCACCAGCACCACCAGAACGAGCTGTGGTCATTTCAATATCTTTCGGGTCAATGTGAATTTCCACATCATCGACCTCTGGCATAATCGCCACGGTAGCTGTAGAAGTATGAACCCGTCCACCAGACTCAGTTGCCGGCACGCGCTGCACGCGATGCACTCCAGCTTCAAACTTTAGCTGGCTGTAAACATCATTACCTTTAATTTCGAGAATGACCTCTTTCCAGCCACCCATTTCTCCGCGAGATTCGCTCACTAGAGAAACTTTCCAACCTTGAGTCTGGGCATAGCGGGTGTACATCTGCATCAAATCGCCAGCCCAAATACTTGCTTCATCGCCACCAGTACCAGCGCGAATTTCCAACATGATATTCTTTTCATCATTGGGGTCGCGTGGTAACAGTAAGACTTTCAAGCGAGACTCTAAATGTTCTATTTTCTCTTCAAGTTCTTTGACTTCCAGTGATGCCATTTCTTGCAACTCTGGGTCACTTGCAGATTCTTTGTAAACCTGACGCGCTCCGATTAAATCTTCTTGGGCTGTTTTCCAAATTTCATAAGTATTAACGACCTCTTCCAAAGAAGAACGAGACTTAGCAATTTCTTGATACTCATCAGGATTGCTAGCGGTATCGGGGTCGCCAAGACGACGTGTTAATTCATTAAAAGTTTGTTCAACGGATTTTAGTTTGTCCAGTAAGTATGATTCAGCCATGACGATTGCGATCGCTCCTTAAAAAATAACAAATTGGCTCGAGCATATAAATGAAAATCGACCCAGCTGATGCAGGGCCGTCGTTAACAGCAGAGCCAACCCGCTACTTTTTGTTTTGATCGTCGCCAGATGTTTGAGTGCTGCTCATACCGTACTTGCGGAGGAAGCGCTCTACTCGACCTTCAGTGTCAATAATCTTCTGAGTGCCGGTGTAAAATGGGTGATTTCCAGACCAAACATCTACATGCAATTCTGGCTTTGTAGAGCCAATAGTCATAACGACTTGACCGTTGCAGTAAACTTTAGCATCTGGATACCACTTGGGGTGAATATCAGCTTTAGCCATTGTTCCTTTTGTGATGAATCTATCTTTATCAATTATAACTTTCAGGTTTCAATTGGAGCTAGGGATTAGGGACTGGGGACTAGGGATTGGGGACTGGGAAAGATGTAAATAAACAACGGACTTTTCACAATACTCAATTCTCAATACCTAATCTCCAATACCCAGTACCCAGTCCCCAATCGCTTATCGCTTAGAGTACTGAGGCGCTTTCCGAGCTTTATGTAAACCATATTTCTTCCGCTCTTTTGCTCTGGGATCGCGAGTCAAATAACCTTCGGTTTTCAAAGGTGGGCGGTTGTCTGGGTCTAGTTGGCACAAAGCACGAGCAACTCCCAAGCGAACAGAATCAGCCTGTCCGGTCAAGCCGCCGCCTTCTGCTTTTACCAAAATGTCATATTCGTTTTCTAATCCTAGAGTTTCCAGGGGTGCTTTAATCACTCCCAGGTAGTTGGGGTTGAATTGGAAATACAAGGTTCCATCTTTACCGTTCACAATCAGTTGACCGGTGCCTGGAACCAAGCGTACCCGTGCTACTGCGTTCTTACGACGGCCAGTACCCCAGTATACGGCGCGACCGCTATTAGCATCTGCTACTACCATTAATTTTCTTCTCCAGGAATTGTACTAACTTTTAGTTCTTTAGGTTTTTGAGCATCATGGGGATGCGTAGGCCCAGCGTAAACTTTCAGCTTGGTGAACAACTGCTTACCGAGGCTATTTTTAGGTAGCATACCTTTAACAGCTTGTTCTAAAATCCGCTCTGGTATGCGCTCTTGCAGTTTAGCGAAAGTTTCGGTTTTCATCCCACCGGGGCGACCAGAATGGCGGCGGTAAAGCTTTTGAGTGCGCTTTTTGCCTGTAACTGCTACTTTCTCGGCATTGATGACGATTACGAAGTCACCTGTATCTAAATGAGGCGTATATTCGGGTTTCTTTTTGCCTCTTAATACCTGAGCGATTTCGCTGGCGAGGCGACCGAGACGTTTATCGGTGGCATCTACTATGTACCACTCACGCTCAAGGGTTGCTTGAGAAGGAAGGTATGTTTTAACTATTGTCATTTGTCATTTGTCCTTTGTCATTTTTAATTTGTCATTAGTCATTTGTCCTTTGTCATTTGTTATTTGTCCTTTGCCCTTTGTCAGTTGTCCTTAGTTATTCACTAATGACCAATGACTAATGACCAATGACTAATGACCAATGACTAATGACTCTTGACTAGTGACGAACTTTGGCAAGGTGTCGTACCAAATCTCTTTTGGAAAGGGAAAATCGGGATAGCCGACTCGCAACAAGCACAAGCCTTGAGGCGGTGCGGCATATTTCACTTCTTCCCGACGTTCTTGTTTCCAGAGTTCGGTGAAGCTAGAAAGTGTTCGTTCTCCAGAACCTACTTGTACCAGCATCCCTACCAACAGCCGTACCATGCCATACAAAAATCCATCTGCCTGTATTTCAATATGGATAAATGGCCCATTGCGACGACACTCTGCTGCTTGCACCTCTACCCAGGAATGCGATCGCTTTGAGCCTGCACGGTGGAAAGCAGCTAAGTGATGCTTTCCCAAGAGAGGTTTCAAGGCAGCTTGGATTAAAGATTCATCCAGGGGTGCATAATAATAATGCCAACTGAAGGGTCTTACAAACAAGTTAAGCCGATCTTCAGTATATATTGTGTAGCGATACCGTCGATAGGCTGCACTAAAGCGAGCGTGCCAACGGTTATCGACACTAGCTGAAGCCCTGATTAATATATCTGGCGGCAGGTAGCTGTTGAGGATTGTTGCCCACTTGTGAGGCGGAATAAAACCTGTTGCTTCAAAATGGGCTACTTGAGCAGCAGCGTGAACTCCTGAATCGGTTCGCCCAGCCCCATGTAGTGTTACATGATGCCCAAGAATAGTCGCGATCGCAATTTCGATCTCTTCTTGGACTGTCCGGTGTTGTTTTTGCCTTTGCCAGCCATGAAAATGAGTGCCCAGGTATTGGATTACCAAGGCTACTCGATGAGTTTGTGTCGGCTGGTGGCTTTCTAACATACAGATTTTGTCCTTTGTCATTTGTCTTTTGTCAGTTGTCCTTTGTTATTCACTAATACTTCGACTTCGCTCAGTACAAGTGATCAATGACTAATGACGAATGACTAATGACTTAAACCAATTCAATTATTGCCATTTTTGCATTATCGCCCCGACGCGGTACGGTATGCAGGATGCGGGTATAACCGCCCTGGCGATCGCCATATCGAGTAGGAGCTTGCTCAAATAGAGCGTGAACCAGTTGTTTGTCGAAGATATAGCCAAGGGCTTCACGGCGTGCCGCCAAGGAGCCATTTTTAGCTAGGGTAATCATTTTTTCCACTTCACTGCGGAGAACTTTCGCTCTAATTAAAGTGGTGGTGATCTTACCATGACGGATCAGCTCGGTGGCGAGCGATCGCAGTAAAGCACGGCGTTGATCGGCTGGTTTACTGAGTTTTTTGACGCGACAACGGTGACGCATAATTATGCACTATGAATTATGAACGGTTTTTCTTAAGGGTGTTTAGAGCCTCTTTCCATTGGCAGGGTGATGCCCAAGCGTCGCTGCAAAGCTTCCACGACTTCTTCTGCTGACTTCTGCCCAAAGTTCTTAATTTCTAAGAGGTCTTCTTGGGTATAATCCAACAAATCTGCCACAGAGTTAACTTGTGCTCGTTTGAGACAGTTATATGCCCGCACAGAAAGTTGCAACTCTTCGATGGGTATCTGGGCAGTTGGGTCGTCTGGAATATCCGAACCTGTGTCTGTTGGTTCTAGGGAGATGTCCTTCAACGGGTTGAATAAATCTACCAAGATCGCAGCAGCAGAAGATAGTGCTTCTTGAGGAGAAACACTGCCATTTGTCCAAACTTCCAACAGTAGTCGGTCTTTTGGAATCAAGCCTTCCCCACGAGATTCTTCAACACTGTAGTTGACTTTTCGCACTGGCATAAATATCGAGTCGATTTGAAGAAAATCCAACGATGTGGCTTCTTCACGTCCTCGCTCTACAGTGCGATAGCCTTTGCCTTTCTCGATCCGAAATTCCATTTCCAGCTTTCCACCCTCAGCGATGGTGGCTACATACTGGGTAGGATCGATGATTTCTACTTCACTAGGCAAATCAAAATGCGCCGCAGTGATTGTTGTTGGACCGGTAACGAGTAATCTCCCAATCTGAGGCTGCGAAGAATAGTTTTTCAGGATAACTTCCTTCATTCTCATGAGGATTTCCAGCACATCTTCCCGCACGCCCGGAACTGTGGCGAACTCATGTGAAACGCCCGCAATCCGCACTGCTGTAACTGCTGTACCTTCTAAATTAGACAGTAAAACCCGCCGCAGTGCGTTGCCAACAGTTGTTCCTTGACCGCGTTCTAGAGGTTCCAATACAAATTTGCTGTAATGGTTCCGACTTTCTTCGGTATTCGACTCTACACATTCAATTTGAAACTGCGCCACGGATGAGCCTCCCTTTTTCTAAGGTGCTGCTAGCAGACAAATCAATTGCCTCCAGAATTGACTGCCAATTTTCGATTTTGGACTTTGGATTTTGGATTGTGCTTCTTTCGTTCATGCTCCACCTCTTAATTATTGGCGGAACAAATCTTAAATCATCAACTTAAAATCCACGAGGCCCAGCACCCTTATAGTCGGGTTCAATCTAAAATCGCAAACCTAAAATCCAAAATTGATTAATAATATTTTGGGTAGCCCGAAGTTTAACAGCTTTCCTGACGGGAAAATCTGACGTGCTTCTGGTCGCCCAACCTTTAACTCAATGACAGTTTGAACGTTAGACGCTCAAGCGGTCATTGCTGGCTGTAACTTTTCGTCCTCACTGCCCAGCCCAAGTCTTGGTATTTAAACTCGACGGCGCTTGGGTGGACGACAACCATTGTGAGGAATCGGGGTAATATCCCGAATCAGTGTAATTTCCAGTCCTGCTCCTTGAAGTGCCCGAATAGCGGTTTCTCTACCTGCTCCTGGACCACTGACCATTACCTCTATTTGGCGCATTCCTTGATCGATAGCTCGGCGAGCTGCACTTTCAGCTGCGGTTTGCGCTGCAAAGGGAGTTCCCTTTTTTGCTCCCTTAAAACCGCTAGAACCAGCGCTAGCCCAGGATATGACATCTCCATTTTGATCGGTAATGGTGACAATGCTATTGTTGAAAGTAGACTGGATGTATGCCATTCCACTGGGTACATTCCGTTTCTGCTTCTTGCTCCCGGTTTTTTTAGTTGGTTGTCTCGCCATACTTGTTTAGTTGATTTAAGGTAAAACTTGCTCGCATTAGCAAGCGTTGCAAAATTATTTCCCTGGAGCCTTTTTCTTCCCGGCCACTGTCTGCCTTCTGCCTCTACGGGTTCTGGCATTGGTGCGAGTTCTTTGTCCTCTGACTGGTAAGCCCATACGATGACGACGACCTCTGTAGGTACCAATGTCAACTAAGCGCTTGATGTTCAAAGACTCCAAGCGCCGCAAGTCGCCTTCAACTTGATAGTTGGTTTCTATTTCCCCTCGTAGGGCTGTCACATCGGCATCACTTAAGTCCTTAACGCGAGTGTCTGGGTTCACACCAGTAGCCGCTATAATTTCTTGAGAACGTGATAAACCAATTCCATAGATGTAAGTCAGACCGATCTCGACGCGCTTATCGCGTGGAAGGTCTACTCCGGCAATACGTGCCACAATGAACTCTCCCTATTGTTCTCGCAATTACTGTTGGTTGGAAAAACGTGATTAATCGCGTCTTTTCGTTTTAATGATGATATGCGTCCTGCAACTAGCTCTATTGGTAAGAGCGTTATCCTTGACGTTGTTTGTGCTTGGGGTTCACGCAAATCACCATAACGCGACCACGACGTTTGATCACGTTACATTTTTCACAAATTTTCTTGACAGAGGCTCTAACTTTCATGCCTTTTATTTTTTGACTCCAAATATAAAATTATAGCATTTTTAGGAAAATTAATCCAGTTAAATGACTAAGAAACAGTCAAAAAAATGGTTTTATGGTATAATTCTCTACATATAGTTACTTCTTTCGTAGTCGATAGGTGATTCTGCCTTTGGTCAAGTCGTAGGGGGTTAACTCTACCTTGACGCGATCGCCGGGCAAAATCTTGATATAATTTCGGCGAATCTTGCCGGAAATGTGTGCTAGCACATTAAAACCATTGTCCAAGTCAACGCGAAACATCGCATTGGGCAAGGACTCTGTAACCGTGCCTTCCATTTCAATCAAATCTTGCTTAGACAATTTGTTTTTTCCTCAACTCAACAATTTCGTGTTCAGTTGCAGCGCTTCATCTGCAAAGAAACACATTTTAAGAAATATATCAACAGTTTATTAATATATCTTAGCTAAAATTGATCTTTTTTTTGTAGAAGGGCATGGCGCATGGGGCATGGTGCATTGGGCATTGGGAAAGAATTACTGTAGGTAGCTCCTCCCATACTTCCTTGTCTCCCTCATGCCCTCGCCCTTTCTTTTTCAGGAAGCGATTACCTTTTGTAGTTCATTAGTGACATCTTCTTGGGACTGATTGCCATTGACTGTTAGGAGTTTTTTGCGATCGCCATAATAATCAATTAAAGGTGCAGTTTCCGCGCGGTACACTTCTAAACGACGACGAATCACTTCTTCAGTATCATCTTTTCGTCCTCTAGCTAGCAAACGCGCGATGACAATTTCATCTGGTGCATCTAAATTGACTACCTTTTCGCCACCTTGATATATTGCTTCGAGTAACTTCTCCAAAAAAGCTGCTTGGGTCACTTTTCGGGGAAAGCCATCAAGAATCCAACCATTTTTGGCATCTGGTCGATCGAGGCGTTCCTGTACCAAGTCCTGCACTAGCTGGTCAGGTACTAATTCGCCGCTATCAACATAGCTTTGAGCTTTTATTCCTAAAGGAGTCTGCTCTTTCATGGCTTGTCTTAATATTTCACCAGTAGAAATATGGGGGATATTCAAGTGTTCAGCCAAAGTTTGAGCTTGTGTTCCTTTACCCGCTCCAGGTGGTCCCAAGAAGATTAATCGCGTCACTATTATTTCACCATTCCTTCATAGCGCTGAGAGATGACATAAGTTTGGACTTGTTTGGCTGTCTCAATTGCCACACCAACTAAAATCAACAAAGATGTCGCACCGATGCCCCGGAAAGTTTTTACATTCAAAGCGCTTTCCACGGCTGTGGGGATAATAGCGACGAAGCCCAAAAAGATCGCACCCAAAAAAGTTAGTCGGTTGGACACGCGTTCGATATACTCGCTAGTTGCCTTGCCGGGACGAATTCCAGGAATACTAGAACCCATTTTCTTCAAGTTCTGTGCTACATCTACTGGGTTGAGAATCAACGAAGAATAGAAGTAGCTGAAGAAAACAATGGAAATCATGTAGACCAAGGCATAGACCCAAGAGCTAGAACCGCTTGGACTCAAATAAGTGTTAACTATATTCGCCAAATCGGCATTTTTAGTAAAATTGGCGATCAGCAGTGGCAAACTGAGGATGGCAGCAGCAAAAATAATTGGCATCACACCGCCTTGATTTAGCCGCAGTGGCAAATAGCTACGCTGCTCGGCTAAAACTCTCCGACCTACTTGGCGACGAGCCGAAATAATTGGGATGCGGCGCATTCCTTCCTGAACAATCACAATACCAACAATTGTTGCGAGGAAAACTAAGATCAGGACGATTACGCGACCCACTGCTTCCCGACCGCCGACTTGCACCAAGTCGATGGTATCGCCTAAAGCTTTTGGTAATGACGCAACAATGTTGACAAAAATCAACAAAGATGCCCCGTTTCCAATACCCCGTTCTGTAATTAGTTCTGATGCCCACATGACGAACATAGAACCAGCAGTCAGAGCGATCGCAGTTTCAGCGACAAAGATTGGCCCTGGCTTTAAGGCGAATTGCTGGAGGAATAATGCCGAAAAAGCTGTACTTTGAAGAATTGCCCAACCTACAGTGACATAGCGGGTAATTTGCGATATTTTTCGCCGACCTGCTTCGCCTTCATTTTTCTGTAAATTTTCTAAAGATGGAATCGCCGCAGTAAGCAATTGGATGATAATAGACGCATTAATGAAGGGCAAAATTCCTAAAGCAAAGACTCCCAAAGTCGAAAGTCCTCGCCCGGAAAATATATCCAATAAGCCAAATATGGAATTACTGCCCGATATGGCTTCGGCAAATCTTGGTCTATCAATCCCTGGAACGGGTAAGAAAATACCCAGGCGAACCAAAATTAAAATACCGACGGTGACAAGCAGCCTACCTCTGAGACCAGCTGCCTGCGCCATCTGCATAAAAGTTTCTTGAGCCGTTGGGGCTTTATCTCGACTGATCATAGAGTGCTACCTTTATAGTGAACCAAGCACTGGCAGCGAGTTGGCTTGCATTTAAGTGCGCTGTTCTGGCTCACTCATAAGACTTCACAACTACCACCAGCTGCCTCAATTTTGCTACGAGCTGAACCTGTGAAAGCTGCCGCTTGTACCTTGAGCGGAATGCTCAATTCCCCGTTACCTAAAATTTTCAATGGCCCTTTGACAGCAGTCAGGATACCTGCGGCTTTCAATGAGGTCAAAGTTACTTCCGTATTCGCGGGAAGAGAGGCTAGCTTCTCTACATTAATCGTAGTGTAAATCCTCTGATTAACAATCGGAAAGCCCTTCAGTTTAGGTAGGCGGCGGTACAATGGCTGTTGACCACCTTCAAAACCTGGTCGAGTCCCGCTACCAGAACGAGATTTTTGACCACGCATACCTAGACCTGCACTAGCACCTTGACCAGCAGAAATACCTCTAGCTACACGGCGCTTACGTTTCTTTGAGCCTTTTTGCGGCTTAACATCATGGAGTCTCATAAGTTATCAAGTTCTCATTTGTCGTTTCTCATTTGTCATTTGTCATTTGTAGTTGGTCATTTGTTCAGAACAAAGGACAACTGACTAAGGACAAATGACTAATTAAATGTAGAGACTTTCAATAGGAATACCGCGATCTTCCGCGACTTCAGAAAGAGTCCGCAATGTAGATAAAGCATTGACTGCTGCTCTAGCATTATTGAGCGGATTGTTGGAACCAAGTTGCTTGGCTAAGATGTTACGAACTCCTGCCAATTCCAACACAGTCCGCACAGCACCACCAGCAATTACCCCAGTACCAGGTGCGGCTGGACGCATAATCACTTTTGCACCGCCACCGACACCATTAATGGGATGGGGGATGGAGTTGGATTTAGTAATTGGGATATCAATGAGGTGTTTTTTGCCGTCAGCTACGCCTTTTTTAACTGCGCCAATTACATCTGAAGCTTTGCCTACTCCGACTCCAACTTGACCGCGTTCGTTACCAACGACAACGATCGCTCGGAAGCTGAGTTTTTTACCACCTTTGACCACTTTACTTACGCGGCGGATTTGGATAACCCGCTCTTGCCAAGTGGTTTCTTCTTTTTTGGCACGCTTTGTTCTACTTTTACGCTCTGTTGCCATAATCTATGCTCTGGTGAACGTCATTTGTCAGTTGTCATTTGTCATTTGTCCTTTGTCATTTGTCCAATAACTAATGACTAATGACCAATGACTTTAGAAATCTAAACCAGCTTCGCGTGCTGCATCAGCTAGTGCTTTGACACGACCATGATATAAGTTACCACCACGATCAAAGACTACTTTGGTGATGCCTTTTTCTAGCGATCGCACTGCAATCAACTTACCAACTTGTACCGATGCATCGCGGTTTGCACATGACGCTAAACTAGATTTCAACTCTGGTTCTACAGTCGATGCGGCCACGATGGTTTGATGTTGAGTATCATCAATTACCTGGGCATAAATATGCTCATTAGAACGAAATACGGATAAACGCGGACGTTCTGGGGAGCCAACAACTTTGCCACGAACGCGTCGATGACGACGGTTTTTTGATTCTCTACGAGTAAGTTTCATTTCTACTTCTTACCACCCTTACCAGTCTTACCAGCTTTGCGTCTGACCACTTCACCGGCATAGCGGATGCCTTTACCTTTGTAAGGTTCTGGTGGACGAACAGCACGAATTTTGGCGGCTGTGTTACCGACGATTTCTTTGTCATAGCCGCTAACAATGACATTAGTGGTACCTTCTACGGCAAACTGAATTCCATCTGGTGGTTCAATTTGCACCTGATGGCTGTAACCCATATTCAAAACTAGGTTACGCCCTTGAATTTGTGCCCTATAACCCACACCTTGAATTTCCAAACGGCGCTGAAAACCTTGGGAAACTCCCTCGACCATGTTGGCAACTAAAGTGCGGCTCAAGCCGTGCAATTGCTTTGATATCCGAGTTTCATCCCGACGATTTACGTGTAATATTTCCCCCTCTTGAGAGAGTGAGACATTATCTCTGAGAGTGCGAGAAAGTTCTCCTTTCGGGCCTTTCACCACAATATTCGTACCATCGATCGCCACTTGAACTTTGGCGGGAATAGTAATTGGACGTTTACCAATACGTGACATGACTTTTTGTCCTTTGTTATTTGTCCTTTGTCCTTTGTCCTTTGTCTTTCACTAATGACAAATGACTAATGACCAATGACTAATGACTAATGATTACCAAACGTAACAAAGTACTTCGCCACCCAAGTTCTGACGCCGCGCTTCGCGGTCAGTCATAATGCCACTGGATGTAGAAATAATGGCAATGCCAATGCCGCCTAGTACTCTTGGTAATTCTTTTCGATTTGAATAAACACGCAAACCAGGCTTACTCACTCGCTTTAAGGCGGTGATCAGAGGCTGACGGTTTTTTCCCTTGTATTTCAGGGAAATCACCAGATTGCGTTTTACCCCTTCTTCTGCTTCTTCGATTTCAGCAATAAAGCCTTCCTCCCGTAGCACTTTGGCAATGCTCCGGGTCAATTTTGTCGCTGGCACTTGTGTAGTTTGATGCCGCGCCAGGTTGGCATTGCGGATGCGCGTCAGCATATCTGCAATTGTGTCGTTAGCCGCCATCGTTCCCTCTATAGATGAACTTATTGATCGCGAAAGGGCATTCCTAATTCTTTAAGTAAGGCGCGTCCCTCTTCGTCGTTTGTTGCTGTGGTGATGATGGAAATATCCATCCCACGCACTTGATCGATGCTGTCGTATTCGACTTCTGGAAAAATTAACTGTTCTCTCACACCTAGAGTGTAGTTACCGCGTCCGTCAAAGCTTTTGGGGCTAACGCCGCGAAAATCTCGAATTCTGGGTAGTGACAGGCTAACTAACCGATCGAAAAAGGCATACATCCGTTCGGCTCTGAGTGTCACCATGATCCCCACAGGCATCCCTTGACGAATCTTAAAGCCAGCGATCGCCTTTTTCGCCCGTGTCACTACTGGTTTTTGACCAGTTACTACGGCAATCTCATTGATGGATGCCTCTAGTGACTTCGCATTTTGAGCTGCTTCACCCAAACCTCGGTTAATCGTAACCTTTACTAATTTCGGTACTTGATGAACGTTGGTATATTGAAACTGATTAATCAGTTTGGGGACGATCGTCTCTTGATATAAGGTTTTGAGTCTTGTTGTTGCCATAGTTTTTTGTCCTGATATCCCTGGGCTTGGTCAGGGAATAAAGTTATGAGTTATGAGTTATGAGTTAAATTTAATTCCTAACTCTTAATTCCTAACTTCTAACTACTTATCGATAATTTCGCCAGTTTTCTTGAGTTTTCTGACCTTTTTGCCTTCTGAGGTAAAGGTGTAACCAACACGACTAGCAACGTTTTGCTTGGTGGAATAAAGCATTACGTTGGAGCTATGAATCGGGAATTCTTGGGTAATAATTCGCCCTGATTCCCCTTCTTGCTGGGGTTTAACGTGCTTGGTCTTGATGTTGACACCTTTGACGATGACTTTACTCAGTTGGGGAAGTGCCTGAGTAATTTCGCCAACTTTTCCTTTGTCTTTACCAGCAATCACTTGTACGGTGTCGCCAGTTTTGACGTGCATTTTGTGGAATACTTTGGGCGTACCCTGTTTGGTTGCCATTAAAGCACCTCCGGAGCCAGAGAAACAATTTTAGTGAAGTTTTTATCGCGCAGTTCCCGTGCAACTGGGCCAAAAACCCGTGTGCCTCTGGGATTACCGTCTTTGTTGATAATTACAGCAGCGTTATCATCAAAGCGAATACTCATGCCGCTGTCACGATTTACAGCTTTCCGAGTCCGAACAATTACTGCTTCTACCACATCAGACTTTTTAACAGCCATGTTGGGTGTAGCATCTTTGACAACTGCGATAATTTTATCGCCAATAAAACCATAACGACGGTTGCCTCCGCCTAAGATGCGGATGCACATCAGTTTGCGGGCGCCGCTATTATCTGCGACATTCAGGTAAGTCTGGGGTTGAATCACAATTATTCTCCCTTGTAATGTTGTTAGTTTCTAACAACGATGAGGTTTAAGTAGGCTTGACGTTCAGGACTTCTGTGATTTTCCAGCGCTTGGTTTTACTCAGGGGTCTAGTTTCCTGAATGCGAACGCGATCGCCTACTTTACACTGATTTTCTTCGTCGTGAACTTTATATCGTTGGGTGTTAACCACAATCTTGCCGTACTTGGGGTGAGGAGCGCGGTTTTCTATGGCGACTACCACAGTTTTTTGCATTTTATCGCTCACTACCAAGCCAACTCGTTCTTTAACTGCCATAATCTCCTACTTCTCTTCTTTAGCCGATTGACTTGCTGCCCGTTTGCGTTCTGTTTCTAGCGTCAGCAATTGCGCTAGGCGGTGGCGCAATTGTCTGAACTGATGGGGCTTTTCTAATTGTCTGGTGGCTTTTTGCAAGCGCAACTGAAATAGTTGTCTTTTGATCGAGACAATTTCATCAGAGAGCTTCTCGTCGCTTAATTCTCTAGCTTCTGACATTTTGGGAAGAGGCATAAGCTACTCCTGCTCCTGTGGTTGAGAGCGCACAATAAACTTGGTTTTGATGGGCAGTTTAAATGAAGCCAAACGCATCGCTTCACGAGCTATTTCTTCAGAAACCCCACCGATTTCAAACAAAATTCGTCCTGGCTTGACTACAGCTACCCAAAACTCTGGATTACCTTTACCGGAACCCATCCGGGTTTCAGCAGGACGCATGGTTACAGGTTTATCAGGGAAAATCCGAATCCAGATTTGTCCACCCCGACGAATATAACGAGTCATTGCCCGACGGGAAGCCTCGATTTGACGCGAGGTAATCCAAGCCGGTTCTTGAGCTTGGAGGGCAAAATCACCGAAGTTGAGGGTACTACCACGGCTGGCTAGTCCTTCCATCCGTCCGCGCTGTTGTTTGCGGAATTTAGTTCTTCTAGGGCTTAACATGGTTTGTCATTTGTCATTTGTCATTTGTCATTTGTCATTTGCCATCTGCCATTTACTAATGACTAATGACTAATGACGATTTATCCTTCATTTGAGCGGTCTTCAAATTGCTGGCGACGACGTTGTTGTTGACGACGACGGGGTTCACGTTCGCGATCGCGGGGGTCACGTTCGCGATCGCGGTTTGCGGGTGGTAGCGGTTCTGGTTCCTGTCCAGGAATAATTTCTCCCTTAAACACCCATACTTTGATACCCAAAATGCCGTAAACAGTTTTTGCTGTGCAATAAGAGTAGTCAATGTCAGCCCGTAAGGTATGTAAAGGTACTCTACCTTCACGAGTCCACTCTGTCCGGGCAATTTCCGCACCGTTGAGGCGACCGCTAACTTGGATTTTAATACCTTGGACGCCAGCGCGTTGGGCACGTTGAATTGACTGTCTTACTACCCGCCGAAAGGAAACGCGGCGTTCCAATTGTTGAGCAATGTATTCAGCAATTAGGTAAGCATCAGCATCAACCCGTTGAACTTCAACTACGTTAATGCGGATTTGACGATTACTACCCAATAATCCTTGGAGTCCGGTACGTAAGGATTCAATACCTTGTCCACCACGACCCACTACTACCCCAGGTCTAGCTGTGCGTACTTCTAAGTCGATTTGGTCGGCTTTGCGCTCAATCCGCACTTCGGAAATTCCGGCGTTGTTTTGAGCTTGTCTACCCAGCTTTTGTTCTATGTATTGACGGAGTTTGTGGTCTTCTTGGAGAAGTTCTGGATAGCGATCGGGAACAGCAAACCAACGGGATTGATGTTCATGTGTAATACCCAGGCGAAAACCAACTGGATGAATCTTTTGTCCCACAAATGCTTCCTCTAAAATTTCTTACTTTACGCAATTTATTGGTTAACGTGCTTATTTTTCTGGAGCAGCTGCAACAGCTACGGTAATATGACACGTCGGTTTGCGAATTTGGTAAGCTCGACCTTGCGCTCTTGGTTGGAATCGCTTCAACGGCGGCCCTTGATCGGCATAAGCCTGAGTAATCACTAGTTGAGTCCGATCTAACCCAGCGTTGTGTTCGGCATTGGCAGCAGCGCTTCTGAGAACCTTCAATATGGGTTCAGTGGCGCGATAGGGCATGAATTCTAGGATGATTAACGCTTCTCGGTAAGATCGCCCGCGGATTTGATCGAGTACCCGACGCACCTTGTAAGCCGAGATGCGGATAAAACGAGCGATCGCTTTTACTTCAGTAGTATTAGTAGCCATAATTTTCTCCAATTTTGTCCTTCGTCTTTCGTCCTTTATCCTTTGTCCTTTGTCGAAAGTTAATAACTAATGACCAATAACAAATGACAAATGACCAATGACTAATAACTACCTACCTGCTTTCTTGTCGCTTTTTCCATGACCCCTGTAGGTGCGTGTCGGGGCAAATTCACCCAACTTATGTCCTACCATCTGTTCATTTACAAAAACAGGAACGTGTTGGCGTCCGTTATGAACAGCTATAGTGTGACCTACCATTAGGGGCAAAATTGTCGAAGCTCGTGACCAAGTTTTAATAACTTCTTTTCTGTTGTTATCGTTGAGCTTTTCAATTTTCTTTAGGAGATGATCCGCAACAAAAGGACCTTTTTTTAGAGAACGACCCATAGTTCAATTTTGGATTTAGGATTTAGGAATTACAAGTGAGGAGTGAGGAGTTAGTAATTAGGAGTTAGATTTTACTCTCAACTTATAACTCTTAACTCTTAACTCCTAACTCTTTAAGACTCACGACCACCGCGACCGCGTTTAGAAGACTTACGACGACGACGCACAATCAACTTGCTGCTAAGTTTCTTGCGATTGCGTGTTTTCGCACCCAATGTGGGTTTACCCCAAGGTGTAACAGGCCCCGATCTTCCGATAGGCGCTCTACCTTCACCACCACCATGTGGGTGATCCACTGGGTTCATGACGCTTCCTCTAACTTTAGGACGACGACCTTTCCAGCGATTTCGTCCGGCTTTACCTGCACTCAGGTTTCTCGCATCGGTGTTGCCTACTTGCCCAATGGTGGCGTAGGACTCGCGTCGAATCAAGCGGACTTCTCCTGAAGGCAACTTGAGAGTTACATAATTACCTTCTTTTGCCACAACTTGAGCGCTAGCACCAGCAGCACGGACAATTTGACCACCTTTACCAGGGGTCAGTTCTACGTTGTGAACACTAGTACCCAAGGGAATCTTCGAGAGCGGTAACGCATTACCATCTTCAAAGGGAGCTTCCGGTCCAGAAATAATTATTGTTCCAACTTTCAACCCGTTGGGGTGAAGGATGTACCGTTTTTCGCCGTCTTGGTAATACAAAAGGGCAATTCTGGCGTTACGGTTAGGATCGTATTCAATTGCTGCGACTTTTGCCGGAATATTATGTTTATCCCTTTTAAAGTCGATTATCCGATAAAGCTGTTTGTGTCCGCCACCCCGGCGACGACTAGTAATCCGCCCGTGATTATTCCGACCTTTGGCGCGATGCTTCGAGGTAGTTAAGGATTTTTCTGGTTCGCTTCTGGTAATTTCCGCAAAGTCAGAGATTGTAACTTGGCGAGTGCTGGGGGTATAAGGGCGATAAGAACGAGTACCCATAATCTATTTTGGATTTTGGATTTTGGATTTACTTAATTTTGGATTTTGAACTTTTGATTTTGAATTTAATGAGTGTTTAACTAATTGCCACCATTTTCGGTACTTATTCAGTCAACTCCTCAATCTAAAATCTAAAATCTAAAATCTAAAATTTTTAGACTTCTGGGAATAGAACTTGTCTAATCTTGTCTTCATCCCCAGGTGCGACTGTAACAATGGCTCGCTTATATTGGGGTTTATAACCAATAAATTTACCAACGCGCCGCTTTTTGCGCGGTGGTAGAGTGGTGTTGACTTTTACAACCTTGACCTGAAACAAGTCTTCGATCGCAGCCTTGATTTCTGGCTTAGATGCCTTTGGAATTACTTCAAAGGTGTACTTGTTTTGCTCCATCAAGATTGTCGCTTTCTCGGTGACGATTGGGCGACGTACTAAGTCGGCAAGGTCGCGGGGGTCAAAGCTAGGCACTGTAGACCTCCTGAATTTTTTCTAGGGCTGATGCCGTAACTACAATTTTGTCAGCGTGCAGTAAATCAAAAACATTTAGCTGGTCAGCTGCAATTAGTTTTAAATTTTCAATGTTGCGGGCTGATAAATAAACGTTATCTGTATCCGCAATTTCAGACAAAATTAACAGTGCCTTGCTTTCTGGTACTACTCCCCAACGGGCAAGCGCTGCTACTAATTCTTTAGTTTTGGGGCGAGATAGCTCGGTGCTAAATTCTTCTACTACGATCAAGTCGTCAATGCGGCTGACAAATGCTGTCCGCAGTGCTAAACGCCGCTCTTTGCGGTTCAATTTGAGGTTGAAGTCTCTGGGTTTTGGCCCAAATATTACACCACCACCACGCCACAATGGCGAACGAATAGACCCTGCACGAGCGCGACCTGTGCCTTTTTGCCGCCAAGGTTTACGACCGCCACCCCTGACTTCCGCACGAGTTTTTGTGCTGGCATTTCCTTGACGAGCATTGGTCAATTGCCGTACTAAGGCGCGGTGCACAATATGAGACGCTGTTTCTTCTTTGGCAGTGCGCAACTCGAAGGTCGTCTCGCCGACCTGTTCTCCTTGCCAATTTTTAACTACGCTTTCAACCATTTTTGTTATTTGTCCTTTGTCATTTGTCAATTGTCTTTTGTCTTTAGCCAATGACTACTGACTAATGACTACTGACTTTTGACTATCCCACTATTTTTGCAGGCACAACACTTACTAGAGCGCCTGGTTTACCAGGAATGGCTCCTTTAATTAGCAATAAGTTGCGTTCTGGGTCAACTCGCACTATGGTCAGTTTGCGGATTGTAATACGTTTTCCACCTAAACGACCTGCCATCCGCTTACCTGGATAGACACGACCGGGTGTTGTACCAGCACCAATAGAACCGGGTGCTCTGTGGTTTTTGGAACCGTGTGACATTGGCCCGCGACCAAAGTTGTTGCGCTTCTGGTTTCCCGCAAAACCGCGACCGATGCTTGTACCGACGACATCGACAATTTGACCAGCGCTAAAAATATCTGCTTTAATCTCTTGACCTAAAGCATAATCACTAGAGCTATCGGTGTGATATTCATTTAAGTGACGCAATGCTGGGGCAGATGATTTAGCCAAATGTCCCAATAATGGTCTATTTAGTGCCTTGGGTTTGACTTCGCCATAACCAACTTGAATGGCAAAGTAACCATCGGTTTCTTTCGTTTTAACTTGTGTAACGGTGCATGGCCCTGCTTGAATGACAGTTACAGGAATAGACACTCCTGCTTCGTCAAATATTTGGGTCATGCCCAGCTTGGTGCCGAGAATACCTACAGACACAGTAACTGGTTCTCCTTCTACTTGCTGACCTTGGAATTGGACTCTAGAGGACACGCTTTGTACGCATCAGTTTAGGCTGGGTTAGCCTGCGAAATTTGGAATGGCTTTAGTAAACCGCTCCAAATGCTTTTGGACACAACAAACCGTGTCCTTACTGCTTGGTAAATCTGTTTAGCTTCACTCATTAGATCGCTAGAACAGCCACAAGTCTCTTCTCGTTGGGAAGGAGTAACTTCTGGAATCAATGCAAGGCGCTACAGCTTTAAGCTGTGTGCAGCAATGCTTTTGTCCAAGCAATTGCTCTGGCACTTTCTGGAGGCAGCGCTGTCGGCAGGTTTTCCGATTTGTACACGCCTGATATAGCGGCTTCTTGGAGATTGGCTACTTGCCGTGTTGCAGTTGGACTTAAGCGGTTACTACCGCCCAGTATCCGTTAACTGAGACTGACGTAATGCCATGAAACCAACATTGCTGCTCAGTCTTTACTTCCTTAAACACTTTAAACTATTGTTTAAGCTTTTGCCTGCTTTTTTAGAGGCACAGGAGTAAACGTACCTTGGAGCTTAGGATTAACTTTAGTTATTTTTCCATAAGCTCTAATATTGACCTGAAAGCTTTCTTAGTTTACCAGTCTACGATCGCTCTGAGCTAGATTATCCAATTTGGATTTAAGTCATCAGCTTTTGATGCTAACACTACCTCAGAATGACAGTAAAAAGTTAACCTGATTTGCGTTTTTGGTCACAATCTAATAATATAAATTATTTATTTATGTTTGTCCAGTAATTTATAGAGCTATTTTTAGGGAGTAGGAAAGAAGCAAGGGAGCAGGGCGCAGGGGGCAAGGGGGAGAAATCAATTCAAAATTCAAACATTTTAGAACTCTGCCTCCTGCCTTCTGCATCCTCTTTCCCCTCTGCTCCCAGCTAAGAGCCCCTCTGCCTCTTCTCAATACCGAAAAAAAATGCTTTTAATCTATCGGTTCAGGGTAAATAATAGAAATATCTAAGTGGGATAAGACGAAAATCTATGGCACTAATTACCACTGGCAACGGTTTAATCCGCGATCTGGAAAAGTTTGGCGCTCTGGGAGTGTATGTACCTCTAGAAGGAGGTTATGAAGGTCGATATCAGCGCCGACTACGGGCAGCTGGCTATACTACCCTCCACATTACTGCTAAAGGACTGGGTGATTTAGCTGCGTATCTCACAAGAATTCATGGAGTCAGACCTCCTCATCTTGGAAAAAAAAGCACTGGTAGCGGTGCCGCAGTAGGTCATGTGTACTATTTACCCCCAATTCTCAATTCTCATCTAGAACAGCTACCACCAAAGTCTAAGGGGCTGGTCTTGTGGATTATTGAAGGGCATATTCTTTCTAATGAGGAACTTGAGTATTTGACGAATTTGCCTCAACTAGAACCACGAGTGAGAGTAATCATTGAGAGGGGTGGCGATCGCGCTTTCCGTTGGACTTCTCTAGAAAAAACTCTGTTAGCTAGCTAACACTTACAAAAGTGAGGAGTGAAAACTGCAAAAGTGAGGAGTGAAAAGTGAGGAGTTAAAAATTTAAAACTTCTAACTCCTAACTCCTAACTCCTAACTCCTAACTCATAACTCATAACTCTTTTAGCATTTCAATAATGCTGAATCGAAAACCGCAAGATGCAAATAACCGCCGTGAAGCCTCGTTAGCAATTGCTGTATCTAGCCGAATTTGCTTGACGCCCATCTGATGAAAGCGTTCAATACTTAGCATCACCATCTGCCGCGCAATTCCGTTTTGGCGATATTCCGGCTCGACCCAGATATCATGAATAAAAGCAAATTCCTGTAACCGATAAATTGGTATTTCTCGCTCAACTGTTGCTACCAGAAACCCTACAATTTGCCCTTCATTTTCGGATACTAGAAATATACTGCGTCCATCGCCGCTATTTGCCAAACGCGTCAACCATTGCTCATAACGCTGTTCTGGATGCGGTAGAAAACCATATTTGGCGGAATCCCAAGACTCATGCAAAGCACAAATTTTGGCAACCATTGGTAAAACTGTGGGTACGTCAGTTATTGTGGCGGGGCGGATCGGCATAAGCTTTCAAGCACAAAAGGCACAAACAAGAAAGAATGCCTTTCAGTGAGGTATTAGTTTTTATTCACTTACTCAGTCAAGATTATCGTTTTGTTGAGCCTGAGCGTCATAAACTTTGGAAAACTTTGTTTTTAGGATGGGAGAAGGGCTGGGCATGGTTTGAACAAGGGCGATGTCTATGTGGCTGTCTGAAATGGTTATAAGGTTGAGAAACTATGGCAAACAGTTCTCTATTTATAACCACCCCAGAAACAAACAACGATCGCGATCGCCAGTAAAATCGGTATTGCGCTATGTGCAACTTAAATGCTCATTAGCTGATAAGTTTTTTCGTAACTCCACGCAATCGGATTAACACTGGCTTTGCCCAATTTCCACCAAGCAAATCGTGCAGCAGAATATAAAAACAAGGGATGATAAATAGTGTCAGCATCGTTGCGATCGCCATCCCAAAGAAAACTACAATTCCTAAAGGCTGCAAAAATTCAGAACCTTCACCAATGCCTAATGCCAAAGGAAACAGTCCCAAGATAGTAGTGACTGTAGTCATGATAATTGGGCGCAAACGTTGAGGAGCAGCTTTCACGATCGCAATTTGGCGAGTACAACCAACTTCTTCTCGAATTTGATTCGCCAGTTCCACCATCAGAATCCCTGCATTCACCACAATTCCCACCAGCAGGACGACACCAACAATTACAGTTGCGCCAATTGCAGTTTGGGTAATGTAAAGTCCAAAAATTCCCCCAGCTAACGCTAGTGGTACGGTGAACATAATTACCAATGGGTCAATTAACGAATTATATTGCACCGCCATGACTACAAAGATTAAGAACGTTGCCAACGCCCCCAAAGTTTTTAAAGCATTCTGAAGTTGCTGATTAGTTTCTTGGGCAGAACTAGGCACAATTGAAACACCATCAGGTAAGTCTACATCTTTAAGTACCTGATTGACTTCTGCGATCGCTTCACCAAGACTTGCTCCCTCGCTGAGATTTCCGGCGACAATAAAAGCTTGGCGCTGATTAATCCGTTGCACTTCACCAGGCGCTTGACCTTCTTGAATGTTCGCAACATCAAAAAGGCGGATTAGTTGATTGTTTTCTGTAAATAGCGGTAATTGCTCTAGCTGGGAAGGACGCCCAATTGCTTCCTTATTTAGCTGCACCCGCACATCAACTAAACGATTACCGCGTTGAATTTGCGTAGGAACTGAACCTTCAATTGCTGTTTGAACTGTTGCACCAATTTGCTCGGCGCTCAACCCTAAAGCTGAAACCCTTTCCCAGTCGGGGCGAATTTGGATTTCCGGTTGTCGGGGGTCGGCATCTGGGCGGAATGTCGCTAATTTTGCCCTTTCCTGCAATGCTTGCAGCACTTGTGCGCCTGCTTGCGTTAAGTTTTCTTCATTCTCACCTTGCAGAATCACGTCAACCTCTGACCCTTGCACTGGAGAATTACTCAAAATTAAACCCCGCACCTGACCAGGATTGAGGCGCAGCAAAATTCCTGCTAAGTTGAGTTTGTTAAATTCCTGAGTTACTTTTTTGACGAAAGCTTCTACATCTGTGCCTGGTTTTAGATTGATCGTACTGCTGGCACGTAAGGGATTTTCTGTAGTACTGCTGCCAAATAAATTACCACCCACAGTTGTGAAAGCAGACTCTGTTTCTGGTTGTTTGAGCAAAATGTCATCGACAATTTGCATAACTTTTTCAGAAGTTGCTAAAGGTGTAGCGGGAGGAAACTGCGCTCTCAAGGTAGCTTGTCCGGTACTGATGCGGGGTAAAATTTCTTGGGGAATTTGACCAAACATGAAGAAGCTACTGCCGCCTAAAATTACCAAAGCAGCAGTTACTACGAGGAGCCGATAGCGTAAAACCTTGGTTAAGAAGTTACTGTATCCCCGCGTCGCATCTTCAAATCGGTGATTAAACTGTCTAAGCAGCCAAAATTCACTAATCCGACTAGACCAGCGGATTCCCAAAAGTCGAGAAGACAGCATCGGCACTACTGTAATCGCAACCACAAGAGATGCTGCGACTGCGAAGCTAATTGTCAGAATCAGTTCATTAAATAGCAGTGCAATAAAGCCGCCAATTAAGAGGAATGGCACTACAGAAACTAAGTTGGCACCCGTAGCAGCAACTAAAGCAGATTCTACTTCTTGGGAAGCAGTAGTCGCACTGTCTATAAAGAATTTGGAATTTCTCCCGTTCTCCTCTGCTCCTCTGCTCCTCTGCTCCCCTGCCTCCATCTCTCTTTGATTGGGAGTCATCCCTGTTTTTTCGGAGATGTTCTCCAAAATCACAACCGATGTATCAATTGCTTGACCGACTCCTAGTGTTAGACCTGCCAAACTAAAAACATTCAAAGTCAGGCCAAAGATTTTCATTAAAGCGATCGCTGCTAGAGTACACAGCGGAATCGTCAAACTGATAATAAATGTTTGCCTGAACGATCCCAAAAATAACAATACTGCTGCTGCTGCTAGCAATGCCCCCGAAATCCCCGAAAAGATCACATCATTTAAAGAATTGCGGATGAAGACAGATTCATCTGTGGTGGGACTCAAAGTCATGTCTGCTGGAATTAAACCTGATTGCCGTAATTGTTCGATTCGCCGCTTAACAGCATCTACAACTGCGATCGTGTTGGCCTCTGGCTGCTTTTGGACTGAAAATTTCACCGCAGGCTGACGATTCAGATAAACAAATACTCGCTGTTCTTCTGTATCATCAATTACCTCTGCAAAGTCTCGCAAGTAGACGCGGCGGGAAGGTGTAGGGGAAGTAGTGGAAGCAGGGGAGGTAGGGGAGGCAGAAGAAGCAGGGGAGGCAGGGGAGGAAACTTCTAAGGAAAGGTTTTCAATTTCCTTAGCATTTTGAAAGCGTCCGACAGTCCGAGTCAATGGCTCGGAATTTTGCCCCAGAATCCGACCTCCAGAAGTGTCTTGGTTACGGGCTGTTAATTCGTTTAAGACATCATTTAACCCGACACCCAAAGCTTGCAATCGGTTTAAGTCAACAAGCACTCGTACTTCTTCTTCTGCACCGCCGGATACATCGACTGAGGCGACTCCTGGTACTACACTGAGTTCACGCGTTAACTCTTCATCAGCAAATACGCGTAAATCTTTCCCTGGTAACGAGGCAGATGTCAGCGCCAATTCATAAACCGGCAATTGAGAAGGATCGACTTTGAATAAGCGCGGCTCCTCTATCGTATCTGGTAGTTGTCCTCGATTTCGGTTAAAAGCAGCAGTTGCATCGTTTAGGGCTTGGTCAATATCGCCCCCTGGTTGGAAGTATAAATCGAGGCTGACTTGTCCTTCACGGGTGCGGGAAAAAACTTGCACTACATTCTCAGTTGCCCTTAAAGCTTCTTCTAAGGGTCTGGTGATTTCATCTACTGCTACTTCTGGTGAAATACCAGGAGCTTCTAGCCGCACCCCAATTCGTGGATAGGTAATTGACGGTAGGAGATCGACTTGGATCGTTGTGAGAAAAAATACCCCAATGACAATTACTGCCACGGTGAGCATGAGTGTGCCAATGTGTTGGCGGATAGCGATCGCACTAAGGCTAAATCCGCCATTGCCATTATTATTATTTGCCTGCTGCATGATCCTAAGTGATAAGTGATAAGTGCTGACTACTGAGTACTTTTTTCTTTGGGATGGTGGTTATTGCTCACCCTACTATTGCTTTTCTGAAAGAATTGAAAGACTCACAGTGTCACCTTCTTTTAACGGCTTACCACTACGAACAACATAGCGTTCTCCTGCTTGTAAGCCGGATAAAATTTCCACTTTGCCATCAGCTTTTTGTCCTAAGGTGACAGCACGCGTCGCTACTTTCGTCTTACCATTTGTGTCTTTCACTACAAATAGTGTTGCCGATGAGTTTTCTTGCTCTTTCTGTGCTGCCTTTGCTGCCCCTGCTTGTTTTTGAATAGCTGTTTGCGGCACTACTACCCGCTGTTGAGTCTGGTTTTGAAAGTTGACTCGCGCCAGTAGTCCGCTACCAATCTTACCTTGAGTGTTGGGAATCACTACTTCTATAGGTATCAAGCGAGCTGTGGCATCGGCAGCAGGGGAAATGCGCGTAACTCTGCCAATTAATACTTCTTTGGGGAAGGCATCTAAACGGACTTGTACAGATTGCCCAACCTGAATTTGTGCTAGTTCTAATTCCGAAACTTGGACGACGACTTTGACACGGCTAAAGTCTCCAATTTTCAAGACTTCGTTGCCTGCTTGCAGCAGGTTGCCTGGTTCTGTCACCTTTTCTGTGACTACGCCAGCGATTGGAGATACCAGCCGAGCATAAGACCTGCGTTCTTTGGTTTGGGCAACCAATGCCTGTTGAGCAAGTACTCTACCTTGGGCAGCTGCAACGGCTTGCTGTTCTGTCCGTACTTGTTCTTGGGCTGCCCGGAGTGCTTGGGCGGCTGTTTTTGCCTGGGTACGCGCCTGTTGCGCAGTTTGTTCCGCGATCGCTCCAGCCTTAAACAACCTTTGCTGCCGCTCTGAATCTGCTTGAGCTTGTACTACTTCTAGGCGCGCCCGTTCAACGTCTGCACGAGCATTGCTTACCTGATTGGTTGCCCTGGCTACTTCTGATTTAAGGGCTGCTAGCTCTGCTTCTGCTTGCTTTAATTCGGTCGAAAGTATGGCATCATCTAACCGCCCGACGTTTTGCCCAAGCTTGACTGCATCGCCGACATCAAGGTTCAAAGCCAACAACCGAGCTTCTACTTGCGATCGCAGTGACACAATTCGGAAGGGTGTTGTATTACCTGTGTATTCTGGTTGTGTTTGCAACGTATCAGTTCGAGCGATCGCCGCATCTACAGCCGTTGCACCGCCACGTTGTCCGCTACCAGGACTCTGAGATTGTGCGTCAGCCGCTTCTTCCTTGGGTAGCGCTCCACAATTCGCTGTCAGCAGTCCTATGCCTAACAGACAGGGAATCAATAATTTGGATGCTAAAGGGGAAGACACCTTTGTGTCAAAACTATTTTTTACATCTGCAACAGCCACATCAGTCTTCATAACTGAATTTAACTTGGTATTAATTACCTGGTTAGCGGCTGCCAAAGGTGAGATTTTCGCCTGCTTGTGCGGCTTATTTCTGTCCAAAATCATTTATTTTTCTCGTATTTGGTGAGCTTTTTGGGTTAAACAGCCATGCATTACCAAGTAATTTTGAGACATTATGAATAGTGAAAAGCGGCGAGAGTCAATTGGCTATGTTCTTGCAGAATTTTGTATCAAAAATTACTTTTTATTTGAAAAAATTTCTCACCACTTTAACTCATTAAATTGAGTCGCCCGCTTTTTAGCTGACGATGCAATTCTTAACTCAGTATAAATATTTTTAAATTTCTTGCAATCTGCCCTTAGTAGAAGACTTGTATTTACTGAAGATACGGAACTTTCACACCCCTACTTCTAATCGTGGCAGTATTAAGTAACTAGACTTAGGCTGACATAACTAGATTTAATGTAGCAATTTCGTGGGTGCGGTTCACTTAGCCTCACCCGTTTTTAGACTAGCCAGCATCTAGCTATTAACCGCTTATATAACTTTTTATAACAGTTTTTCAAACTTTTACCCAGAAAGTTGGTTGCTATGTCATCATGGCAAGTGAAATGAGAATTAATTCGGCGACAGTGTTTGTTTTTAGTATTGACAGGCTTTTTCCTTTTGGTATTACAGACTTCTCTCCGAAATCTAAATCTCTACAAACTTATGATTTTGGAGACATTTGATGTCAATTTACGTTGGTAACCTCTCCTATGATGTTACACAAGATGCGCTGAGTGCTGTATTTGCAGAATATGGTGCTGTAAAGCGCGTTCAACTACCCACTGACCGTGAAACAGGTCGTTTACGCGGCTTTGCTTTTGTGGAAATGAGTTCAGAAGATGAAGAAGCGAAAGCTATTGAAGCTCTTGATGGTGCTGAATGGCTTGGTCGCGACCTCAAAGTAAATAAAGCCAAGCCCAAAGAAGACAGAAGTGGTGGTTCCTTTGGGAACCGTGGTGGCGGCGGTTACAACCGTAGCAACAACCGCTACTAAGGTTAATTGAATTTAGAAAAGGCTCAGGCAGAAATGCTTGAGCCTTTTTTATGCAAAACTTTGACTCTAAATAATTTTGGCCAGTTACTCATCATACTGCACTGATGATTCTCTAACTAAAGTGTCTTGATGAAAGATCATTTTCCATCGATCGTTGTTTAATTTCCAGATGGAACTTCGCAACGAATGAACAGGTTGTTTCCCAGATATATGTCTGACTATACGATAAGTTACTAAAACAACCCCTGTGACTAAAACTAATGTTTTGAATTCTGTTATCAATCTTTGAGTCAGAGGTTGGATGGATTCATTCTGCAAGCTCTCGATAATTTGCTGTTTATTAAAAACACGCCCTGAGCTTCCGAATTCAATGAACTCGTCAGCAAGTAAATCCATGATATCTGTCGCTGACTTTCGGACATCGGGTTGAAGCAAACGCTCCTCCAACTCACGAAAAAGTGATTCTTCTAAATAATCTGCTTTCATATATGTTTTGAAGACTAAATTGAATGGTAGCAGATAGGATTAGACGATCGCACCCTTGAGCAAGTTAATAAAAAAACCCGCTGTTGGTAGGGATTCCAGCGGGGTTAAATAATACAGTTATCTTTTCAGAGAAACCAACACTAAACTTGATTACAGAACTACTAGAAAGTTTTACGACTAATAGTAACTATTTATAAGTGTTTATGAACTAGTTTTTTAGCATGATGTCTGTGATGTTTAGTGTGATGAACTTTAGCAGATTTTACGCTAGGATGATGGATAGTTTTAGCTTGAGCTTGAGATGCAAAAGCGGTTACAGGTGCAGCAAAAATTAGAGCCAAAAGTAAAGCTTTAGCGAACTTATTCACTTGAAAAATCCTCATTAGGTAATCAACAATTTAACTATCCAATAGAGGTATGTCATAAGTTTGTAATTGAGATGAACCTTTCATGTCTATTTTTATATTCGTCAAATGTAGGATTTACTCGGTTAAAGCAAGAGACGCGATGAATCGCCGTCTCTACAATCTAGAATTTTCGTCAAAAAAGCTTAATTGAATCCTATGGGCTGACATGGAATACTTAGCTAAAAAATACTTGTTGGTATTTCAATCTTAAATGTAACAATCTGGACATCATCCAAATAGCTGTAATTTAGCTATGATACTTGGGTTAATTTTGATTAAGAAATGGTAATAGACATCAATTCTTCTGATATTTCAAAGTTAGCTGTGACATTTTGCACGTCATCTAAGCCTTCTAGAGTATCAATTAACTTGAAAAGCGATCGCGCCCGATCGGGATCGGTAACTTCTACACTATTACTAGGAATCCAGCGCAATTCGGCATCAATTACCTTAAAACCTTGATTTTTTAGCGTCTGACTAAGGGTTTCTAAATTTCCAATATCAGTAAAAATCTCAGCCATCTCATCTTCAGTCATCTCATAAGACTGGGCACCGCCTTCGAGTGATGCTTCTAAAAGCTGTTCTTCGTCAATTACACCCTGCACAACACAAACGCCTTTTTGTTCAAACATCCAGCTAACGCAACCTGTTTCACCAAGATTGCCACCATTTTTACTAAAAGCTACACGCAAGTCAGCAGCAGTGCGATTGCGATTATCTGTGAGGGCTTCGATTAAAATCGCTACACCACCGGGGCCATAACCTTCGTAGCGAATCGCTTCAAAAGTAGCACTATCGCCGCCAAAAGTGCCTGCACCTTTAGCGATCGCTCGTTCAATATTATCATTGGGAATACTCGCAGCCTTAGCCTTGTCAACTGCTGTTCGCAGTTGAAAATTCAGCGCCGGATCTGGGACGCCGCTTCTAGCCGCAACGATAATCGCCCTGGATAACTGAGTGAAGGTTTTTCCCTTTTTTGCATCTACTAACGCTTTCTGGCGCTTAATATTTGCCCATTTACTATGTCCTGCCATAATTTGAGACGATCGTAACTCTATTCAAGATTAGGATATACCTAGCTTTTATCTGAATGCAAAGGTGCATTTGGTAAAAGTTCGCTAAGATGCAGCACTAAGATTTGATTTTCAAGTGAGATGAAAAATGTGTAGTTCAATAGACCTGCCTTAAAAATAGGGACTGGGGACTGGGGACTGGGGACTGGGAACTGGGAATTGGGGAAGAGATATTTTTATTGTTCCTTGTGAGTTCCACTCATGGAGTCTCTTGCAAAAAAGACTGTTGCAAGAGTTGGGAAAAGGAAAAAGGTTAAAGGGGAAGAGGACAGCACAAAACCTTTACCCTTTCCCCCTTCTCCTTTTCCCGACAAATGCCAAGAAGTCTAATTACTTCGCATCTCGTTTAGATCGCAAAAGGTTCCAGTTCCGTGTCATGCCACTCTTGTTCAAACCGTTCAGTAATCAACGGTCTAATGATAAACTTGGGCGGGCTACCATCTTGAACATCAATCCGCACACATGAATAAGGCAGTCGGTTCTGGAAATTGTAATTATGACGGCCCACAAATAACGTTGAATCAGCAACTTTCCGAGTGGGTTTACCTGAAATCTCAGCAAAAGTTTCCATTAATTCAGTCCCTTCTCGCCGTTGATAGCGGGGACGATGACCGCTCCCACCAGAGATAATACAGTTAATATGCGAGTCTGCAAATCCGGTATCAGTTGTGCAAAGATGCTCCAAACAGTGAGCGTGACCGTTTAAAATCAAATCGACTATGGGACGTTCTTTAATTAGAGTACCAAGAGTTTCTGCTACTTGTTCAAACACCCAGCGCAAACGATGACGAACCGCCAAGGTTTGTGCCTGATTCCACTTGGTAGCTTCTGTGACGTAGGGAGGATGGTGGAAAAAGATTACACGTCCGCGCACTTCGGAGGTGTTCCAAGATTCGATTAGTCTGCTTCGCAACCATTCAAGTTGTTCAAAATCGATCGCAGGCATTTGATGAGATGCTAGTTGTTTTTCAATGTCGATTTTGATTTCGTTTATTTGGTCTAATTTGGCACTGAGGTCATCCAGTTGTTCCGCTTCGGTGGGTTTATCTGGGTTGAGGCGATTATATATTCCCAAAATCTCCAATTCTTCTCGATCTATTTCCTGGCGACGCTTTTGTAATTCCCGACGGTAAATTTCTCCCTCTTGAGTTGCAGGTAATGGTGATGGTGTATTAAAGGTATTAGAATCCAGTGCAAAAAAGTCAATCCCGCCGTAACGAAAGGTGTAATAGCGATTGGGTAAACGGGTAAACTGTCCAGGTTCATAACGCAAACAGCGCCCTGTGTCGGTCTTTGCGGTGTAGTGCCGATCTAAATGACGTTCTAACTCTGGTGGAGACATCGCCTGAGTGTAGTCCATAAATGCTCGTGCATAAGCATTACCTTGATACGATCCATGCCAGCCAATCTCGATATCTTTGTAGCGGAACAGACGACGCAGTGACGATGTTGTGCCAGTAAATAAACGGTACATCAAAGGCACATCGTAGTAATCATGATTACCAAGTACTGGCAAGAACGGCAGGTTAAACACCATACGGTCATAAGGAACGCCTTTCGGGTTGCCACCACCAACAAGAAATTCCCGATAAGGCTCAATAAAGTTTGTTGAATAATATTCTTGGGAACCCACCACATAGATGACATCGCCAGTATGCAACACAAAGCTGCAATCATCGCGGTGAGTTAGCATCAGTTCGGCAACTTTTCGTTGGGGGTGGTGTCGAGAATGAGATTTAGTACCAGAATCGCCGATAACCATAAAGGAAAATTCTGGATTATCCTGCCTGCGATCGTCAATAACTAGACTGGTTTGGTCAATTCCCCGTTGCACAAAACTTGGATGCATCCACCGCACCCGTTCCTTCATCTTTTGAATTTTTACAGGAATGGGTGGATCGGAAATCAATTTCATGGCTAATAACTCTTGAATGCCTAACGCACACGCCGATTGTAACGAAATATTTAATTGTCATTAGTCATTTGTCATTTGTCATTTGTGAATAACCAATGCCCTTAATGAGTGCTGAGTCTTGAGTGCTGTTAGCAGATAGCTATGGTTTAGCGCTTGCTGAGTGGGAATCTCACTTTTTTTACTCGCAACTTGGAACTGTTTTGCCCAATGCCAATGCCCAATGCCCCATGCCCAATCTTTAAGGTAAATTTTCTCGCAATAATGCTCGAAAGCCTGCTTGTTGAAAATGCTCATCGGCAGTTAGTGCTTCAGTGATGCCGCTATATTGCATAACAATAAAAGATACGCAATCGACAAATCCCCATTCTTTCTCTGTTTGTTCGCGATATAGCTGGAAAGCGCGTTCGTAGAGTTCTTGAGAAAGGGGGACAATTTCTACTTTGGAGTCTGCTACTAGAGAATTTAATAATATGATTGCCGCCTGACGATAAGGTTGTTGGGATAAGGCATTGCCAATTTCTAACATTACCGCCTGTGTTGTCACCAAACGAGTTTCTGCTGCTTGTAACATTTTAGCCAGATGTAAGGCTCGGTCATGCAAGCGATCGCTCGGTGCAGATAAGGCAATGGCAAATGATGTATCAAGAAAGACTTCAGAATGCATGAAAAGTTTATTTACTGTACAAATATTTATCTATATTGGCAGACCAATCAGGCGGCCCTTCAAGGTTGAGCGATCGCGCCGTTTGCAAAAATGATACCGTTTCCTGTTCGCTGGGCGGTAAAATTTCAATACTGATTCGCACGTGGGTATTGATTGGCAGTGCGACCGGTTCAGCTGGATAGAACACTTTGCCATTAAATACAGCTGTGATTTTTTCTACCATTTTCCTTAGAAAGTTCTTCTAGTCTATCCTAAGCTGGTTATGGTAATACTGGTAGAGTAAACGACCCTATAAGTAGTGAAGATACGTATACTTGTTTTACAAATTATCTCGATTTTTCAAAAATTGCCTAAACCACCAACTGAATTACACCCCACTGTCCATTTGTCAACCAAGAAGAGTCAGATTTTGCTACTTTCTCAATAACTTCTGGCTTTAAACCAACTGCTACTTCTGATTTTAGGGTGCGTAGAGCTACCATTGGCACGGGTAGGTAGCAGACTATATCTGCAATATCAGTGGTAAATTCCCAATGGCGATCGCCTAATAATCGGCGATAATTGGCATCTCCTTTGACTATAACCAAACTCGCATTGGCTAACTCATTTTTGAGGGAGTTGGGTATTTCCCAAAAGGCTAAAGGCGATGTCCAAAAGTAATCTTCAGATAGTACTAAACGCCCTGATGCAATATTGTCTCGGAGTCTTTGGCTAAAGAATATAAGTTGTTGATTTCCAGTAGCGGCTAAAAAACTTATTGTGTCATGTACATCCTTAATCATGGCATCAGATACAAAAGTCGGATGTGGCTTTAAGTGTAGGTAAATCCGATTAGCCAATCTGCTATTTAATAAAAAATCTACTAAACATAAATCACAAACGAGTTCAAAGCCAGCATTATCTACAACAAAATCAATCCGTCCCCCTTGAGAGTTGATTAATAATTCCGTGACTTGGGAGGCATCATTTACTAAAATGTGAGCTAGTTGGGTTTGAATATCAAAACGACTGCGATCGCTCTCGGATGCTGACCATAAACTCAAGTCAACTCGATTTCCCCACAAAGCAAAATATAACAGCGCTATTAAAGCTGTTTGATTGGATTCTCCCTTCAGTTGAGAATTATTTAACCAATTGTTAGACCGATCGCACAATAGAATAATCGAATCCAAAGATGCTTCTAAACTTTGAGACTTTTGTAACTCAAATGGATCGACACCTTGCCAGACACCAGAGCGAAAATAATTAGTAATTTCTAGAATCAACCGAAAAAAATAAGTTTCAGCAAAAAACCAAGGAACATCTAGCCAACGCTGACCTTTATATAATTCTAAATATGTATTCCAGGCTGAAAAATCTACAGCAGTCTTATCAAAAAGAGGTTGCACATATCCTGCGGGCAATTCTTTTGCCAGATTTTCTAAGCTGGTATTAGTTGCAGACGAGAAATTATTTTCAGCAATAACTTTGCGAGCGATCGCAGGCATTCGTTGAGTAACTGTAAACTCAGTAAAAGAACCAACTTCTGACCCCAAAAGAGACGGTGGTATGGGTAATTTGGGCATGTGGAATATATTCGCCACAAACTTTGATTTTCCTAATCTTTTCAGTTATTCTAACTCCGGATGCGACTTTCTTTCAAATCTAATCAACTCAAAAGTGGCATAAATCGCCGTCAAGACAAAGACTGATTATTGTCTTGACGGCGATTTATCGCGTCTAAAATTATAGTGAGATGCAAAGATTGATTCCAGCACCCCTAAATTGTCTATTGTGAATCATTAGTATCGCCAAATGATTTCATCTGTAACTCGACTGCGTTGACGTAACCTCGATCGTTCAAAACTTCCGCTGGTAACTTATTAGCCCTGATAGCAGCTTGAACCACATCTTTTGCAGTCAAGTATCCGGTTTGGTATCTGAATAACAAAGTGCCCCCACTGGGAATACCCTGCTCTCTTAAATAACCTTGATAAGCGAGAAAGGCAATATTGAAGGGTTGCAGATATTTAGCATCTGTAGGGTTTTTACGTAAAGTATTAGAGTTGACATCTGTATTTATTTGTTCACCGCCATTGTTAGTATTAACTGTTTGAGCGCCAGCAATTCCAGGTATAAAAGCGATAGAAGTAATGATCAGTGCAGAATTGAGCAAAGTTGTGAATTTCATGATTTTATTTTTAGTAGAGATTAATTAGTGTTTTCAATGAAAAAAGTCTTATTTCTTATGATTTTGAAGCTTTTATAATTAACCCATCATACTTGTTGATTTATTACTCACATATTTAAGTAAAATAATTTTCTAAGAATTTTAAAAAATCATTAAGAGAAGTATTACAAGTTAAAAATGGAGTATTTTGGGAACAAAACTGTAATTAATCAAACAATCGAAGCTACATCTCAAAAGCACAGAAGTAACTTAGCTCATTTAAAATTCCCAAAACCCATCATGTAATAGGCAATAGAAGCAGTATCAAAAGGTTTGAGATAATTGACATTTGTGGAATAGCTAAGAGAAATTTCAGAGTTGGCGGCTGTGTTTATTGATGGGCTATTGTGATTCTTGGCTCGATGAAAGCAAGTAATTTTAGGCATAGAATTAATCCAAGCAATAATATGTGCAGATTTTAGCAATTTTGTGAATTTCATAGAGTTATTCTCAATTAGAACCAAGTGTAATTGCAATCAGTATTTTCTAGTAATAGAGTCCACTGTTTTATTAATCTCAATCTTTTAGGTTCAGTTCATCTGATGGGTTAATTTGTTAATTACCCAAACGGATTAGTCAAATTCACCCAACTTGGATAAATTTAACATTCGAGAAAGTTTAGTGAGAACTGAAAAGAACCAAATATATGCTAAATAAAATCCTTAACTGACAAGTATTTATAGAATATGCGTTAGCGTAGTTTGCACTTCGACAAATCGCTTACTCACATATCTATAGATTTTTTAATTGATGCTATCAACCGAAGTCTAATTTTGTTTTGGCTAATAAACTTTCCATACCAATATGCTAGAAAATCTTGATGATGGAAGCAAATGCTTTTAATTCTCAATTTGATAAATAAAAGTGATTGCAATTAATTTCTAGAGGAAAATCCTGTAACTCATTGCCTATTCGTGACTTCTGAACTATTTTGTCAGCGTCACAGGTTCCATAAATTCACTACAAATAAGCTGATAGTGTAAAAATGTTATATGTATCGTTTATTTACAAAGTCATTTATGCCGAAAGCAATTTGGAATGGAGCTACTTTAGCCGAGAGTGATAATACTGTAGTTGTGGAAGGCAACCATTATTTTCCTGTTGACGCCATTAACAAGCAGTACTTTACTGAAAGCAACACCCACACTACTTGTGCTTGGAAAGGTGTTGCCAGTTACTACAGTATCGAAGTTGATGGGCAAGTCAACAAAGATGCTGCTTGGTATTATCCCAGCGCTAAGGAGAAGGCTAAGAATATTGAAGGTCATGTCGCCTTCTGGAAGGGTGTAAAAGTCGAGGCTTAATAAAGGTTCCTGGAAGTATTTTAGTTTCAGGGACATTAATATTACGTCTGGCTAATTGCCCATAAAATACTTAGCCCGCGCAGAGAGAAGTCTAAGCGGGCTTCGTATTTAAACTATTTGCAAATTTATTTTAATACGTAATTATACCTTCGCCTTGCGAAATGCTGCTTGCTTTGTCTTCGCCAGCCAAGCTAGACTACCAGCAAGTATAGTACCAGCGATCGCACTTGGTTCGGATACTGGTTTCGATATAGTAGCACCAGGATTCAATATCAAAGTATCAGAGTTGATAGTTATGTTGCCTGCTGCTCCTGAATTATGGCTACCACTGTTAATTTGCCCAGAATTGCCGTTGACTGTGCTGATAGGAATCGTTACCTGACTACCACTTATTACGACAACGTTATCGGTTGTAACAGTTAAACTACCTGCTGCTTCTGAATTATTGCTACTAGCCTTAATTCGCAGGCTACGAGTAGAGACAGTAAAAGTGCCGCTAGAACTAGTTAAATTGCCGCCGAAGGTGATGCTATCAAGAGCTGTTACATTACTATCATCGATTCCCGTTAGTCCACCATCGATCGCCAAATTCTCGCTGTTGATAGTGCTATTGATAAGTGTTAGGTTACTATCTATATTCACATTGTCGCTGCTAATGGTGCTATTGCTAAACGTTAGATTACTAGAATTATAAGCGTTGATATTACCAGCGATCGCAAGCCCAGAAAGTGTAACATTCGCGGCGTTAATGTCAAACACGGGTAAGTGATTATTGCTACTAATGGTAAGTAAGTTAGCACCTGGGCCATTAATAGTGAGATTTTTGGCAATCGCAAGTGCCCCACTTGTCAGGGTAATTGTACTAGGATTACTGCCTAATAAAAACTCTACCACGTCATTGTTACTTGCAATGTCGATCGTATCTCGCAACGAGCCAACGCCACTATCATTGAGATTATTAACCACCAAGGTAGCAGCTTGTGCTGATTCCACTTGCATTATCACCAAACTCAGAGCAACGGCTGTAGAAATAGCTTGAGCAATAGCCTTTTTTTTATTGTTTTTTGTCACCGAAAACCCCTTAGATTAATTTTTCAAAATTCAAAAACTCTGAAATATTAGTCTTACATCTTATAATTGAATACTAATCATCTTTATGAATTAATTTTTGTTGGTTTTAGCCATGCAAAAACCTGCGTAACTGTTAAATTAAGTTGTAAAAATTCAGGTACAGGCAATACTTCGTCTCCAGTCATCTCTATAGGTTGCTGTCCTGGCAAAAATACTAATACTAAGCGTTCATCTGGATCGATCAACCACCCTAATCGAGTGCCATGTTTTAGACAGTGAAGAATATTTATAATTACCTTGGTTGTATTCTGTTCTGGTGAAAGAATTTCAATTGTCCAATCAGGATAAATTCCAAAGGTATTTTCAATTTCTCCATTAACATCAAAGGGAATCCGTTCCCAAGCAAATACACTCACGTCTGGGACAATCGAACGTCCGCCAAACGTACAGCGTAATTCTAGAAAAGCCAAGGCAATTTCTTGTTCTTCAGCAATTTGGTTAATTGCATTACAAAGTTTTAGTTGTAGCCGGGAATGTTTGCCTTGTGGCATTGGTTTCTGGTAGATACGATGACTGTCTATAAATTCACTAGGAGGCTTGGTTTCTGGCAGTTTGAGGAACTCTGCTAAGGAGATTGATTTGTGCAGCGTGGGTGTCATAGCTATGCAAATGCCATATTTTATTGGAATCTTAGCATTTTCTATCTTGGTATTTTAGGGAGCGAGTCTATTCTCCTTGATGTTGCTGCTGCAACATTGCTTAAATTATAGTGTAGAGGATTTTCTTTAAGCTTTGCATGGCACGAATAGCAAAATTATGATGATGCCAAGCTTTAATATTGTACGCAGAATTTAGTTCTTTCTAAACTATATTAATCTTTCTTGAAGGAATAATTTTATGGATTCGGTCATTTTTGATAAAATTCATGGTGTAATTTTTGGTCAAGCAATAGGAGATGCCCTGGGTTTTGGAACAGAATGGATACCAAAGTCTCAAGTTCGCAAAGAGTATCCAGATGGATTGAGTAGCTATAGTCAAATTGTTCGCTATCGCAATGTAAGTGGTTGGACACCTGGAGATTGGACAGATGATACTGACCAGATGTTGTGCATCCTCGATAGTTTGCTGGAAAAACAGCGAGTTGACATACTCGATATTGCTGCACGCTTTCATCATTGGGCAGTTACAGATGGCATGGGTATGGGTCAAACTGTGTATTCTGTGGTGTATTCTCCTGATTTTTTGCAAAATCCGCTTGCTACTGCTAAACAGGTTTGGGAAGCATCTGGACAGAAGGCTGCTGCTAACGGTGGTGTGATGAGAACTTCTGTATTAGGTATTTGGGAATATTCCTTTCCTGAAAAAGTTAAACGCAATGCTGAGGAGGTTTGTAAAATTACGCACTACGATTCGCGTTGTGTTGGTTCATGCGTGGCGGTAAGTCTTGCAATCAGCGCTTTATTACGCCAAGAGAGTGATATTAATTCTTTAATAGAATCAATAGCGATCGCTGTACAAGACTACCATCCCTCTATTCAAGAGTATTTTGACAAAGCTGCAACTTTATCCTTAGAAGCACTAGATTTAGATGAAGGTTTAAATCCAGGAGAAAAAGGTGGAACTGGGTACACCCTTAAAACAATGGGGGCTGGATTTTGGGCACTTCAACACGCACAATCTTATGAAGATGGAATTTTACAAATTATTCATGAAGCAGGCGATGCTGACACGAATGCTGCCGTAGCAGGAGCATTGTTAGGAGCGCGTTTTGGATACCAAAACATTCCCCAACAGTGGATAGAAGAATTGGTGTACAAACAAGAATTGGATAACAGAGTTGAGAGGCTGATAAATCTAGTTAAAGGATAGTTGTAGTTTGGGTTGAACGAACGCGAACAGCGTCCCCTAAAGAAGTCAAACCCAACAAATCAGCGTATTGATCCCTAAGGCAGTAGAAGTTAAAATCAATGGTGCGTTAACCTTTGGCATAACGCACCTAAGAAAATATCTAAAACCTAATTATGAATTAACAATTTTTAATTAGAAGCTGCCTGTTCTGCAACCGAATGAATTATTTCCTCCAGCGTTTGCAATAACTCTTGCTCGTTATAAGGTTTAGAAAAGTAAGCCCGCGCCCCCAATTGTATAGCTAGTTGCCGATGTTTATTGCTGCTACGAGAAGTCAGCATTGCCACTGGAATATTTTTTGTATCCACGTCTGAATTTACCTTACCTAAAAAGCCATAACCATCAAGGCGAGGCATTTCAATATCGCAAATTACTGCCTCCACTTTTAATCCACTATGGAGTTTTTCTAAGGCATCTTGACCATCTTTAGCTTGTTCTACTTGATACCCTCCTTTTTCAAGAGTCAGAGCTAAAAAGCGGCGTACATTAATCGAATCATCTACGATTAAAATTGTACCTTTCTGCTTAATAGATGCTGCTGATATTTTCTCTTCATCAAATATCAGGAACGGTGTTTTTAACCTTGCTGATGGTAATTGAGTTCCTCTCGGTGTCTTTTTATTTGTAGCAATCCAATACAGCAACTCATTAACATTAACTAATGGTACTACTCGACCATCACCGAGAATTGTACAATTGCTGAAGCCTTCAGGTAAGGGTATATTTCCTTCAACTTGGCGAATTGCAACTTCTTGTTCGCCCCAGCAACGATCTATTTGGATTGCGACTGGCTGATTATTACCTTTGACTACTAACACACTGTTAGTACTAATGGCTGCCGGAATTTCTAACTCTGCGCTATCGTAGCGTAGGCAATTAAACTCTAAATAACGAGTTAAGCGAATCAGTGGCAGCATGGTTCCTTGCCAATTTAAAACTTCGCTACCAGCCATTTCAAAAACTCGCTCATCTTGGAGTAAAGATATTTCTGAAATCACATCTGTGGGAAATGCTAATAGAATTTTGTTGATTTCTACCAGCAAAACTCGCGCAACGGAAAGTGTAAACGGTACTGATAAAGTGAAGGTAGTACCAACTCCTGGTTCTGTATCAACTTTCACATCTCCTCGAATTAGTTTGAGGTTGTTGCGAACCACATCCATACCGACACCGCGGCCAGATAATGCTGTAACTTGCTCGGAGGTGGTAAAACCTGGTTCAAAAATTAGTGATAATAGTTCTTCATCACTAGCATTAGCGAGTAAAGAAGCATCCAATCCCATAGTTAGGGCGCGGGTGCGAATTTTCTCCAGAGAAATGCCCCAACCATCATCACGGATAGTAATGATGGTGCGATTACTGCGGTGAGTAGCTGTAATTTCAATTAATCCTTGTTCTGGTTTTCCTAAAAGGCGACGCGTGGCAGAGTCTTCGATACCATGATCGAAAGCGTTCCTTAATAGGTGCATTAAAGGTTCGTTTAAAGCTTCTAAAATGCTGCGTTCAATTAAAGTGTTGCCACCTTCGATTTTTAACTGAACATTTTTGCCATACTCGACATTTAAATCGCGTAAAGCTCTCGGAAAACGTTCGATTAAATCAGACAGCGGTCGCATTCGGATGTGATTTAGTTTTGTTTGTAACTGTTTCGATGTTTTGTTTAGTTTACGAGCAATATGGTCTGTATCATCTACACTGAGTTGCACATCTGTTGTGACTTCCTGTACCTGAACAATGGTTTCCATAACTTCCTGCGATCGCAGGTTTAATTCGTTATAGCGATCCATTTCTAAAGCATCAAATTCTGTGTTCGTACCTTCTAATTGGTGGCTATTTTCAGCTTGTATCTGCGCCCCATTAAACATGGTAGCTTGAGTGGAAATCTTATCGGAGACTATGCGTAATTCCTGGTTTTCGCGGTCGAGAATTTGAACTCGCTGGTTGAGGTTCCGAACGAGTTTGCGTAATCTTTCTAGTTGTGAGTTTAAGCCATTTCGTTGAACAATCAGTTCGCCAAATAAATCATTAATTTGCTCTAACTGTTTGCTAGGAACTCGGACGCTATTTTCATGAGTTTCTCGTTCTTTAGCAACGGCAACTGGCTCTCCTTTACCTTCGCTAAATTTGCCATCTGGGGGATTCTCTTCTTTAGCAAATATTGTATTGTGTTCAGGTACATTGACAGCATTTACATCATCAGCAAATTCTGCATCTACAAATGTAAAATTGGCTGCGATCGCTTCATCTTTCACCCAAGTTTCTGGAGTTATCTCTGCTTGCCAAACAGCTGTTGACGCTACTTCTGTGTCGATGACATCTGTGGGGAGAAGCTGTGGTATCACTTCTGCTGGTAATAGTGGCTGGGATTGCAAACTACTCAAGTCAATAGCTGTAGGTAAGTTATCTAGCTGATTTGTCAGCACCAAAGCTTGCGATCGCCGCCATGCTTGCAATGCTAACTGGGCAACTTCGGGAATGCGTTCTCTATTAACAGTTTCCAAATGCTGCGTTACCGACTCACAAAGCTTGCTAAAAGCTTGCAACTGAAGCATTTCTCCCAAACCGCCTAATTCAGCTGCCAGGATCGCAATATTTTCATGCAATCCGGCTTGTTCGCTATCTGCCAATATAGATTCTAGACGTTGCAAACACTCTTCTACTTCTGTGGCAAATAGCAAAGGAATAACGTCTTGCCCGTCCTCTGGGGATAGCATAGTTGAGGCATCTTCTGGGGTGGGGTCGCCCAAGCGATCGTGCAACTCATCGAAGATGGGATAACAAAAAGTTGCTAACCACTGATCTTCGACAACATTCCCTTCTGCAAGCAATTCTACAATTTGACGCAGCCAGTCAACTCCAGATAGCAATAAACTTTGCAACTGAGTATCGATTTCTAAAGAATTTTTTTTAGTTTTTAAAACTTTAAAAGAATCTTCCAGACGGTGAGATAAATCACTTAGCGATTTAAATCCCATCATTCCCGCACCACCTTTAATAGAATGAGTGGCCCGGAGTGCAGCATTGATTTTATCCAAATCGATGCGGTTACTAGTATCGATTTCCAGCAATACCCCTTCTAAGGTATTTAAGTAATCTGTTGCTTCTTCTAGAAACTGCATCTGGATTTCTAGTTCTTTGTCTTGTAGCATGGTTTTTGTCCTTAGTCATTGGTCATTGGTCATTAGTCATTGGTCATTAGTCATTGGTCATTGGTCATTGGTCATTAGTCATTAGTCATTAGTCATTGGTAAAATGACAAAGGACAAATGACAACGGACAAATAACAAAAGTTATTAGTCATTAGTCATTGGTAAAAGGACAAAGGACAAAGGACAAATGACAAATGACAAATAACAAATAACAAATGACAAATGACAAACTTAACTAACTTTGAAAGCCTCGACAGTCTCTTGCAACTGTTGGGAAATATCCACAGTTTGTTGCAGAGATTCAGAAACTTGGCGAGAAGAATCGCTGCTACGTTGTGATATAGCAGCGATATCTTTCATCAATTGGCTAACACTTTGGGATGTTTCAACCTGAGATGCAGTCGCGGTAGAAATCGACTGCACTAAGGAGTCAATTTGAGAAGATACATCCAAAATTTCACTCAGACTTTGTTTAGCTTCCTCCACAATTCGAGTACCTTCTACCACTTGGGTAGTGCCTATTTCCATTGCTTGCACTACTTCACTGGTTTCTCGTTGGATATTTTCAACAATTTGTTCGATTTCTTGGGTTGCGGCGGCACTCCTAACTGCTAGTTCGCCGACTTCTTCAGCCACTACGGCAAAACCTTGACCTTCTTCACCCGCACGCGCTGCTTCAATACCGGCGTTAATGGCAAGCAAGTTGGTTTGAATCGCAATTTGGTTAATCAAGGAAACCACGCGAGAAATTTGTTGCGAAGACTCTCCCAAACGTTTCACTTTCTTGGCAGTTTCACCCACAGTTTCCCGCAAAGAGAGGATGTTTTGTACTGTCAAATCCATTGCGTGTCCACTCTTGGTAGCGGTGTGAGCAGCATGGTTAGCAATGAAGGCAGTTTTTTCGGCACTTTCGGCTACGGCTTTCATAGATTGGGTCATGTGGTCAACAGCATCAAGGGTGCGGTTGATTTCGGCAGCTTGGGTTAGCGCTTCTTCTGCTAGGTGGCGGATGGCTCCTTCGTTAGAGCCAATGGCACTATTTACATGGATGGCAGCTTGTTTAACTTGGGTAACAATATCTCGGAGGCTTTCCACAATGGAGTTGAAGAAGTCGGCAACAGTACCGATTTCCCCAGCAGTTACGTCTGCACGCACTGTTAAATCGCCTCTGGCTGCACCTTCTACGTCGTTGAGTAGTTGTAAAAGTTGTTGTTGCAGTGTTTCGTCTGACCCACTTATAGTTACATTTCTGACTTTTTCTATCTCTTCTAATAACTTAGCTTGTTCTAAAGCATAGCCGACTTGAGTTGCTATCTGTTGAAACAAGTCAATTTCCGGCTGTTGCCAAACACGAGGAGTTTCGCAATGATGAGCAATTAATAAGCCTAAAAGTTTTTCTTGGGCAAGAATCGGTACAATTAAATGACTTTTGACAGCAAATTTTTCCAACAGTTGGATGTAACTGTCGGCATTTTTCAGGCTTTGGTCTTGATGAATATCGGCAACTGCTTGCACGTCTGTGTCGCGATCGCTTTCTAGATAATGTTCCTTAAAATAAGGGTCGTCAATTTGTACTCCCAGCATTTTGGGCCAATTACCAGTTCCCGATTCCGCAACGACGACACCAGTCAAAGTACCTGGATTCAGACTATAAATGATTACCCGGTCTGTTTTGAGGATTTGCTGAACTTCTTTGACTGCTGCGTGATAAATATCTTCAGTTTTGAGAACTTTCCGAATCCGTAGGGTAATATCTGCTAGTAATTTTGTCCCTTCAACGTCTAGTTCCTGCTGCTGTTCTTTAACTAAGACCTGCAATTGTTCGGCCATCAGATTGATATTTGCACTCAATACCCCTAATTCGTCTTCTCTTTCAATTTCCAGACGGGTATTAAATTTACCTTGACCTAACTTTGCTAATGCCGCAGTTGCATTAAGAATTGGTAGTGTAGTCAGTTTAGCTAATCGAGATGCGATCGCACCCACAATCAGTGCTGTCACTGCTGTACCGATGGCTATAGTCCACAACAATTGTCTTTGCGGCTCAAATACAGTTGCAGTATCTGTAGCTAAAAGTACCTGCCAATTTAGATCGGGTAAGCCATCTAAGGTACTAGCTGGTACATAACTGACTAGTTCTTGTTTTTTCTGAGTTTTCGGAACTTCTATAAAACTATTTACCTTTCTAGCTGCTAACAGTTTAGGTAAATTAGAATACTCTGCCTTGGCCTCTTTCCCCAATAATTCCTTTTGGGGACTCAAGAAAACTGTTCCCGCAGCATCAAGCAAATAGTATTGTTGTCCGTTGGCTGCGTAGTTTTTGGTAACTTCCTCTAAAGATTTTACGGGCATACGTGCTTGTACCACGCCAATAGTTTGACCCGTTCTTGTCTCTTTCACAGGTGCGGCTAGATAAATACTCACAACACCAGTATTTGCTGCTTCCGGTTTGCTGATGACAGGAGTATCTTTTTGTAAAGCGTCTTGAAAAAAGGTGCGGTCTTTTTGATTTTCCAGGGGTTCGCCTGTAGACTGGACAATCAAGTTACCTTGGCGATCGAAAACAGCAATACTGTCATAAGCTTTGTAGGCTTCGACAACCCGATCTAAAACTGCTTGCTTTTCTTGAGTACTAATACTAGCTTGAGAATTTGTCAAAAATAGTAAGTTTGATATTACTTGAATATCACCGTAGCGTCCCAGCATGAAGCGGTTAACTTTATCACTCAAGCCAGTGGCTTCGGCTTGTTGAGATTGGGTAATTTGCTTAGTAATGGATTTGTTGGCCAAACCAAAAGCGATCGCACCGATGCCCAAAACTGGTATTGTACCAATTGCGATCGCTAAAATAGTCGCTTTCTTAACCAATCCCAGCCTAGTAAAATAGGCAATCCCCTGATTCCAAGAAGAATTATTAGCACTTTCAGTAGTCAGCTTAGTTGGTAGCTTTACTACAGTTCCAATGGCTTTTTGAGATGAAATCAGCGATGCTCGATTTTGAGCGCTATTACCTTGATTCGTGTTAGTTTTATTAAACATAAAAGTAGTTCTCCTAAGTATGTGAATAAGAACACTAAAAAGCTGTTTTTAGTAGTAAAACCTAATCACTGCGGAGAATAGAAGATTGTACAATCGCCTGTGCATCTAATACCAGTAATATTTCTTCCTGTTGCACAACGCACCCACATAAATAAGGAACTAAACTGGATGTCACTTGTCCGATAGGAGAATGAATATCATCAACTATGAACTTGGTTGTACCTTTTATTTCTTGTACAACTAATCCCAACACCAATGATTCCACTTGGATAACGATCGCATTGTATTGTCGCAGTCGATAATCTAGGGATTCTAAATTGAGCATTCTTGGTAAATCAACTACCCAAATTATCCGACTCCGCCAATTCATTAATCCTAATATGCAGGATGGCATATTCGGTATTGACGTAATAGATTCAACAGGGACAAGAATTGCTTCTTGCGTATGCTTCATTGATAAAACAGCAGTTGTTTGTTGATTTAGCTGAAATTTCAGATAACTATCTGCTAAATTATTTGGCGTTGGTTTTGAAGAAAGAATAATGTTTGTACTAGTCATTGATTAAAATTACCACTGATTTAATAGTACGTAGGAGATGTTCGCGGGTGTAAGGTTTAGTTATATAGGCATCTGCACCTTGTCTCATCGCCCACAAACGATCAATTTCTTGATTTTTGGAACTACAAACCACAATCGGTACTTTTGCAGTAATTGGATTTCTTCTCAGAGAACGACACAATTCAAATCCACTCATTTCTGGCATTACTACATCAGTAACGATCGCATCTGGTTTTTCTAACACAGCTTTTTCTAAACCCTCTTTTGCACCACTTGCTTTAATTACGTTATAACCACTCTCTTTAAGATAATGGCTCATTAATTCCAATTCGCTGGGAGAATCTTCTACAATCAAAATTGTGCCAAGCAAAGTCAGGCTCACTATCAAATCTCCTAAAAAAATCAATTAAACATATTTTGTTATTTTTATTTGCCTTATTTCAATCAACCAAGATGCTTAAAAACCATTTTTAGCAATTCGGATTGTGTAAAAGGCTTAGTCAAATATCCTGACGATCTGACCATTTTAGCTTTTGCCCTGTCGATAAATCCTGTTCTACCAGTCACCATAACGATCGGTGTATTTTTAAAAGCTGAATGTTTACGTAATAAGGAACATAGCTCATAGCCATCCAAACTTGGCATTTCAACATCTAGCAAAATCAGATCGGGCTTACTCCGTAGAATTTGCATTAAAGCTTTTACCGGATCGTTGATCGTTACAACTGAAAATGTGTTTTCATCTAAAAAGTGTTTGATAGAATTCAAAACAGTTTGGCTATCATCAATGCAGGCAATTGTATATAGTTTTTTGCCAACAGGTGGCTGAGTAATTGTCTGATTCTCAGGAATATCAAAATTGATTGGTATTGGCAAATTTTGCCCGATCTTGATTTGCAGATGTGGCTGAACTTGAGACGATTGTGTTGTAGAAAAAACTTGCGAACTCCCACCAGCCGGAATTGATGACTGAATATTTTGCCGATTTCGTAACTGTTTTTGGCAGTGTTCAACAAGCAACCTTAAATCCAGGTGACAGAACTTTGGTAGTTCATCCAAAGAGCTTTCTGGACTGAATTCATAGCTACCTTCTTTTAAACACAGAAATGATTCCATTACTTCTTTTGCCAATTCGTCTATCAGGCTTCCTGCTTGCACAGAGGTAATATAGTCCTGATTGACTAACCAACAAATAGCTTGGTAATCCGCATTTGGTATTGATTGATGTTCATTTTTCGTCTCAAACATCAGCCGCATCTGTACGCGAGTGGCACTGTTGAGAGCAGGAATTTGCTGACTCAAACGCCGTAAGTGACTGTCAAGGCGCTCAAATAGTTTATCTGAATAGGAGGCATAAGTAAGTTTACCGTCCTCTAGATAGATTGACCAAGAAACTATCCCGGTAAATACGCTTAAGCAACCCGTAGCACGCCGACTTGTTAATTGTGCCAACAGAGATAGCGGATGTAGTTTCTGGAACAACCTGTAGCTACCTATAGGAGTTGTGCTCATTTTGCTTTTACTTCAGCTAAAATTCGATACGTGTAAGCTAAATTCGTGTAAAGTTATTCCACAATCAAAATCAAGTAAAAAGCATTAAACTTTTGCATTTTAAAGTACATCAGTTTACATCTAGGTTTGTGGTGAAACTCAACGAGAGTAGCGTTATTTTCAGATGAGCAAATCTTAGTAAATTCGTAAATTGTGATTAATCTACTTAGTGTTACTGAGATTTATCAACATCTTTCGAGAAATAAGACATAAAAATGTCAAGACTAGATGAAGCCACTTTCCATTGAGTAACCCCAATCTGACCACAGGAATAATACTGATTTTATTAATGGCGATCTCTTTGAGCTTCTGTATTTACACTTATTTAAAATTTATTTTTTAAACAAGTAAGGACTGAATGAAGCCACTTTGCATCGAGTAATTTCAAATTGACCACAGTAATAACACTTATTTATTGAAAGCAATAAATGTATTTTTTCTTATTTGTATTTAATAACTTAGATGAAACAGAATGCAAAACTTATTTTTTGCAGAGTGTTTTGCCGCCGAAAATAGGTACTGAAAGTTCTCAGAATGGTACGTTATGTCCCTAACACATCTTACCTATGAAAATTGTAGGTTATTAAATCCATTAGGACTTATGCACTTTGACACATTTACTATCATTTGGAGAACAGACTTATTAAGTTAAAAGTCTTTCCCTGTCTTGTTCACAGGCGCATTTTACCACACACAAATTTTCAAATATCCTCTTGTATTTGAAGCTATGCTGGCGAAACATATTTTTATTTAAGCGATATTTAAATAGGCTGGTAACTATTCTTGAACTTTTAACTCAAGTATAAGTACCAGCCTAGATAGGGCAATTTAATTTATTAAAAGTGCGGATGAAAGGACTTGAACCTTCACTCCTTTCGGAACTAGAACCTAAATCTAGCGCGTCTGCCAATTCCGCCACATCCGCATCAGTTTATTATCATACCATAAGAAATTATTTTTGGGAATAGGGAATGGGGACTGGCAAGCTGAAAAAGAATAACAATGCCCCATGCCCCATGCCCCATGCCCCATGCCCAATTACATAACTGCAACACGAGGCAGACGATGCTTGAATCCACAGAGAATTTCCCAAGAAATAGTGTTTAATTGTTTTGCCCAGTCATCCGCTGAAATTTGTTCTTTTCCCTGTTCTCCTAATAAGGTGACTACTTCTCCTTCTTGGATATTGGGTATGGCACTTACATCCAGCATTAACTGATCCATTGTAATTGTCCCAATTTGTGACACGCGCTGACCGCGAATTAACACCTGCATTTTGTTGGAAAGACTGCGAGGAACACCGTCAGCATAGCCAATTCCCACAACAGCAAGGCGAAGTTCGCGCGGGGCAATAAATTTATGACCATAGCTAACAGCTGTTCCTGCGGCAATTGTTTTAACTTGGGTAACTCTTGCCTTAAGTTGCAAAACAGGCTTGAGATCGATCGCATTTTGTAAATGCGGTGCTGGATAGAGTCCGTAAACAGCTAAACCTACACGCACCATGTCGTAGTGCAATGCTGGATTTGTAAGTGCGGCGGCTGAGTTTGCCAAGTGCAAGCAAGGCGGTTCAATTCCCATTGCTTTGATTTGAGCGATCGCATCCTCAAATCGTTTATGCTGTTCTTCCATTACCGTGGTATCGGGATCGTCTGCTGTCGCTAAATGAGAATAAATGCTGGCAATATCAAGATGTGGTAAGCGCTGCACTAATTGCACAAATTCGCCAGCTTGCCGCCAATCAGTCCCCAATCTAGACATTCCCGTGTCTAATTTAATATGTACGGGCACTGGAGAACCATGATTCATCGATTCTAAGGTATCAGAAAATACTAAAGCTTGTTTAGGGCTATAGAGTGTAGGCTGAAGTTTCCATTGGGCGATCGCATGAATCTGCTCTAGTGTATGAGTTGCCCCTAAAATCAAAATAGGAGCTTGAATCCCGCCTTCTCGCAATTGAATAGCTTCTGGAACTGTAGCCACTCCCAGGCAACTAGCTCCCGATTGGATGGCAATTTGGGCAACTGTTACTGCTCCATGTCCATAGGCATCAGCTTTTACTACTGCCATTAACTGGGTACGCGGCGATAAAAACTGCACCAATTGCTTGACATTGTATGACAACGCCTCTAAATCAATTTCTACCCAAGCTCGTTGTGAAAACCATGCGTAGGTATCGCACTGCTGATTAGGAACTATACCAGGGATTTGTTTGCGACTTAACATTTGTACTGACTCCTATCCCGCCACGGCTAAACTTTCAAGTTATCTATCTATACACGCTCCTAAAAGCGAGATCAGATTAAATAGGAAGTTTAACCTTCAGATTGGAACTGATACAAGATGTTACGGCGCTAAAGTAAAAGTTATGAGTTATGAGTTATGAGTTATGAGTTATGAGTTATAAGTTATAAGTTATGAGTTAGAAGTAAATCTTACGGCTCAACTTTTCACTTTGTTCTTGTCTACGAGACGCTGCGCGATTGCGTCAGTCTAAGTAATAATTTTGATGAAGTAATAAATTTGACTTTTCAACTCCTAACTCCTCACTCCTAACTCTTGACCCTTTACTCATAACTTAATTTTCAAATTCTTCCGAAAGTATAATTTCTTCTCATCTCCCTAGCAGGGTGTATTTGTGTTAATATATTGTAAAACTCATACCCTGAGCGCAAATAATGGGGAAGGTTTTAGTCTTAAACGCCTCTTACGAACCTCTCAATATAACCAGTTGGCGTCGTGCTGTAGTTCTTTTAATCAAGGGCAAAGCAGAACGCGTGGAACACAACGGTAAATTTCTGTACACGGATTTCCCGTTGCCGACCGTGATCCGGTTGCGTCATTATGTACGCGTTCCTTATAAAGAAATCCCTTTAACTCGCCGAAATATATTGCACCGTGATGGTCATGCTTGTCAATACTGTGGTTACACAGGGGATGAATTGACACTAGACCATGTAATACCGCGATCGCGCGGCGGAGGCGATACTTGGGAGAATATTGTTACCGCTTGTGTCCGTTGCAATGTCAAAAAAGGCAGTCGGACTCCCCACGAAGCTCACATGCCTTTGCGTCATCCCCCGCGCCAACCTTATAGCAGTCTCTATTTCGAGGTCAGTAAACATCTTAAGAGTGGACTGCATACAGAGTGGCAAAAGTATGTTATAGGTCTTTGAGCAAAAAACAGAGGAGCAAAGAAAAAAGGAGAAATACCCTCTTTCTTTAGTAGATAACCAATAACTAAAGTTATTGGAGTTTTAAAAAATTGGTAGCTATAGGCTTGCAACAAAGATGATTGCATCAACTATCAAGCTTTGAAATTTGTTGTATGTATTTTGTTGTATGTATATAGAGTTTCCCTTTTGCTCTTTACTCCCCCTGTCTTTTGCCCTTTTCCATTGGACTTTACTCTAAATTTGCAGAAGCAGAATTTTCAAAGGGGATACAAAACAGACGTTATTCATCAAAAATAATTGTTAATTGCTCAATAGTCACAATAATGAGAATATTAAGCATAAGAATATTTCAAATATCAAGGACTAATTCTAAAGGATAAGATAGAAAGTATACCCTAAGTTAGATAAAAATCTCCCTGATTGAATTTACGAAAGAGAACAAAACTCCTAAAACATATTTATGCTGCCAGATACAGCCTGATATCCTAAACTTCCTTGCTGTATGCCCTTTAGTGGAAGTTAGTTGATGTTGAGCGGTGTTACTGACAAGAAATATACTTAGATGTATAGTGCAATGTCTTGATATTTTTGCGAAGATCGTAATTAATGTGGCTAAATTCAGTGAATTGCTGCTCGTAAGTATTTCTGAATTAAAGGAGCCTCACACTTTAAAAAAAGTTCCCTATGTACTTTAATTCTCCCGTTACTCAGTTTGAGAGTTTGTCATTGACCACAGAGCCAAACCCAGAGGAACCTGAAATCGAGAAAGCGCCAGTGGAAGTTGCATTTAAGAGTCCGTCATTACCGCCATCGGTAGGTGATGGAGCTATATATCTCAGTAACCGTGGTAACTCTCTGGCACAACAAAAGTCAGAAGAACTGCAAAGAACCCTTTTGGCACACCGACACGATCGCCAACTAGTAATTCTGCAAGATTTTCCTGACCCTGATGCCCTTTCCTGCGCTTGGGCTTATCAGTTAATTGCCCAGCAATATGATATCAAATGTGAAATCATTTATGCTGGTGCATTGAGCCATCAAGAAAATATTGCCTTGGTAAGACTGACTAATTTACCTATCCAACGCTGGACAACGCAAACCTTGAAAACTAAAGATTTGTCATCTTATCAAGGTTTTGTATTAATTGACAACCAGGGAACCACTTCACAGCTACTGTCAGCAGTGCAGCAGGCTGGAATTCCTTTAGTGGTACTAGTCGACCATCACAGCATCCAAGGCGATCTGCAATCAGAGTTTGAAGATATCCGTCCTTACGTAAGAGCGACGGCAACAATTTTTACTCAATACCTCCAAACAGGATTATTAGCATTAGATAGCAGCATAAATCAACACGTCAAATGCGCTACTGCTTTGATGCATGGCTTGCGATCGGATACAGATCGGTTAATGCAAGCGCAAGAAGAAGATTTTATGGCAGCGGCGTATTTAAGCCGATTTTATGACGCTCAACTGCTAAATGCCATTTTACAGGCGAACCGTTCCAAGCGGGTAATGGATGTGATCGAGCGATCGCTGAAAAACCGCATCGTCCAAAATAACTTTTCCATTGCTGGTGTTGGCTACTTACGCTACGAAGACCGTGACGCCATCCCCCAAGCGGCTGATTTTCTCGTTACCGAAGAAAACGTCCACACCGCCGTAGTTTACGGCATTGTTCACGATGAAGACGAAGAACTGGAAATAGTCATCGGCTCCCTGAGAACTAGCAAACTTACCCTTGACCCTGATGAATTCATCAAAGAAGCTTTTGGGCAAGATAGCACAGGGCGCTTTTTCGGCGGTGGAAGGACAAGCGCAGGCGGCTTTGAAATTCCAATGGGCTTCTTATCTGGCAGCAACGAAAATTCCGCTTATGCGAAAATGAAATGGGAAGTATTCGATGCTCAAATTAAGCAAAAACTGTTGAGGTTAGTTAATCCTAGAGACAACCCGATCCAGTCGGAGTAGGGAGAAAAGGAGATGGGGAAAACTCCTAACTCATGCAGCAGTGAAAGGGTTTGGTTAGATAGTATCTGTAAATCATTCGTGATAAACATATTTCCCGACTTTTCTAAAAAGTCGGGAATTTTGGTCTTTTCACAGACGCTGAACTGATTGAGGATGTAGTTCGTGCTTAATGTTAAGTAGGTAGGCACAAATAAAATTAACTCGCGCCTACCTATTTTATTTACGAACAAGGAGCGCCATGAAGTCTATAGAACTGCAAATGTTACAAACTCTGTATGAACAAGATTTTTGTGCGTGGGTAGAGCGGACAGCAGAGCTTTTGCGATCGCACCAGTGGGACACGCTGGATTTAGAACACTTAATAGAGGAAGTGGTGGACTTGGGTAAAAGTCAACAACGGGCGTTGCAAAGTGCGTTGCGGTTAATCTTATCGCATTTGTTGAACTGGAAGTATCAACCAGAACATCGCAGTCAAAGTTGGCAAGTGACCATTACCCGTGAGCGACTGAATATAGATGAATTGCTGCAAGAAAGTCCTAGCTTGAGGCGTTTTTTAAATGATGCCGAGTGGATAAATACTACCTATCAAAGAGCGCGGCGAGAGGCAATGGTGGAAACAAGTTTATCAGAAGATAATTTTGCGATCGCTTGTCCCTTTTCTGTCGATGAGATTTTAGACTTAGACTTTTATCCTAACGCTGACAAATAACTATGTAGAATTTTTGTATAAATGTAGATATGTTCAATATGATGAGTAATCATCTGTGAAAATTGCTGTAACTTTGTTAATTAATTATAAAGATATGCACTTGGGATGCGAATAATACCTTTTGAATTTCTCATTCCCAGACGACCTGTTTCGTTACAGACAAAGAAAAAAGAAAACCTTCAGGCATGGAAAAATTTTGTACGCGTTGAAGCTCAAAAACTTTGGAAAGATCGCAGCGTCATTAAACAAGGTGATCTACAACTAACGCTAGTTTACCTTTGTGATGAGTTCCCGGCTGACACTGATAACATTATCAAGCCAATTCAGGATGCACTTGTAAACTTAGTTTTTGAAGATGATAATTTAGTATCAGATGTAGATAGTCATCGTAGATTTATATCTGACCCGATTGATATTAGAAATCTACCTTCATTATTACAGCGTGCTGTAATCACAGGTAAAGAGTGTGTTTATGTAAAAGTGAGTGAATCTCAACCACTGGAAAAATACTTATGATTAACAATACTAAAACTCTATATGATGAAAAAGTAAAATCTCTGGCAGAGAAGTACGAAAGCCAAGGATTTCGTGTTTCCATTGAACCTAAAACAGATGAATTACCATTCGAGTTGGGTAACTACCAGCCAGATATGATTGCTATTAAAGACGACTCAGGTTTGGTAATTGAAGTAAAAACCAGCCTCAGCCGAATGTCAGTTGATCGTTTACAGGCTTTAGCAGAGGAAGTGAGTAAACATCCAGGCTGGCGTTTTTTATTGCTAACACTTGAAGACATAGAAGCTAAGTCATTACCTGGAACATCCGAACAATTTCCTTCATGGCAAGAGCTAACCCATCGGCTTATCCAAGCACATAAGCTTATTGAAAATGATGAAATTGAGCCTGCTTTTCTTTTGATGTGGAGTATATTTGAGGGGGCTTTAAGAAAGCGAGCAGTCGATGTTTCAATTCCTATTGAACGTTTCCCAGTTATAGGATTACTAAGACATCTGTACTCTTTGGGAGAGTTATCAATCTCTCAATTCGAGCTTGCTCAAGCTTGTTTTGAAGTTTGGAATCGGCTTGCTCACGGATATATTGAAAACCTAAATTTGCCAGTTGTACATAATTTTGACAATTTGGTTCGTGAATTATCAGGAAAATGGACAGTCGAACTCGCTATTAGTCAACTTTCATCAGAGGAGCTAGCTGCTTTTCGTGCGTGGTTTGCGGAATTCGATGCAGCATCCTTGGATAAACGAGAAGAATTAAGGAGAAATTTAATCAATCAGACAAGCCTTCTTTTAGCGCAAGAATTAATAATAAATGAGAAACTAAAGAAAGAATTAAACGTAAACGACGAAGAGGTTATAAACGTCGAATTCGCTGTTAGTCTACTTTCACCAGAGGATCTCGCCGCATTTCGTACCTGGTTTACGGAATTCGATGCAGCATCCTGGGATAAACAGATTGAAGAAGATGTCGCTGCTGGTCGGTTAGATGCATTGGCAAAAAAAGCACTCAAACATCTCCGAGAAGGGCGTTGTACCGATCTGTGAAACATCGAGCAACCCCTGATTTTTGGTATTACTATCGCCAGTTACCAATTGATATCCAACAGCTTGCTGACCGATGTTATGAGTTGCTTCGGGAAGATCCTAAGTATCCATCATTGCATTTCAAAAAAGTCGGTCAGTTTTGGTCAGTGCGTATTGGTATATATTATCGGGCGCTTGCTGTAAAAGAAGATGAAAATTTTGTATGGTTTTGGATTGGATCGCATCCAGAGTATGACAGATTGCTAAGTGGTGGATAGCGTTCTAACATTAGCCTAAGAGCAGCCTAACTGAATCTCTCACAATACAAAGTATGGAACTATACTTAATTCGTCATGGCATCGCCGAAGACAAGGGATTAGGCATTAAAGATGAGGAGCGCAACCTAACCAAAGAAGGAAGGCAAAAAACTGAGAAAGTTGCCCATAAACTTGTTAAATTAGGTTTAAACTTTGATTTAATTCTCACCAGTCCCTTAGTGCGGGCGCGCCAAACGGCTGAAATCCTCATAGCAGAAAAACTAAGCTCCCAGTTAGAGGAATCTAGCCACCTCGCTCACGACGGTCAAATTTCTAGTTGGCTAAAAGAGTGGTTAGAGCCAAGAAATTATTCCCAAAATACACAACTGGCGCTGGTTGGACACGAACCTGATTTAACCAATTGGGCAGAAATTCTCCTGTGGGGAGAAGTCAAAGAAAGTTTTGTCTTGAAAAAAGCAGGTATGATTGGGATAAAACTACCAGAAACAGGTTCTCCTCTGGGTCGGAGTCAGATGTTTTGGTTGACACCACCCAAGTACCTGCTGTAACAGTTTTTCAACATTTTCGATTGTTGTTAGAACGGCTACTGTTATGGCGACAATAAATTTCTGGTAATGTTACCTCCAGCAGATATTTCAAAAAGCAAATGGTGTTGCCATGATGGTGTGCGAATACAAGCCTGGTCTAGAAGGCATTCCCGCCGCTCAATCAAGTATCAGCTATGTTGATGGGCAAAAGGGAATACTAGAATATCGTGGCATTAGGATTGAGGAATTAGCAGAAAAAAGTACATTCCTAGAAACTGCTTATCTCTTAATCTGGGGTAAACTGCCAAGCAAAGAAGAACTGGAAACATTTGAGCATGAAGTTCGTTACCACCGGCGGATAAAGTACCGCATTCGGGACATGATGAAATGCTTTCCAGAAAGCGGCCACCCAATGGATGCCTTGCAAGCCTCCGCTGCGGCTTTAGGCTTGTTTTATTCGCTTCGGGATTTACATAATCCTGTCTACATTCGAGATTCAGTAGTGCGCCTGATAGCAACCATTCCTACAATGGTGGCGGCGTTCCAACTGATGCGAAAAGGCAACGATCCCGTGCGTCCCCGTGATGACTTAGACTACTCCGCCAACTTTCTATACATGCTTGATGAGAAAGAACCCGATCCTCTGATGGCGCGAGTTTTTGATATCTGCTTGATACTTCAAGTTGAGCATACAATGAATGCTTCTACTTTCAGTGCCAGGGTGACAGCTTCCACCTTAACCGATCCTTATGCTGTAGTTGCTAGTGCTGTAGGAACTTTGGGCGGGCCTCTGCATGGTGGAGCCAATGAAGAAGTAATTCAGATGTTGGAAAAAATTGGCTCTGTGGAAAATGTCCGTCCCTACATAGAGCATTGTCTGGAAACTAAATCTAAGATTATGGGCTTTGGACATCGTGTGTATAAAGTGAAAGACCCACGAGCCATAATTTTACAAGGACTAGCAGAGCAATTGTTTGAAAAGTTTGGGCATGACAAGTTCTATGACATTGCTCAAGAAATGGAACGAGTGGTAGAGGAAAAACTCGGTAGCAAGGGGATTTATCCCAATATTGACTTTTATTCTGGTTTGGTATATAGGAAGATGGGGATTCCTACCGACTTGTTTACACCAATATTTGCGATCGCTCGCGTTGCCGGTTGGCTAGCCCATTGGAAAGAACAACTAGCAGAAAACCGGATTTTCCGTCCTACCCAGGTTTACAACGGTCTGCACGAAGTTACTTATACTCCCATTGAGCAACGGTAAATGGGCATTGGGCATGGGGCATTGGGCATTGGGCATGGGGCATTGCATTGGTAATAATCAATAAATACTTCTTCCCCTGCCTCCCCTGCCTCCCGTTGTCTCTGTGCTCTCTGAATAGCCAATCTTAATGCCAACCATAAGTAGAATTCTCATCTCGCTTCAGGGTGGTCAAACCATCCAACGATATACTAGGCATGGGAATTGGCAACAAATCTTCAATCGGTCATCATCACAGCAAAAATTAAAAATGGGTGAATTTACAGGTATTAATTTAACTAATAGTTGTAACTCACCATGACTCTATGTCTTAAAGAGCACCAAACATGAATTCAGGAATTGACCTCCAAGGAACTTTTATTGAATCCCTCCGGGATTTAGGTATACCAGCAGGAACAGCCAAAGCGATTTGGATGCCACTGCCAATGATACTGATGCTGATTGGAGCAACAGTAGGGGTATTAGTTGCTACTTGGCTAGAACGGAAAATTTCTGCCTCCGCACAGCAGCGAATTGGCCCAGAATACCAGGGGCCTTTTGGGTTGCTGGTGCCTGTAGCGGATGGTCTGAAGCTAGTATTTAAAGAAGATATAGTACCAGCCAAGTCTGACCCCTGGCTGTTTACCCTCGGCCCCATTATTGTTGTAATTCCGGTATTTCTGTCGTTCCTGATTGTGCCCTTTGGACAGAATATCGTAATTAGCAATGTGGGCATGGGCGTATTCTTGTGGATTGCCTTGTCAAGCATTCAACCCATTGGCTTGCTGATGGCTGGCTACGCATCTAATAACAAATACTCCCTCTTAGGGGGCTTGCGGGCAGCAGCGCAATCTATTAGTTATGAAATTCCTTTGGCGCTGGCGGTATTAGCGATCGCTATGATGTCTAATAGCCTCGACACCGTTGATATTGTCAATCAGCAGTCTGGCTACGGCATTCTGGGCTGGAACGTTTGGCGACAACCAATTGGTTTTCTGATCTTTTGGATAGCTGCCCTCGCTGAATGCGAACGATTACCCTTTGACTTACCCGAAGCGGAAGAAGAAATCGTCGCAGGCTATCAGACTGAATACTCAGGCATGAAATTTGGTCTGTTCTACCTGGGTTCATACGTTAACTTAATCCTTTCTTCCTTACTAGTAGCAATTCTCTACCTGGGCGGTTGGGACTTTCCTATTCCCCTCAACCTCATCGCTGGTTGGCTGGGAGTTAGTGAATTAAATCCCGTATTCCAGATAGTAACTGCGGCTTTGGGTATCACCATGACTGTGTTCAAAGCCTATTTATTAGTGTTTGTCGCCATCCTGTTGCGCTGGACAGTGCCACGGGTACGGATCGACCAACTGTTAGATTTAGGATGGAAGTTTTTGTTACCAGTTGGTTTGGTTAATCTTCTATTAACCGCCGCCCTGAAACTAGCCTTTCCCTTCGCTTTTGGTGGTTAGTCATTAGTCATTAGCATACACAAATGACTAATGACAAAAGACCAAGGACGAAGGACAAGGGACAAATAACGCTGATAGCTTAAAAAGAGAGAGTGAAGCACAATGCTAAAGTTCCTAAAACAAGTTGGCGATTACGCCAAAGAAACAGTACAAGCTGCGCGTTACATTGGTCAGGGTCTTTCTGTTACCTTCGACCACATGCGGCGGCGTCCAATTACTGTACAGTACCCTTACGAAAAACTAATTCCTGGCGAACGGTTTCGCGGTAGGATTCATTTTGAATTTGATAAGTGCATCGCTTGCGAAGTTTGCGTTCGCGTTTGTCCAATTAACCTACCTGTAGTAGATTGGGAATTCGACAAAGCCAGCAAAAAGAAAAAACTCAACCACTACAGCATTGACTTTGGAGTTTGTATCTTTTGCGGTAATTGTGTGGAATTTTGCCCCACTAACTGTCTATCGATGACAGAAGAATATGAGCTTTCCACTTACGATCGCCATGAATTGAACTATGACAACGTAGCGCTAGGTCGTCTGCCGTATAAAGTAACAGATGACCCAATGGTGACACCACTGCGCGAACTAGTTTACCTACCCAAAGGCGTCCTCGAACCACATGGACTGCCCGCAGATGCGCCACGTGCAGGTGCGCGTCCAGAAGACTTGGTAGAACAAACAGAAAAATAAATGTCATTTGTCCATTGTCATTTGTCCTTTGTTATTTGACTAATAACTAATGACCAATGACCAATGACCAATGACCAATGACCAATGACAATTGACTAAGGACAAAAAACAGTGAATCTAGCAGAAGGAGTACAGTTAGTATCACTTGGCATACTGGGCGTGATGATGATTGGGGCAGCCATTGGTGTGGTGCTGTTCTCCAACATCGTCTATTCTGCCTTTTTGCTGGGGGGTGTGTTTATCAGCATAGCGGGAATGTACCTGTTGCTAAATGCTGATTTTGTTGCGGCTGCACAAATACTAATTTACGTTGGGGCGGTTAACGTACTGATTTTGTTTGCCATTATGTTGGTGAACAAACGGCAGAATTTTGTAGCATTTCCCAACTCTTGGGTGCGGAAAGCACTTACGGGTGTAGTCAGTGTAGGATTGTTTGGTCTTTTAAGTACGATGGTGCTGGCTACTCCTTGGGCTTACTCAGCTGCTCCTGTGGCAGGTGGCGAAAGTTCTATAGTTTTAATTGGAGAACATTTCTTCACTGACTTTTTACTACCTTTTGAACTAGCTTCCATTTTGCTGCTGATAGCAATGGTAGGAGCAATTATTTTGGCACGCCGCGAGTATTTGCCAGACCTGTTGACACCATCCAAACTGGGGCAAACTGTTTTGACTTTGCAAGAACGCCCCAGAGAACTAGTATCAACAACTAGCGAAACAAAAGAGTAATATTTGCAACCTGAGCCGCAGATAAACAGCCAGATTTTTTCAGGAGGGATACCCAGATTCATGCAACTCCAGTACTTTTTATTACTAGCAGCAGCTTTATTCTGCATTGGCATCTACGGTTTAATTACTAGCCGCAACGCTGTGCGGGTGCTGATGTCAATTGAATTACTGCTCAATGCTGTTAATCTGAATTTAATGGCATTTTCCAACTTCCTCGACTCAACATTAATTAAGGGTCAGGTTTTCACTGTATTTGTGATTACCGTGGCCGCAGCCGAGGCGGCGGTGGGTTTAGCGATCGTGCTGGCCATTTATCGCAACCGCGATACCGTCGATATGGAGCAGTTTAATCTCCTGAAGTGGTAATTGTGCGTGCAACTCAAGCAGGTAATCATTGCTTATAAAGCGCGGGATGCCCGGAGTAAACAATGGGCAGAAATCTGTGCTAAACAACTAGAAAGTCGCGAGTGCCATGTGTTGATGGGGCCTAGCGGGCCGAAAGACAACCCCTATCCAGTCTTTTTGGCTTCAGCAGCTCAACCAATCGATCTCGCTTTGGTACTCGGTGGCGATGGTACTGTTTTAACTGGTGCCAGACATTTAGCCCCAGCTGGCATCCCAATTCTGGGAGTGAATGTAGGAGGCCATCTGGGGTTTTTAACTGAGTCAGTGGAAGAGTTTCAGGATACGGAGAAAGTTTGGGATCGGCTGTTTGAGGATCGCTATGCTATCCAACGACGGATGATGTTACAAGCTGCTGTGTATGAGGGTCATGGATCTAATTTAGAACCAGTGAGCGAACGTTACCTGGCTTTGAATGAATTCTGTGTCAAACCTGCTTCCGCTGACCGAATGATCACCTCAATTCTAGAAATGGAAATCGATGGTGAGGTAGTCGATCAATATGTTGGGGACGGGTTGATTATTTCCACTCCCACAGGTTCCACTGGTTACACCGTTTCTGCGAATGGGCCAATTATGCATGATGGTATGGAGGCGCTTACCATCACTCCCATTTGTGCAATGAGCCTTTCTAGTCGTCCTCTCGTTTTACCCCCTGGTTCTGTGGTGAGTATTTGGCCTTTGGGGGATTACGATTTGAGTACTAAGCTGTGGACAGATGGGGTTTTGGGAACTTCAATTTGGCCTGGACACCGTGTTGATGTGCGGATGGCAGAGTGTCGGGCTAAATTTATTATTTTGCGCGAGAACAATTCCTACTATCAGACGCTACGGGAGAAGTTGCTTTGGGCTGGTACAAGGGTTCACTACAGCAATAATCACCGTAATTAATTAAGTATTTGAGAGTGCATTTACCGCAGATTGCGATCGCCTATTGTTGTTATGCGATCGCAACCAAAATTACCAGCCCCTGGATTCATCTAGGGGCTTTCTAGTGGGGGCGAGAAACTTATACATACCTATAGATAAATGTATTGGCTCTTTAAAGTTTAGTATAAAATCTTGCTCATCTCAATTTAGTCCCAGTTCTTCCTTCAACGCCTCCGGTACATTAACTGCCGTTTCTAATCCTCGCACGCCTTCCCATTGCTGCTTTTTACCCCAAATCATCTCTTCTAGATTAGCGTCGCTAAGGTCTGCACCACCCAGAATGGCGTAACTGAGGTTGCTATGGCTGAGATCCGCGCCGTTGAGGATAGCACCACTGAGGTTACTACCACTGAGGTTAGCATTGTTAAGGTTGGCATAGCTGAAGTCTGTGCCAAACAGGATCGCGTCGGTGAGGTCAGCACCACTGAGGTCGGCGTCGTTGAGAATCACACCGCTAAGGTCAGCTTCATTGAGAATCACCCGACTCAGGTCTACACCGCTGAGGTCGGCACCTAAGAACATTGCACCGTTAAGTCTGGCATTGTTAAGTTTGGCACCATTAAGTTTGGCATAGCTGAGGTCTGCGGCAACCAGGATAGCATTGCTGAGGTTGGTACTGAAAAGAATTGTGTCACTCAGGTTAGTACCGTTGAGGATGGCGTGACTCAAATCAGCACCACTGAGGTCGGCGCGGCAAAGGTCGGCATGGCTAAGGCTGACGCTATTAAGGTTGGCTTCACTCAGATTTGCACCGAAAAGGATGGCGTTATTTAGGTCAGCATGGCTGAGGTTAGTGCTGCTAAGGTCGGCGCGGTTGAGGTCGGCGCGGCTAAGGTCGGCGCGGCTAAGGTTGGTATTGCTAAGGTCGGCGCGGTTGAGGTCAGCGCTGTTAAGATTGGCACAGCTAAGGTTAGCACCACTGAGGTTGGTGCTACTGAGGTCGGCACCGCTGAGATTGGCACCGCTGAGGTTGGCACCGCTGAGGTTGGCATCGCCGAGGTTGGCACCGCTAAGGTTGGCACCGCTAAAGTTTACGCCAGTTAAGTTGGCATCGCCGAGATAAGCAAGGCTAAGGTCGGCACCGCTAAAGTCTGCCCCGGTAAGGTTGGCATCGCCGAGGTAAGCACCCCTAAAGTTGCCGCCTTTGAGGAATTGTCCAACTATACTGCTAAAGTTGCCAATTTCCAGGGCATCGCTATAATTGATAATCCGTAGCAGTTGGGATGTGAAAAAATTGTCTGTGTCCGGTTGGGCAGATGGGTAGAATTTGATTTTTTGTTTGAGTTCATCTTGCCCTTGGGCGTAACGGTGTAACTCTAGTAATAAAATCAGTACGTTCAGCCCTGTATATATGTCTACCTGTCTCAACCCGATCGCAATATTTTGTGCCGCTAGCTTTAACTTTGTTTTCTGAGGCAGGTTATCATCTGGTGTGCCATCGATAAATTCTCCCTGACACCAGCGACGATAAAAATCTTCTAGCCGCCCAAAAAGCAATTCTGGACGAATTTTTTGACCAGTCACAACCAATTCCATTAGTTGCTTGACTATCTCAGGTTTCAGGGCAGCATTGCCCAATAAATCATAAATCTCTTCATGCATCTGGCGATCGCATACTTTAAAGCAAAACTCAGTGGATAAAGTGCCCAATGTGCGATCCTCCATCTGAGAAGTCAAACTGTTCTTTGGTACTGTCCATTTTTCTAAGCTTTTTTGCAGTCTTGGAGAGTATAAATATTCCTGCAAATTATCTTGAGCTAATCTAACGCTTTTGTCTGGTTCTTTAATATTTTTTCCTAGAGGTAAAACTGCTTCAGTTTCTAGGGATGTGGCCTTTGGCATCTCTTGTAAGCTTGTACCCCTAACATAATTTCTCAGCAGCTGCCAAACTTGAGATAAATATGTTGACATTTTTGTTTCCGTTGTTACATTTAAATAACTGTTTTTGATAATCCTGAATTAAAAACTTTTCTATGCCAGTTTGCTTTGCATTCCCAATAATCAATAGTATAAATAAATACTATAGTAAAAAAATCATGAGTTGACGATATTTAGGGCAGGCTACTTCTGATGAATTTGCCAACGGCGTTTCTGGATGGCGACTTCTTGCTCACCTGTAGTAGCCTTAAGCTTCCTCACATAATGTAAATGAAGTGTTAACTTCAAAATTCTTTCCCAGCTCAACTAATTCTATGATTTAGCTAATTTGTGATACTTTTTCTCCAAGAAATTTCCTAGTCTGATGTAAAAATCATACTTACTGTTTGTAGAAGATGCAATTATTAGAAAAAATCCTACATTAAAACAGCACAACAAAGCTAAAAAATGGCAATTAAAATTTAAGCTGAAAGTTTATTGCTTAATATAAAGCAGCTAAGATAATCGCCATAGGGCGGCTATATGGCTTTGCAAAAGTTAAAAAATAACGAGAGATAGTTATCAGGTAATGAATGCGATGAACAGATTAACCTTTTACATGATTTTGTTACATAGTTTATTTTTAGGGATAGCGACAGCTAGCGCTAAGTCACCGTTTGTTAACAATGTTGATCCAGCCAAGCAGATTGTTGAAGAAAATGTGGTTACAGTCAGAAGTGGAGAGAAGTTCAATAGTCAGTTATCTACAGAAGCTTCTTCAACGAAAATCTCAGCCTTATCATCAAATAATATTAATATTCCTCAGAAACAGAGGCTACCGTCAAATCAAGTTTGGGTAGTTAATCAAAATAAACACGCACAGCCTCAACCGTTTATTTGGATAGTAAAAAACCTAAAACAAGCAAGTCAGCAACCATTTTTACAAGTTGCAAACCCCGCAGAGAAAGCAAATGTAAAGCCTAGTACTACCGCAAAACCAGCAGCAAAGGATGATTTAGAGCCATTTAACGAAGTAATTAAAAACACCCAAAAATCTGGGGGGTTGTTCACCCTTTATCGTAATAAAGAAAAGAATAAGATTTATCTAGAAATTAAGCCAGAACAACTTAATAAAAATTACCTAGCTACGGCAACCCTGGAATCGGGAATTGGCGAACGAGGTATTTACAGTGGTATGCCTCTGCAAGATTTTTTGTTTTATTTCAAACGGGTGGATGATAAATTACACTTTGTCATCCGCAATGTGAATTTTCGCACTCGTGAAGGAGATCCTCAAGTGCGATCGTTGACGCGATCGTTTAGTGATTCTGTTCTCTATACCATTCCCATTAAAAGCATTCATCCAGAACGCAAAACTATTCTCATTGACTTAGAAGATTTGTTACTCACAGACTTAGCTGGATTATCTGTAGGTTTAGGAGTTCCAAAAAGCACCAGCCAGTCCTATTTTGGTACTGCTAAAGCCTTTCCTCAAAACTTAGAAGTCGAATCAATTTTGAATTACTCTGATAGTGCTGAATCCAACAGTGAAGCGGCAAACTTTGGGTCGCTAGCTGACAACCGTGGCTTTACCCTGCGCGTTCACTACAGTCTCTCCCAACTACCCGATCTAGATTATCGACCGCGCCTTGCTGACGATCGCGTTGGCTATTTCATCACCGCCTATCAAGATTTATCCAAAGACGACGATCGCGGCGATTCTTTTGTCCGCTACATCAATCGCTGGCATTTAGAAAAACAAGACCCGAAAGCAGTTATTTCTCATCCCAAAAAACCGATTGTTTTCTGGATTGATAACGCTGTACCCTTAGAATACCGCGATGCCATGAAAGAAGGCGTTCTTATGTGGAACAAAGCCTTTCTCAAAGCCGGATTCAAGGATGCAATTGAAGTCCGCCAAATGCCAGATGATGCTACCTGGGACCCGGCAGATATTCGTTACAACACGATTCGCTGGATTAATACAGTCGATGGCTACTTTGCAATGGGGCCATCTCGCGTTAACCCATTGACAGGGGAAATTTTGGATGCAGACATTCTCGTAGATGCTAGCTTTATCCGGGCACTCAAGGGTGAATATCGCAAAATTGTCCAACCCAGCCAAACAGAAAATCGCACGACTTTATCAGCTTTGATGCAAAATCGTTTACTTTGCGCCAATGGTTTATATGGGAAAAACAATGGTGTCCCCCAGAAGATGCAAGGACAACAGGGGTTGTTGAATCGTTTATCGAAAATGGCAGGCGAGTACGATTTATGCTATGGCATGGAAGCTGCTAACCAGTTTGCCTTTGGTTCACTGGCAATGTCTCTGCTGCCTGATACTATGGCTACTCCAGACAAGGTAAAAGCATATATTAATCAATATTTACGTTTAATCATCGCTCACGAAGTTGGACATACTCTTGGTTTACGTCATAACTTCCGTGGTAGTACGCTGCTACCACCACAGGAGATGAATAATACGGAAATTACCAAAAATAAAGGTCTGACAACTTCTGTCATGGACTATATTCCCCCAAATATTGCCCCTCAAGGTACAAAACAAGGAGATTATTTTCCGAGTATGGTGGGGCCTTATGATGAATGGGCAATTAAGTACGGCTACACAACAATTCAAACATCAACTCCTCTAGCAGAAAAGCCAATTTTGGAGGAAATTGCTGCACAATCTTATAAGCCAGAATTGAGTTATTCCACAGATGAAGATGTGTATGACCTTGACCCCACAGCTGATGCTTGGGATAACAGCGGTAATGTACTACTTTATTCTCAGTGGCAGTTAAATAATTCGCGGGTGATGTGGGAACGTCTGGATAAACGTTTTCCAATGGCTGGTGATAGTTACAGCGATGTCAGCGAACGTTTTAGTACAGTATTGGGTAACTATTTTCAGCAAATATATTACACCACAAAATACATCGGGGGACAATCTTTCTATCGCATTCACCCCAGTGAGATACCTGCTGAGAAAGTCTCTGGAGTCACCCAACACCGTTTACCATTTGTACCAGTACCCGTTGAAGAACAACGGCAAGCTTTAGAAACGCTACAAAAATATGTATTTGCAGAAGATGCCCTCAATTTTTCACCAGAATTACTGAATAAATTAGCACCTTCTCGTTGGCGACATTGGGGTAGTTCTCCACAAGTTGGTCGTTTGGATTTTCCCATTCATGACTTGGTGCTACTAATGCAGGGTTCTGTGTTGCGAGATTTACTCTCAAGCGATCGCCTCTCTCGTCTTAAGGATATTGAACTCAAAACTCCCGAAGGAAAAGCACTGACTCTACCAGAACTATTTGACACTTTACAATCAGATATTTGGACGGAAGTCATCAAACCAAAAGGTAAACCGATGAAGATTACCAGTTTGCGGCGAGGCTTGCAGCGTCAGTATTTGGACATTTTAACTAGTATGGTATTGCGAAAAGAAAATGTTCCAGAAGATGCTCGTACTTTAGCATGGTATAAATTAAAACAGCTTGATGAGAAGCTCAAGGGTGTTAATTCCGAGGATGAATATACCAAAGCGCACTTATTAGAAACGCGCGATCGCATCGATAAAGTCTTGAATGCGCCGTTGCAAGCGAATTAAAAAAGTTAAGAGTGAGGAGTTAATAGTAAAATTCCTAACTCCTCTTTTTCTTCTATGATTTTGGCCAAATATATTGATTATCCTGTGGGATAAAGGATTTTGCTAAGTCTTATTGAATTTACAATTGAGGCGGCTACATTTTTGAATTTCGAGAAGTCAATATATGTCAAACTTTATATTCTTCTGAGTAAATACGGTTGTCTATTAAATTTATCATTAATATATTGAACAATTAGAGTAATATATAACCGAAAAAAAGTATTTTATGAATGCCATTTTTCTGACTTTCCAAATATTTATTTGGAGTATACCTTTTTTATTAGCTCTTGCTTTATTAACTCTACTAAACCTCAATCAATTTTTCGGATTCTGGTTACTATCGCCTTATGATTATCCCTTTAGTTATGTCATAGCCTTATTTATTTCACTATTTTCCAGTATAATTTTGCTTTGGATAACTAAAAATAATAATAAAGACTACACTCCGATAATCTTAGCTTTGTTTGTATTTATAGGTTGTATATCAAGATTAAGTGTAAATACACAAATTGAATCAGCTCTTAGTGGTTTATTTTCCATGTCTATTGGTCTATTTATCTTAGTTACGGGTATTTCTAAAAATGCAGTTATTTTTGAACTAATTCTTTGGATAGTAAACACAATCAACCTAATTTTTGCTACTGTAGTTTTTTATACATTTCCTCTTATATTTGTTTTCATTGGTTGTATGTTCCAAGTTCGTAAACCAATTAGTCAAATCAAAAGATTACTTTATGCTACTCCTGCAATATTTATAATTATACTCATCTCTTTGATAACATTTAAAACTTCTGATTACAATCCGTCTCCTGGGTTAATTATTCCAAATCAATTAAGATACTTTTGGGGAACACAACAATTTCCTAATAAATATCAAGAGGCGATAGAAAAAATCAAATCTTGTTCTGAGATCGTATCTCTAATTGGAGAAATTCAAAATGTTGCATTAGCTGAAGGAAAAAATTACTGGAGCATGGATTTAAATGGCGATGATTGGGCGGTCATAAGTCTAGAAATAATAGGCACAAAAGGAACTTCTATAATAAAAGGTTGCGCTCATGACCAGTTTTGCTACTATCGTATATATGAAGATCATTCAAAAAATGATGGGAAAAAACTATATTATGGTCAATGTTTAGATTAATATAAATATCACCGAAAGCATAAATGTCAAATATCATTGATTCCCCTAACTGTGATATACATTGAATGGTAATTATTTTTGTATTTAGCGGTGCCTTTAAACACTTATAATAATTTTTTAAATAAACCATTTATTAAAAGTATTATCCAGCGAAGTCAAATCAATCTGATAGTTTATGATGTGGAAACGGAGGAAATTATCCGATGGCAGATTTAGATAAATATCGAGAGTGTATTCGGCAATTACTTACAGAATATGCTCAACGCGCCTCCTGTAATAATGAAATTGAAGCTCAAACAATTTTTGACGTAGAACAAGACCATTACCAACTGATATATATTGGTTGGCAAAATAGACGTAGGGTTTTTGGCCCTGTAATGCATTTTGATATCAAAAACAGCAAAATTTGGATTCAGTGGAATGGTACAGAAGAGGATGTAGGTGAGCAACTTACAGCAATGGGAATACCAAAACACGATATTGTCGTTGGGTTTCACCCGCCTTATATACGGCAGTATACAGATTATGCTGTGAGTTAAAGGCTTGTTGCTAAACTACTTGTAAAAATATCATTTGCTCTACGTGTGTTGCACCCTTGATAAACTGTACGCAATACATATCTGGATTGCTCAGTTTTTTCCATTCAGCATAACGAATGCGATGTATAAAAACTCAAAATGAGGCAGCAGATAAGAAAGTTTCCTTCTGCTACCTCTGCATTATCTTAACTACTCAATGCTTTTAAAAATCGTTGCAAACTCTTAAATACACTGGGCTTTCTCGCAGGTGTCGCATCTGTTGTTGTTTGCGGTTGTCCTTTTAAAACAATGAGATCCAAATCATCACCAGATGGTTTTGTAGGTAATTCGGCAATTCTTTGATATTCGCCGTCACTTTCCAGCCAAACTTCCCATTGTCCTGGGTAGCAGCGATATAGGGCACTTTCATCGTCTATGGGGCGCACGTAATACGCGGATTCAATGGTACTGATAAAGCGATCGCGAATTTTTCTCGCTGTATAACCAATACCCACGGTTCCAGCATCTTCTAAGCGAGGATTTAACAAGACTAAAGGGCGATCGCCTATTACTTCACACAGCTTTTCCAACTGCGGCACTTCTACGGATGTGGGGGCGATGAATAAGAAAATTTCATCCTCTGGCTGAATTTTTGTCTGCAAAGAAGCAGCCCTACCCGTACCAATATCCAAAATTTGAAATGGGGAATCTACCCAATCACGTCGGGCTAGGGCCGCAGCCCCAGCGTCAGCAAAGAAAATTTTCAAACGGGAATCATAATCTGTAAATGCCGGCAGAAATTGTTCCGCCACTGGCATAAACTTCAGTTCTGGGAACAGGAAGTCAACTTGTAAGCGAGTACAGCCATCTGCAAGGGCAGCTTGAACGGCTGTACGAGATTGGGCGATCGCATCTTCAAGACTATTTGGAAGTTCACTCATAATCTGCATGGTTCTGTAGTGTCTATTCCCATTGTTTCAGTATTGGCTCTTAATTAACGTGAGTTCGACGAGTGCTATTTTGACCTCTCCCCCAGCCCCTCTCCTACGTCCCTTGCGCGTCTCGAACGCGAGTGCGTCTCTGAAACAGAAGAGAGGAGAAGGGCGGCAAGTAAATAAATTAGACTTTTCAAACAACCTCAAATATCTCCATTGAACTCAGTCGCCAGCAGGAGGATACTTAGCTCAATATTTTTTACCCTAGTACATAGACCTTATAAACAATTTAGGAATAGTGTATGCCTCTTCATAAACTTGAACATTTTGACCAAAATTATCGAGATACTTTTGGTGGAGACGATCTCAAAGCGTTGGATCTCTATACTGAGGGTGGGGACAGAGTTGGCTCAGTTGCTGACGTTTTAGTTGATGATGATGGTCATTTCCGCTATTTAATTATTGATATAAGCTTAGATTTTGTTAGCAAGAAAATCTTACTACCAACTGGTCTTTGCCGGATCAGTTATCTAGAAAAACGCGTCTATGTTGATGGGTTAAGCAGACAGCAAATAGAAGGTTTACCCGATCATACAGAAGACGCGATCGTTAATAATGATTACGAAGAAAAGGTACGTAGTGTATTTCGTTCTCCAACTAGCGGTGTGACTTCCGATCGCGATACATACAATTACCAAGAAAATCCCGATTTCTATGGGTTGAATGAGCAATCTCATCAAACTTTTAAACTCTATGAAGAACGATTAATTGCCAATAAACAACGCATCAAAACCGGAGAAGTAACGGTTGGTAAGCATATTGAAACAGAAACTGTAAGCGTTACAGTACCCGTTCAAAAAGAACGAGTTTTGATTGAGCGAGTTACGCCAACAGAAGCAGGAAAGGTTGTAAATCCCAATGAACTTAAGTTTCAAGAAGGAGAAGTAGCACGCATAGAAGTGTACGAAGAAACGCCTGAGATACAGAAAGAAGCGTTTGTGCGTGAAGAAGTCCGGGTGAAAAAAATAGTAGAGCAGGACATTGTGGAAGCACAAGACACCATTCGTCGAGAAGAATTAGATATTGATACTGCGGGTAATTTAGATGTGCAATAATCTGGTGTTACTGCATATAAAGCTATTTAATTAGCTGGTTTAGAAATTTGTTTGATAGATTTCTCTAAAAATTATCATACAGGCAAAGTTAATTTTATCTTTGCCTGTATTTTTTATTCAATAACCAGATTCTCAACTTTCTCAAAAGTAGGCAATCTTAACATTCAAAAAATTATATTTTGAGAAATTATCTACAGATACAAGATACAAAATACAAAACTTTGCATTTAAAATAGACATATCTTTACAATAGTCAAGTGAGATGCTCCTAATTTCATGTCTCTAGTTAGCCATATCGCTCAAAATTATCTATAACTTTCGATTATTTAACTATGGAAATAATTCATTCGGCAGAAGGATGTACAAAAATAAATAAATGTCTACTTTAGTCATTAAGAGATGACAAAAAAATATTTGAGGTTAAACATAATGGTTCTTTACAAATTAGAAGATTTTGAGCCTAGCTATCAAGAGAGTTTTGATGGTCATGACCTGAAAGGGCTGGGTGTCTATACACAGGGAACTGATGAAAAAGTTGGTACTGTGAGCGATGTTTTAGTTGATGAAGAAGGTCATTTTCGCTATCTAGTTGTTGACTTAGGCTTCTGGATTTTTGGTAAAAAAGTATTACTACCAATTGCCCGCGCCCGTATCGACTATAACGTCGATCGCGTTTACACAATTGGTTTGACTAGAGAGCAAGCTGAAGATTTGCCTGAGTTCGACGAACGTCAAACCCTTGATTACGACTATGAAGAACGGGTGCGTGGGGTATATCGCCAACCCACAGACTACAACCCTCGTGTAGAAGCTGCAACACCATTAGAGCCTTTAGCAGGATTAGATCCTTTAGGAACGCCTGTAGCACCATTGGGTACAACTCCCACTTATGCCCGTGATAGCTACACTTACGAAAATGAGCCTGCTTTATACGGTTTAAACGAGCAAGATCATCAAACTCTGAGATTGTACGAAGAACGGCTAATTGCCAGCAAACGACGCCAAAAAACTGGAGAAGTAACGATTGGCAAGCATGTTGAAACTGATACCGCACGGATTGCAGTGCCAGTAGAAAGAGAACGAGTCGTTATTGAACGTGTAACTCCAGCAGATGCGGGTACGGCTGTTTCTGGGCGCGAAGCAGACTTCCGTGAAGGCGAAGTTGCTCGCATTGAAATCCATGAAGAAACTCCTGATGTTCGCAAAGAAGCATTTTTGCGTGAAGAAGTCAGAGTTAGAAAAGTGGTCGATCAAGACACAGTTGAAACTCAAGAAACTGTGCGTCGCGAAGAGTTAGATGTGAATTCTGGTAATCTTCCGATTGAAGAACGCTAACTATAGATAGTCATTAGTTACTAGCTAATGACTAATAATTAATTCTACACAGTACAGGTGAAGCAGTTGAATTGGCTTTACCTGTCCTTACGCTGATACCACTTATAATACTTTTCGGATAAACCTAACAATCTCTCTTTTGGTCTGGGGAAAGGTTAAAGGGAAAGGGGTAAAGGTAAATTAAAATCGTCACCTTTCCCCTTTCCCGCTTAAGCGAAAAGTATTGATACTACTTAGGATTTTTGATTGCAAATATTACTCTGGATATGAGTTGGATAAATCCATCGATCGCAAATACTTTCTAAATGGTATCCAGATGATTAATACATTTAATTTAGTTAATTAGAAAGCAGTTAGTAAATTTTCCAGATGAATAGCCAAACTATGGCAAAAAACACTTTACAGGCAAAGGGTAATTCTCGCACTATCTCCTCGCTGGCAGATTTAAGAAAGAAGGTGAACAATTTTGCTGTATTTGATAATCAAGGTCAGCAAGTAGGAGTAGTTCATGATTTAATTGTGGATGGTAATCGTCGGCTAAACCTCGTTATATCGAACCAGGCTAATCAAAAAACTGCTGAATCTAGCCAGCAGTTAGCTGATAAACATCCTTCTTTATTTCAGTTGCAGAGCCAGAGAATAAAAAAAATAGACAAGCCGACTCAATCTGTTTTCATAGACTTAAACAAATCAGAAATTGAATATATGCCTGAATATTTAGAATCAGAAACACCAGGCGATTTTAACTCAAGTGAGCAAGTAGCTAACAATCAAACGACAAATAGCCCAGTTGAGTCATTAAATAATTTAGAACAGATTCCTGAAGAACAAATTATTCGTCTAATAGAAGAACGACTAGTTGTTGAAAGCAGTAAGCGTAAAGTTGGTGAGGTAATTGTTCGCAAAGTAATTGAAACTCGGATTGTACAAGTTCCTGTCCGGCGTGAAAAGCTGATTGTGGAACAAATAAGCCCAGAACACAAACAACTCGCAGAAATTGATTTAGGACAAGGAGAAATATCTAGCGTTGATTTGACCGAAGTAGAAAGACTTGAAGTTACACATGACAACGGTTTAACGGTAAGCGGCGAGTTTAGCTCACCTAAAATTGCTAATTTATTATTGAATGCGATCGCACTAGAGCGAAATAACGGTTGCAAGCAGGTGCGTGTTACCATTGCAGTTGAAGATGAATCGCACCAGAAAAAATACCAGGAGTGGTTTGACCGCTGTTCTAAAGGTCAATCACTAAAGCCATAATAACAAGTTTTTCATAAGTTTCTAGCAGATAAATTAGTAGGGTGGGCATTGCACACCCTATTTTTTTGCTGATTTAAGAAAAGAAAGTCTAAATTTCCACTACCTAATTGTCTAGAGTGAATGTCTCTAAAGCAACTTAATTTACAATACTAAGTAGTTGCCGTTCTTTTGGCTACTTGCAATGAAATTTCGACTGAAGAGACTTTCACCCAAGAAACGACAGCGTTCGATCCCACCGATTAAGATTCAAGTTCAAGATGGAAAATTTGAAATTATAGGTATGGGTGCATGGCATTCCTACTGGCGCGATCCCTATCATCTGCTGTTAACGATTCCTTGGATTGGCTTTCTGCTGCTAATTTGTACTTTCTATATAACGATTAATGCTCTATTTGCCCTAGCTTACTTGATCGGAGGAGATTGTATTGCCAACGCCCAACCTGGCTCTTTTTTAGATGTCTTTTTCTTTAGCGTCCAAACCCTAGCTTCTATCGGCTATGGGGCAATGTATCCGAAAACAACTTACGCCAACATTATTGTCACTATTGAAGCAATGATCGGTTTGGTGGGAATTGCTGTGATGACAGGACTAGCCTTTGCTCGGTTCTCTCGACCTACAGCCCGTGTACTCTTTAGCCGTGTTGCTGTCATTACAGCTCATAATGCGATGCCGACTCTGATATTTCGCAGCGCTAATAAGCGTCGCAATACGATTCTGGAAGCGCAGATGCGAGTCTACTTGATGCGCGACGAAGTAACCCTAGAAGGACAGTTCATACGTCGGTTCCACGATCTTAAACTGATGAGGAACCAAACACCTAGCTTCACGTTAAGCTGGTCAGTGATGCATGTCATTGATGAGTTTAGTCCTTTGTATGGGATGACACCAGAATCGTTAACCCAGACAAATACTATGCTGATTGTCTCTTTGAGTGGCATTGATGAAACGGTTGCCCAGGTTGTTCATGCCCGTCATAGCTATGGTGCTAACGAGATTTTGTGGAACAATCAATTTGTCGATATCTTTTACCACACACCCGATGGACATCGCTACATTGATTACAACCGCTTCCACGATGTTTTACCTTTAGAGTGAAGGAGGGAAATTTCTGAAAGTTACTCCGAAGTCTGATTGAGTGGTGGGTGTAAGGGTTTAACGACCACCCGGCCATTTTCAATTACAGTACAACTTTTAACCGTGCTCTTACTGTCGTTAACTGGCACATCCTGGCACTGGTTTTGGTGGGAGATATTTTGCTCTTGTTGTTGGTTGAGGACGACAACACAACAGGCGCAGGAAGCAAAGGACATATAACTTAATTTTGATCTCTATATCTATTATCGCGCTACTGATGCTATTTGACTGAAAAATTTGCTACTCATGTATTTTGATTGTTCAAAACTCCTGTCAAATTTATCGTAAGTACTTGCTTTATTGTGCTTGTAGCCTGTTTGATATATCTAAACCAATTCAACAGGAAAGCGGTTATAGATCCCGCCCCGCTTTCCTCCCTGTCCAAACAAGTTTAAGCAGGGTTAGATAGTGGGTTTTTCTAATGAAAAAATTTTTGAGATATCTGGGTTTAGGTTTGCTATCTACGTTCTTGACTGCTACTCCCGGATTGGGAGCTGAACGCATTAGCTTTTACTATCCTCCCTTCGGCGAATTTTCTTTATCCGTAGACTCGCTGGAAACCTTTGCGAAAGAAGGCAAAATCGATCAAGATTTGTCATTTTATGCTAGCCGTGCAACTCCTGAACAACTTGCCCAACTGCGGGATCTACTCCAGCAGCGCTTTAATCTCACTCCTACACTAGTATCTCAAGTTACCTACTCACCGATAGGCGAGCAGTTGGTGCAACAACTGGGAAAATTACTGCTCACTGAGTCTCGAAAGAATGGCTTCTATGCCATACGTGCCTCTTTAATTTTGTCTGCTGCCGATCAGAAAGAGGGGTTAACAGTGGTGAATTTACTGCGGAAATTTCCTAGCGATACTATCCGGGTAAATTTCACAGAGGGATTAAGGATAGTCGATGACTTGTCTCAATTGATTAAAAAAAAGGATGAAGTTTTTGCCTCTCTGCAAAAAGAAGCGCTCGCTCAAGCAGCCACTTCAAAAATTGATTTCTCCCAAAAACCAGATTTGCGATCGCCAGGAAAATTCACCTGGCAGAAAAAAAGCCTAGAGTTAAATGACATTTCTCGTTCGCGCCGTCTACCTGTAGATATCTATTTGCCATCAGCAGGTTCACAAAAAACTGGAGATTTACTCTCACCACCCTTTCCCCTGATTGTAATTTCTCACGGACTGGCTTCAGATCGCTCTACCTTTGTCTACCTGGCTGAACATCTAGCATCCTATGGTTTTGCTGTTGCTGTACTGGAACACCCTGGTAGTAATGCCGAACGCTTTCAACAATATTTTGCAGGTTTGGCAGGGCCTCCAGATGCAGCAGAATTTATCAACCGACCTTTGGATATCAAATATCTACTAAATGAATTACAGCGTTTAGATAAATCCGATCCTACCCTCCAAGGAAAACTCAATTTTCAACAAGTTGGGGCGATCGGTCAGTCTTTTGGTGGTTATACTGTTTTGACTTTAGCAGGAGCCAATATTAACTTTGAGCAACTCAGGCAAGATTGCAATCCCGATAATTCATCCTTTAATTTGTCGGTGTTTTTGCAGTGTCAAGCAAACGATTTACCTCCAAAGAATTACGAACTCAAAGACGATCGCATCAAGGCGATCGTTGCAATTAATCCCATTGACAGTTCAGTTTTAGGTCAGGGAGGAATCAGTCAAATTAAAATTCCCATCATGCTGGTAGCAGGTAGTCAAGATGTTTTCGCACCACCCGTATCTGAGCAAATTCGCCCCTTTACCTGGCTTTCTGACTCCAATAAGTACCTGGCTTTGATTGAAAATGCCACTCACTTTTCAGCGATCGCTGAACCTACTCCTCAAAACGATGTCTTACCTGTACCACCTGCCTTACTGGGCCCCGATCGTGCTGCTGTTTATTCTTATCTCAACGCCCTCAGCGTCGCTTTTTTAGAAACCCATCTCCTTAACCGTCCTGAATACCGTTCCTATTTGCAGCCTTCCTACGCCACATTTATCAGCAAAGAGCCGCTTAATCTTAGTATTTTACAGTCGTTGTCGGTAGCTCAGTTCGATCGAGTTTGGAGTGGGTCAACTCCCCAGTCTACCAAACCATCAAATCCTCAATCTACTTCCACCACTTATCAACCTTTGAGACAATGAAATAGCCCTGTTGGTTTTGCAGGGGGTTGGAGGGATCAAAAGCCCTCACCCTAAATCCCTCTCCCAAAGGAGAGGGACTTTGAAATGGACTTTAAAATTGGCTCCCCTTTTCCCACACTTGAGAGAAGGGGTTGGGGAATGAGGGCTAGTTTTACATTCGTGCAAGAGGTCTAATGCGTAAATCCTAAGTGGTTCTCAATGGCGTGGAATACAAGAAAAAGCCTACAAATCTGTTAGCAACCTTGCTTTTCTCAAAATAAATGTCATTACGGTTTCTTTTTTGGAAATGATATCAGCTGTAACTTCCATCCCCGATTGAATGGGATAGGATTTATCGCCCTTTTTTAAATAAGGTCTCTCTGCCTCAATTGTCACCTCATAGTAAGGTGCAATTGGATTGCCGTTAACTTGAGATGTAATAGCGTCGGCGGTTATGGCTCTAACAGCTCCTTTGAGGATGCCGTAATCTGGGTAGGGATAGGCAGAAAGCCGCATTTGTACTTCCCCTTGTGAACATTTTGTTACTTGTACGACTTTACACACCTGTACTTTGCTAATATCAGAAGCGGCAACACGGGCTTTGATGACCAGAGGTGCTTTACTAGGAGCAATTTGAGCGATCGCATCCCCTGCGCGAACAACTTGCCCAGGATTCCTTAATTCTAGTTTCAGGATAGTACCTGCCTCTGAAGCCTGAATTACAGTTTTTTGCAGTTCTGTTGAGAGTTGTTTTAGCTCTTCTTGAGCGCTGCTGATTTGATTTTGAATTTCTACTTGACGCCCAATAAGTTCTTGTTTTTCTTTGTTCAATGCCGCCAGCATAGACTCACCCTTTGCCCGTTCTTGGGCAATGCGTTCTTGGGCGATCTCCACATTTGCGCTAGTGGGATTGAGTCCAGTTTTGATCCGTTCTAATCTGGCAAGTGCAGCCTTAAAAGCTTGTTCTTTTTCCTTAATCTGTAAAGCTGCGATCGCTCCAGTCTCTGCTAACTGCTGATACCGCTTCAGTTCTTCCCTTGCTAACTCCACAGAGGCTTCTACTTCATCCACTTCTGCCTTACTGGTAATTCGCTTGTCTCCATAATCCCGTTGATTACGACTAAGATCGGCTTGCGCGGAGATAATCGCCTGTCCCATCGAATTGGATTCAGCTGTGATTTGAGTCTGTAGCGCTCTTAGTTGTGCATCGATTTGGGTTCTTTGTAAATGATTCTGCCGAATATTGCCGGCAATTTGGCTTTTTTTACTTTGTAATTGGGCGTCGTAGAGCAGTGCAATCTCATCTCCCCTTTTCACAACTTGATTTTCTTTCACCCTAATGCTTCTAACTGTTCCCTCCACTGCTGCTTGCACTAACCGTATTTCCCCCGTTGGACGGACAGTACCATCCGCTCTCACGACTATATTGTATTGAATGACACTTGCAAGACCGAAGGCAGCGCCAACACTTCCTATTAAAAATATCCCTCCCAGCCATGTCCAACTGCTAATCGGAGGAAGATATTCGTCGCTTTCAACTGGGCGGAGAAAGTCCGGTTGGGGGTCAATCAGCATAGAAGTTAAAAAACATTTTGGTTGTACAAACAATCTAGCAAATAGCTAGTTAGTGTAAGAAGGTAATCGTTATGAACTTCGTACACTACCAACTATGAAAATGCGGAGCGACATTACATCTATATATATAGATATTTATTGAACGAGCATTTTCAAGTTAGGAGCCTCCTTTCTCACTCTGAGAGGTTGTTTGAAAAGTATTATTGCTAACTTTCAAGCCTTAGATATCTAACGTCCCTAACCCCCTTTTCTAGAAGAAAAAGGAGGATTTCAAAGCCTCTTGACCTCTTGCGAGAGGTTTGGAAAGGGTTTTCTAGTATACTTTGCGACTTTTCAAACATCCTCTGAAAGCTTAGTCTTCTTAGCCTCTTCCCTTGGGAGAAGATAAGCCGCTTGTCTTAGAGGTTTCTGCATCAGCAATAGCTAAAAAGTAATCCATAGCCTAAGTCTATATAACAATTAGTGCCTTTTAGTAAAAAGACCAAATCTTTATAATTTTCTTTTAAAATTTTACCTTTTCTTTATTTACTTGTAAGAATTTTTATAATAAAGAGAAAAACTTTTCTTTTCTCTTCTAATTAATAAGTAGTTAAGCTAGTTTAAAACCGTTGTTATCACAATTTTTTATACTATTTTCAATAGTATCTGTATAAGCAAAATAAACACAAGAGAATACTTACGTGATAATACGTAAATTTTAAAATTAAGTAAAATTTTTGGAGTTCTCCAAATTTGCTTTTTTATGATTTTGTATAACAAAATACTATTTAACTGATTTGATACTCTTTACTTAAGGTTTTGTGCCTCAATAACAGTATTAATACGTTAATTATCTTGTCTATTTTAGTCTTAAATTAGACATTATTGTTCAAAAAATCTTTATACGCATATATATTTTTGCCATATAATTAAATCCAGAATATTTATCTATTTAAAGAGAATAAAATTCATGGTTTTTTCAGAAAACAGTGAAAATAGTATAAATATTAGCCAAGTAGTATGTTTGTTAAGAGCTTGTAATACATATTTCTTAAGGAAATAGTTGTTTTATTACACTAGTTTCACCCATATAATTTCCTTAACAACACAAAAACATTCATAAATGCGCTGTTTGCATTGATGAATTTAGTGTGATGTTACTAAATCCCAACAATCAAGTGAGAACTAAAATCATGCAAAGCACACTCTTTACCGAATTAACCGCTATTGAAGAAGCCAATCTCTCTGGTGGTGGTAAGAACGTCATCAAAATTAAGCAAGTTGTAAAAAACAAGGGCAGAGTCGATATCGACGTTGACGATGATTTCGATAACAGTGGCTATATAAGTTCAGATGCAACCGGCACAATCACCGCCACTATTAATGATTAATCACACTTCTGTCAAGTTATGAAGTTCAGTAGAAGGGAAATAATAAACGTAAAGACACGATTAACGTGTCTCTACTCAGGGTAAAAGTTCACGTTTCAAGTAATTTACACTGTTGACGCAGGTTAAATTAATTTTGCGTGTGGCTTGATTGCTAATCGACCTAATCCTAGTAGCCATTAGCTGTTTCTTTATGGCAGTCATCCTAACATACGTTTATTCCTACCCATCTACTTTTCTTTAAAAAAGTTAACAAAGTGTTATTGATAATTGCTAGTGGTAATTATCAATAACACTTTACATAGGCTTTTCGCTCACAATATCCATAACCATTGATCGATCTTAAAGACAGGTAAAGATAGTAAAAATTAATACAGTTTGTATCAACTTTTATTTAACAAAGTGAATTTAAGATAACTAACATGAGTTAATGGTTACAGCCCTCCGATCATCAAAATACGATATTTTATCTAAGTATTAAAACCAAAGTGCGACTAAACTATGGGCTAAATTTTTAACCATGCAGGGATAAGACCCTGCTATTTTTTTGGTTTTATCACGATATAAATACTGGAGTGCGAAATGAAATACCAAGTTGTTACACAACATAGTGAAGAAGATTGTGGAGCGGCTTGTCTTGCTTCCATTGCCAAACATTATCAGCGCAACTTTACACTAAATCACATCCGGGAAGCGGTAGGCACTGGTCAATTAGGAACAACATTGTTGGGATTGAGGCGGGGAGCCGAGGCACTTGGTTTTAATGCACGCTCTGTTAGAGCATCTAATGAAATATTAGACCGGATGAACCAAGCGCCATTACCGGCAATTATTCACTGGAAAGGCACTCACTGGGTTGTTTTGTATGGTCAAAAAGGTAAGAAATATATAGTTGCTGACCCAGCCGTTAATATCCGTTATGTCTCTAAAAAAGAATTAACGGATGCTTGGTCAGACAAAGTGATGCTTTTACTAGAGCCAGATTCGGTTCGCTTTTATGCTCAACCTGATGATAAAATAGACGGCTTTGGGCGCTTTATGCGGCGTGTATTACCTTATCAAGGCATACTATTCGAGGCTTTTTTGTGTTCCCTACTTATTGGTCTGCTTTCATTAACTTCTCCATTCCTAATCCAAATTCTGACGGATGATGTACTAGTTCGGGGTGACACCCAGCTTCTTGCTGCTGTAATTATTGCCGTTGTGGTGATGAATCTTGTGTCAAGTAGTTTAAAACTAGTTCAATATAACCTAATTGCCCATTTTGCCCAACGGCTGGAGTTAGGATTAATTTTAGAATTTGCCAGGACAATCCTGCGGTTGCCTTTGACTTACTATGAATCGCGTCGCAGTGGCGAGATTGTCAGCAGATTGCAAGATATTCAACAAATTAATCAATTAATTTCTCAAGCAATTATTAGTTTACCAAGCCAATTATTGATTGCAGCAGTTTCTTTAAGTTTCATGCTGTTCTATAGCTGGAAACTTACCTTAGTTGGTGTGATTATTGCGATTATAATGAGTTTGTCTACTATTGTTTTTCTGCCCACACTTCAACAAAAAATCAGAAGTGTCTTAGTCTTAGATGCAGAAAACCAAGGTGTTCTTGTTGAAAGCTTTAAAGGCGCTCTGACACTCAAAACTACTACCGCCGCTCCCCAGTTTTGGGAAGAATTTCAGAACCGATTTGGTCGTTTAGCAAATCAAACATTTCGCACAGTTCAGATTGGAATTATTAACGGTATCTTTTCTAGTTTAGTTTCTAGTATTGGCAGCATTAGTCTGATTGGTTTCGGCAGCATTCTGGTTATTAACAAGGAACTCAGCATCGGTCAACTGCTAGCATTTAACGGTATGAATGGTAATTTTTTAGCATTCATTAGTACTATGCTCAACTTTATAGATGAATTCACTCGTGCAAAAACTGCTACGCAGCGCTTAACAGAAGTTATCGATTCCACACCTGAAAATCAAGGCGATACTAAAAAACCTTTTACGAAGATTCCTAGCAAGGCTGATATTATTTGCACAAATCTCAACTTTCACTATCCTGGGAGGCTAGAGTTACTGCAAGATTTCTCCCTAACTATTCCTGGCGGTAAAGTTATTGCTCTAATTGGTACATCTGGCTGTGGGAAAAGTTCTCTTGCTAAACTGATTGCAGGTTTATACTTGCCTAATTCTGGTAACATTCGCATTGGTATTTATAATCTACAAGATTTAGCCCTTGATTGTTTGCGACAACAAGTAGTTCTGGTTCCGCAAGATGCTCATTTTTGGAGTCGCTCTATTATTGATAATTTTCGGTTAGGTTCTCCTCACGTCACTTTTGAGCAAATTGTCGATGCTTGCCAAATTGCTGAGGCAGACGATTTTATTAGTAAACTACCTGAAAAATATCAAACTGTATTAGGTGAATTTGGCTCAAATATTTCTGGTGGACAACGGCAAAGATTAGCTATAGCAAGAGCCATCATCAACGATCCACCAGTCCTAATTTTAGATGAATCAACGGCCGGACTCGATCCTGTTAGTGAAGTTAAAGTTTTGAATCAGCTGTTGTTGCATCGCCAAGGGAAAACTACGATTCTGATTAGCCACCGTCCGAGAGTAATTGCCCGTGCTGATTGGATTGTGCTATTAAATCAAGGCAAATTACAAATTCAGGGAACTGTGGAAGATTTGCGTGCCCAACCAGGAAACCATTTAGACTTTTTAACTCCTTAATTAAGCTGATGGACTTTATAGCATTTTTCAGGCATTTAGACCACAACTTAGACGGGGAATAGAGAGTGGTGTCAATACTGGGTAGGTTTTGCCTAAAAAATAGAAATGTGTAGCGACTGTTTTAAAACTCAAGCTACGCCTACGCACCTGTGTACTCTATCGCGCTGCGACAAAGTTTGAAGTACCTCAAAACGACTTTGAAGTACCTCAAAACGACTTTGAAGTACCTCAAAACGACTTTGGAGTACCTCAAAACGACTTTGAAGTACCTCAACACGACTTTGGAGTACCTCAACAC
>NZ_JAVRCD010000040.1:0-83574 GCF_034530895.1 Nostoc sp. DedQUE08
CTACACCTAATTGGTGGAAGGGGTGCATCAAGATGTTGTGTTCTGCTTGGAACACAATCATGAAGTTGAAGGTTCCAGAGATACCCAAAGGCATACCATCAGAGAATGAACCTTGACCAATTGGGTAGATCAAGAATACTGCGGTAGCGGAAGCCAGAGGTGCGCTGTAAGCTACGCAGATCCAAGGACGCATACCTAAGCGGTAAGAAAGTTCCCACTGACGACCAAGGTAGGCAGCGCAACCGATCAAGAAGTGTAAAATTACCAACTGGTAAGGACCGCCGTTGTACAACCACTCATCAAGAGAAGCTGCTTCCCAGATTGGGTAGAAGTGCAAGCCGATTGCGTTTGAAGAAGGAACAACTGCACCAGAGATGATGTTGTTTCCGTAAATCAAAGAACCCGCAACTGGTTCGCGGATGCCGTCGATGTCCACAGGAGGAGCAGCGATGAATGCAATTACGAAGCAGGTTGTAGCAGCTAGCAGGGTTGGGATCATGAGTACACCAAACCAACCGATATATATACGGTTGTCAGTGCTGGTGATCCACTCGCAGAAGCGATCCCATACATTAGCGTCGGAGCGCCGTTGTAAGGTTGTGGTCATGGTTTTATAAGTGCTATGGGTTGTTAAATATGCAACAAACGGATTTATTTTCGCCTGTTGAAATACAGTCTACATGAATTTACTTTGACGGGATCTTTGGCTTAATATTCTGTAACGTAATTCTTTAACAAGCTCATCGATCTGTAAAGTTTTCCTTCTATGAAATAATCAAAATAAAAGTAATAGATTCAAGCTTTTTCAGCCATTTCAACAATAAACTAGCTACCACTTTCAATGAAGCGATCGCCTAGTTATTTACCTTTACACTTCTTTACAATTAGTCGATGAAAAACATTTTAAGTCTTGTTGATTTGTAACAAGATATTAAGTTCTATATTGTCTGATGATTCAGTTAAAAATCAAAGTAGATATAAGGCAAACTGCCTTCAGGAGCTAATAACCAAACAGCGTAAAAACATAGGGGGACGAAGACAAGCTTAAGGGGCCAGTTAAACTCTAACTTCAGCATTCGATTGAATGCATAGACTACAGCCATAAGCGCAGCTAAACCTAGAAGTACCCAAGCGAGTTGGGATTGGCTCATATTTAAGGCTTCGACATAGACCTTTTCAGCAAACTGGGCGTCAGCCGGATAACCCCAAAGATGCCGAATTACCAAAGAAGAGTCTTGGAGATTAGGTAGACGGAACCAAATCCAAGAGGTAAAAACCATCATTTGAGTTAAGAACCAAGCGACAAAGATACCCAGAGGATTTTGCCAGAATTGTTCTAAAGTTTCAAAGCGATCGCTTATAGAATCTGTAAGTCGATGAACCACCAAAGCTAATCCGTGGAGTATACCCCAAACGACATAACCCAAAGCAGCACCGTGCCAGATACCAGCAATTAGCATCACAATAAATAAATTCCAGCAGGTACGGACTAAACCGCGACGGGAACCACCCAACGGAAAGTAGACATAGTTACGTAACCAATCACCCAGAGTCATGTGCCAGCGCCGCCAAAATTCAGAAATATTGGTGCTGAAATAAGGAAAGTCGAAATTTTCAGGTAGAACTAAACCGAAAAGCATAGCACTACCACGGGCAATGTCTACGTAACCGTTGAAATCTAGATATAACTGCAACCCATAAGCAAATGTAGCTAACCAGAGATCCGTACTACCGGCCCGTTGCAAATTACCGAAACATAAATCTACAAAAATTCCCAAGTGGTCTGCAAAAATACCTTTTTTGACTGCGCCCCTAGCAATCAACCACAGCGCTTGGGCTACTCTATTAGTATTGGGTAATTCTAATGTATTGAATTGATTTGCTAAGTTGTGGTAGCGCGTAATCGGCCCTGAAATCAGTTTGGCGAAGAATAATTTGTACGTAGCAAATTTGAGAAAATTATCAGTAGCAGGGGCACCGCGATAGACATCTATTAAATAAGCAATACATTCAAAGGTGAAAAATGAAATTCCCAAGGGTGCAATTAATTTAAAAGAGCTATCTGGTGAGTTTGTTTGAACATGAAAAACAAACTTGAATAAAGGGGTAAAATACTTAAAAGCTAATAGCAGAAAAACATTTAGAATTATACCCACCCACAAAACCTTTAAACGGCGACGATTCCAATCAACTTGAGCAAATTGCCACTCTTCGTTAGAAATTTGCCAGTCAAGAGAATGTTTCCCTGGTGATGTGTTGTTACCAATTTTCAGTCCTATACGGAAATTGATAAACGTCAATGCTAATAGTAATGGTATATATTGGATGTGCAAAGAGGAGTAAAAAACCAAACTAGCAATTAGCAGCGTCCATAATCGCAATTTATGTTGTGCTAAAGACCAGTAAATTCCTAACACACTCAATAAGAACAGCCCAAAGAAAATTGAGATAAAGTTCATTTTTTAGTCATTTTTCATGTGTCATTTGTCATTGGTCATTAGTTATTCTCACCTGCTCCCTGCCCCCTGCTCCCTGCCCCCTGCTCCCTCATCCCCACTCCCTACTTCACTGGCCAAGGAATCATCGGATCGTTAGCTAGCTTTTTCGATACTTCGTATGCACCAAACCGATTGAGGTGGCTAGGATCGGAAAAGAAATCATTTACTTTTGGCCACTGTTGGCTCAAATCACGATAAATAAAGTTGGGATTAGTAGCCAAACGCAACATATATTGCTGAAATTGTTGCTCATATTGTTTACGCACTGGATCTAAATAATCTGCCGTCAAAGGCATATTGACAAATACTAAGGAGATTTTCTGAGACTGGGTAAACTGAAGCACTTCTTGAAAAGCAGTATCTTGCTGTCCTTCTACTTGGAAAGATTTATAGTCGTTGTCATAATTTCCGGGAACTCTGGAATGTTTTTGATAGTATCTCGCGGGATTAAAGCGAATCGACAAAGGTAGAAAGCCATCAAAGTCAACTGCTTGCTGGGAAATACTTTCATCTGAAGTACCGTCTGTCAACTGTTTTTGTGATGCAACTGTCTGATTTTTACCAAATACGAGCAGTTGTTTTTGTAGTAAACTTTTAATTTGATCGCGGTTTTGATAGCTAGCAGAAACAGAGGCTAGAGCCTGATTTAATGACTGATTGACGGCTTCATAAGTACTAATCTCCTGTTTTTCTTCGTTTGTTTTTTGTTCTTCCGAATTTACTATATTCTCTGGTAAATCATTGCTATTTGCAGTGGTTGCTGTTTTTTGGAATGCTTGCTTATAACCAACGGATGCCGCAAGTGATTTAAAGGTAATATCCTCGCGTCCACCATTGAAAGCACGCGCCCCATCTGCCCAGATAATTATTTTGGGTAGTTCTGATGGTTCTAAAACGTGACGAATCACAAAGTCTACAACTTGTGCCGTAGCACCGTTGATTCCGAAGTTAAACACGTCAAGATTTGGATAACCTTGAGTTGCTAAAGCTTTAGAAAGTGCTGCGGGATCTACTCCTCTGAGGGCGCGCGAGGAGCCAATAATCAACACATCTGGCGGACTACCAGTTCTAGCCAAACGCTGTTTATACAGTGCTAGTTGCTCGTCTAACTGCCTAACATTAAAACTTGGCATCTGCGATCGCGCTGCTAAAAGAATAGCTGTTGCGGTTGCTTTTTCCTTCAATGGTGCGGCTGCCAAATTATTTTTTGGGGTATCATCACTCTGGGTAAATTCCGAAGCATTAAATACAGAACTCTGATTTGGAGGAGATTTTTTCTTGGAAGTGCTGCTAAAAAATGTCGTTTTCTCACTCGGATTTTTCCCAGATGTCAAAGATGCCTTTTGCTCGGAAGATGGAGATGGGAGGGTGGCACTAGCTACTTTTGGCGTGGGCGTAGTACGTGCAATAATTCGACCCAATACCCAATCAGTTTGCAGGGTGAGCAATAATCCCAGTGTTCCCCAAACTAGAGCAATTTTAATTCCTTGAACATCATGGTTACGTTCTGCTGAATCGCTGCTTTCGGTAAATAACTGGCTTTTCAACAAGAATTTTCTCGCAGTTGAACTCGCCGTTGCTATCCAATCTCGCGCTACTTCGGTTACAAAATTTTGAACTTCTTCTGTCGTTAAGTCTGGGCGCAAAATTGGTTCACTAGTCTCAGATGTTACTAAATCGTCAATGTATATAGAAGTAGCAGCAAATTCTGGGGTTGCTTCTGGTACTAAACGTTGGCGATGTTCAAGATCGACGCCATAATGCCAAAAAGGTTCTTTATTCCCAGCACGGCGACCGTAGATACGTACTCCCATAATACCGGAAATTTTTAACTGGCGGATAAACTGCGTAATTTTACTTGCTACTTGTTGTCGCTGTGGACAAACAGGTGCATCACACATAATGTGCAATAAACCATTTTTGTTCAGTAGAAGTACGCGAATTCCACCTGTCAATAGTCGCCAATCCAAATCAGGATTGAGTAAGCGCTCTAGTAAAAATACCATCGCTGGTTCATCACCAGTATTTGCCAAATCAAGTGGTGATATGGCAAAAGCGGGATAGTTTGCTGCGGGTAAACTCAACCAATCAATCCAAGTGGGTTCTTTGTCGCCTGCTTTTTGTCCGTATACGGTGGCGGCGAGAATGGCTTGAGGAGCGATCGCTTCTAGCTGCGGTAAAATTGCCTTTAAGCACGCTACCTTGTCTGGGATCGGGGCTGTTCCTAAAGGATCGAAAGCTGGTATACAAAATATATGTAGCGTTGATTCTTTTAAAGAAACTTGGACACCAACTTTTAACCCTGATAGTACTTCAGCTAATAATCGAGCGATCGCTTGCACATCTCCCCAACGCGCCCACTCTTTCAGCATCACCTCTGGTGGCGTCAAATCCACCTGCAGCAGCCAATCAGGATCAGTTTCGCCGCTTACCTGAGAAACAATTACGGCATCTTGGTACCCGGAAAGCTTGAGATAACGCAACTTTTGTGCTATCGGTTCAGCAAGCAACGATGCATCAGGGCTATAGCTTGACTGGCAAAATATCCACAGACGATTTTCTTCTGGCTGAGAATTCTTGGGCTTATATGGCTTAATCTTTACCTGTACCGATACACCTAACGTACTCAAAGTTTCGCTAAGATATCGAGCGATCGCTTCTGGATTCCCTTGGCGTGCCAAACTTTCGTTAGAGACAATTAGCGCCCCACCCGATTGTTTTAATTTTTCCGAGTCTGCTAGCAGCGCTTGTTGCACCTGATCGAGATGCTTATCTATTTGATTCAAGTGAACCCGATGGCACCACGAGGGACGCTGCTCCCCTTTTCTGCGGCCATAGACAAATACTTGATATATTGAGGTTTGTTCGCTGTTTGTGAGGATATCTAAGTTTGTTTGCTGTAGTGCTTGCAGCAAATCAGACAAAGTACGCCAACGCTGCGGACATTCTGTACCTTCACAAAGAATATGAAGGTCATTTCCCCGCAACCGGACTTTCACTCCGAAAGTGTTGATCCCTGTTGCTTGGCTTACCCATTGCACTAAGGATTGCTGGCGATCTGGTACTACTGTTTTCATGCTCAGTTAACTTTACAGTCAGCGATGGTTGGGGGATAGTGCCTGCACTTGTAAACTAGAACCATAGGTTTATCACACTCTGACGTTTTTTTTTAACAATTTTGTTACCTTCGTAGCTCACAAAATCGGACAAGATAGTCTTGTATAGGTTGCAAGTCTGACTAAGTGTTGAGTTTTGCGTTTATTTTACTAATAGGGAGTCAGAAATCAGAAGTTAGGAGTTAGGAGTTAAAAGTTAGGAGCCAGGAGCTAGGAGTCAGAATAATTCTATATGACTGGCTGATGACTTGTCCTTTAAAGCCGGATTTGTGTCCGACTACGCTAATGTCCCGGATCGGCTAAACAAATAATCAGCTTATCTCATTTCAACTCCATTCCTTTATCGTTGGAGTCATCCTAACTCCTAACTCTGAACTCCTAACTCCTAACTGCTTTTTACTCATAATTCCCATAACCAAAAATTAGCAATGCCTCCTACCAACCAAGAGTCTTCACCTAAACCCGCATCCAATCTGGATTTGTTTCCGATTCCTCAATCGCTCCTTTTACAAATAGGTACAGCGTCTATATTACTGCTGCTGATTACTGGAAAAACTACAGTAAGAGCACTAGAAGCCATAGGAGAAGCTAGTGAAGAATTATTTCGAGGCGATCGCCTACCCAATTTAGATTTCCCAGATGAACGCGAAATCAATCAAGATGAGAAGATATACACCAAATAATTATTTGCTCAGGAACAACCCAGCGAGCATTAAGTGCAAAACCTAGAACCGTAAACAGTAATTAGCTTTACAAGAATAGAGAATATGGGTTCCCTTTTATACTCTTCGTCTCAAACTGCTGATATATACCCGGTGTCGGAATTATTTTTGCGTCATCGTCTCCAGGTAGTGGAAGAATTGTGGGAGTCAGTTCTCCGGCAAGAATGCGGTCAAAATATGGTAGACTTGTTGCGTGAGTTGCGCGATCTATGTTCGCCAGAGGGACAAGCAACAAATGACCAAGCATCCTCAGCCGTAAAATTAATTGAACAACTAAATATCAACGAAGCAATTCGCGCGGCTCGTGCTTTCGCTCTGTATTTTCAGCTGATTAACATCATAGAGCAGGAATACGAACAACGGCAGCAATTGAGTCGTTATGAAGCAGAAACAGAGGCTATGGAGCCGGAAACACCGTCTAATGTTAACTATTCCTCCAATCAAAGAGAAGATGATGCGCCTGTTAGCAAGGGAATAGCAGCAGCCTTCCTCAAAAAGAATTATCTCGAAAAGGCGCAAGTCAAACCAAAAGGTACTTTTGCTGCCTTGTTTCCCTATTTATTCAAACTGAATGTACCACCCCAGCAAATTCAACGTCTAATTGCACATCTGGATGTGCGGTTAGTTTTTACAGCGCATCCGACGGAAATTGTTCGTCATACTATCCGGGATAAGCAGCGACAGGTGGTACAACTTTTGCAAAAACTGGATACCTTGGAAAATCACTCTGGGAGTACACCAGGAGCATATCCTTGGGAAGCAGTAGATGTCCGCGAACAATTGCTCGAAGAGATTCGCCTGTGGTGGCGTACAGATGAACTTCACCAGTTCAAACCCACAGTGCTAGATGAAGTAGATTATGCCCTGCACTACTTCCAAGAAGTTTTATTTGATGGCATTCCCCAACTGTATAAACGTTTCAAACACGCTCTATCCAATACCTTTCCTTGGCTTGAACCACCGAGTAAAAACTTTTGCTCTTTTGGCTCATGGGTAGGCTCAGACAGAGATGGAAACCCATCAGTCACACCTGAAATCACCTGGAAAACAGCTTGCTATCAGCGCAAAATGGTGATCGGGAGATATATTCAGTCAGTGAAAAATCTGATTGAATTGTTGAGTGTGTCGATGCACTGGAGTGATGTTTTACCAGACTTACTGGAATCTCTAGAATTGGATCAGTCCCAATTGAGTGAAGTTTACGATGCACTGGCACTGCGTTATCGACAAGAACCTTATCGGCTCAAACTGGCTTACGTACTGAAACGGCTGGAAAATACTCGCGATCGCAATATAGCTTTGTACAATCGGGAAACGCCAACAAATCAAGACAGTCCCCTATATCGTTCAGGAGCCGATTTTTTAGCAGAACTGCGGATGATTCAGCGCAACTTAACAGAAACAGGTTTAAGTTGTCGAGAATTAGAAAATCTGATTTGTCAGGTAGAAATTTTTGGCTTTAACTTGACACAGTTAGATATCCGCCAAGAATCATCCCGCCACGCCGATGCGCTCAATGAGATTCTGGAATACCTGCAAATATTACCCCAACCTTACAACGAACTCTCCGAAGAGCAAAAAGTTGCTTGGCTTACAGGCGAACTGCAAACCCGCAGACCATTAATTCCCGCAGAATTGCCATTTTCCGAAAAAACCAACGATGTAATTGAAACCTTTCGCGTCGTGCGATCGCTCCAGCAAGAATTTGGTCTGAACATCTGCCAAACTTACATTATCAGTATGTGCCGCGACGTGAGCGACGTGCTGGAAGTATTGCTTTTAGCTAAAGAAGCCAGACTTTTTGACCCCGCCATTGCCGTCGGAACTATTCAAGTTATCCCCCTTTTTGAGACAGTAGAAGACTTACAACGCTCTAGAAGCGTCATGCGGAAACTGTTTGAACTGCCGTTATATCGCGCTTTATTAGCCGGTGGTTACGAACAGACAAAAACAGAAGGTGCAGATGAAAATTCACCCTCCCCTGCCCCCCCTGCCTCCCCTGCCTCCCCTGCCCCCCTGCTCCCCTGCTCCCCTGCCTCCTCCATCACCCCCAACTTGCAAGAAGTAATGCTGGGGTATTCTGACAGCAACAAAGACTCTGGTTTTTTAAGCAGTAATTGGGAAATTCATAAAGCTCAAAAATCACTGCAACAAATAGCAGAAAACTACGATCTAAATTTGCGAATTTTCCACGGACGCGGCGGTTCTGTGGGACGAGGTGGGGGCCCTGCTTACGAAGCGATTTTGGCTCAACCAGGTCATAGTATCAATGGGCGAATCAAGATTACCGAACAAGGAGAAGTTTTAGCTTCCAAATATTCCTTGTTGGACTTGGCTTTGTATCACATGGAAACCATCACTACGGCTGTGATTCAAGCCAGCCTGCTGCGGACAGGGTTTGATGATATTGAACCCTGGAATGAGATTATGGAAGAATTAGCAGTGCGATCGCGTCAACATTATCGAGCTTTAATCTACGAACAGCCTGATTTTGTTGATTTCTTCCATGAAGTAACCCCCATTGAAGAAATTAGCCAACTGCAAATTAGTTCCCGTCCCGCCCGTCGGCCATCTGGTAAAAAAGATTTAAGCAGTCTGCGAGCTATTCCTTGGGTATTTAGCTGGACGCAAACTCGCTTTTTACTTCCTTCGTGGTATGGCGTTGGCACAGCCTTACAAGAATTTTTGAACGCAGAACCAGAAGAACACTTGAAATTACTGCGCTACTTTTACGTTAAGTGGCCGTTTTTCAAGATGGTGATTTCTAAGGCCGAGATGACTTTGGCAAAAGTAGATATGCAAATGGCACATCACTACGTCCAAGAACTCTCAAAACCAGAAGATCAACTTCGTTTTGCCAAGGTTTTTGACCAAATTGCTAGCGAGTTCTATCTGACAAGGGATTTGGTGTTAAAAATCACCGATCACAATCGACTCTTAGATGGCGATCCGGTATTGCAACGATCTGTGCAGTTACGGAATGGGACAATTGTCCCCTTGGGATTTATCCAAGTTTCACTACTCAAGCGTCTACGGCAGTCCCAAAATACTACTGCTACTTCTGGAGTAATTCATTCTCGTTACAGCAAAGGCGAGTTACTGCGAGGAGCATTGTTAACTATTAATGGGATTGCAGCCGGGATGAGAAATACAGGTTGATTGGGAATAGGGCATTGGGCATAATGACCAATGACAAATGACAAATGACAAATGACAAAAAACAGAATTTTAATTTGCACTTTCTTGGCGCTGTCATCAGGTTTTTTTGGCGCTTACACCAGTGGGCAAATTACCATAATGCTGCATAGTCAAAAGTGTCAAAACCAACCTTGGGGTTTAAAGGAGATGTGCAACGCTTGGATTACACCAGGAGCAATATGGCAAGGTAGCACAACAGGGCTATGGACAGGCACTATTTTAGGGGCATTTGTTGGTGGTGTGGTGACGCGACAAGCTCGTGATTAATAAAGAGAACCACGCAGTTGTAAGGACGCAAAGCCTTGCGCCCCTACAACAAATGTGGTTCAAATACATGAAAACTTCTGTAAACGTGAGTTCGGGCAACTTTGGTGTCAGTAACGCTGGTAAAATCTACCCATAGCGAAGAAGAGTAAATCACCATGCCTACCGAAACTAACCCAGGGAATCAAACTACTACAGGAGCTGATGCGATTGATGAAGCGATCGCACAGGGAATTGATTTTGATGGTTCTCCCATTCCGCCTGCCAAGCTAGAACTTTATAGTAAAGTTATGGCGCTAGAAGCCAATAGACAGCGCAGTGGTGTATCTAATACTATGCGATCGCGCATTGTACGAATTGGCGCAAAACACATTGCCCAAGCAGAACTCGACCAATTACTTGTAGATGCTGGTTTCGCACCCCTAAAAGAAAAAGAAATTGCCTTTTTTTATAGTGGTAAATAATTGTTAATTTCGTACAACAGTTTTCATTTATTTGAACCAAATATGTTCTAGGGGTACAGCAATGCTGTGCCCTCGATTCTTTACCTCAAACATAGCAAATTGCCATCGATATTTTGGCTTCTTCAGTAATTTCCCGATGAGTTGAAAAGTGTATCTTCAGCAAGATATTGTCAACTTTCTCTTGTGTTTGAATTGGCAGATGGCTATATGTACTTAAGTAATAGCTGAAAGACTTGGAAAACTCATGTCAGAAACTACGTCAAATTCAGAAATGCAATACCGAGTTATCGGCAGTACAGGAGAGAAAGTTTCCGCCATCGGATTGGGTGGTTGGCACATCGCCTTGAAGCATGTTGATGAGGAACTAGGTATCCGAATTGTTAGAACTGCGATCGATCGCGGCATCACTTTTATGGATAACAGTTGGGATTACAACGGTGGAGTCAGCGAAATTCGCATGGGAAAAGCGCTCTTGCATGGCTATCGAGACAAAGTGTTCCTGATGACGAAAATCGATGGTCGCTCTAAAAAAGCAGCAGCAAAACAGCTAGACGAATCACTGCAACGCCTGCAAGTTGATTGCATCGATCTGGTTCAGCACCACGAAATCCTGCGGCATGAAGATCCGCATCGAGTTTTTCACGAAGAAGGGGCGAATGCTGCCTTGATTGAAGCACGGAAAGCTGGCAAACTCCGATATATAGGTTTTACTGGGCATAAAGACCCCTATGTTCATCTGCATATGCTGGAAGTTGCAGCCAGTAACGGGTTTAAATTTGATACAGTGCAGATGCCTCTGAGTGTGATGGATGCCCACTACCGAAGCTTTGAAAAGCTGGTTTTACCAGAGCTAGTTAAACAAAACATCGGGGTTCTGGGAATGAAAAGCTTGGCAAATGGTATTCTTTTACGGTCAAATACTGTAACGCCAATTGAATGTTTACACTATGCTTTGAATCTGCCTACATCAGTTGTGATTACCGGAATTGACAGTATGGAGATTCTAGAGCAAGCTTTTGAAGCAGTGCGGACGTTCCAGCCAATGAACGACGAGCAAGTGCGATCGCTCTTAGCAAAAACGGCAGAAGCGTCATCACGCGGCGAGTTTGAGCCTTTCAAAACCTCATCAATCTTCGACAGCACTGCCCAAAATCAAGATTGGCTGGGAGAAGAACCACAGGGCATCCAGGAATTGATGTCAGCATCAAGAAAATAAACTCAATACCAATATATTTTGAATTCTAGAAACTTGATTAATGAATTTAAAATTATAAAAACTATGGAGCGATCGCCACAGAAACTATAACGAAAATTACCAAAGAACGTGAATATCTTGATATGATTCTGGTTTTATGCATTAAATAAATCCAGAATCATATCAAAATTAGCACGATTAATATTGCTAATGCAGTATTTGAGCGGATCGTAAGACTTCGCGATACGTGTGGAAACCATGAGGTTGAAGCTGATTCAGGAAGACTCAGCCTTCTTTTATGTAGTACTAGAGTACCCAAAATGTATTATAACCGTATAAATGATACATTTTAACCATCTATAAAATACTACGCCGCAGTAATCTGATTCTCTTAGGATTACTATTGTCATGAATACTACGACTTTCTCTCAACTTAAATCACATAGTAATATTTAATACATAATTCATCAATTATCAGCCATTCTATGCCTATTCATCAGCACAATTAATCACGGGATCGCTTGCTGTATTCTTCATGATTTGTTACAAAAGTACAAAGAACTTCTAGAGACCCAAAACCACATGTTCGGCGGACTTACTGGTTTACAAGATCCTAAAGGCACAGATTGGGGAGAGCGAATGCTCAACACAGTCGCTAGCCAAACGATTCGCCACCTGTTTAGCACGAGCGAGTCAGTAGAAGTCTTTGTGCGCTGCTATCCTTCCAGCAAGCTCTTGCAAGGCAGCATTGATAGCTTCAAAATGAGCGGCCGTGGCTTGGTGATTCGGAGAGATTTCGCGGTTGAGGAGATGTCGTTTGAAACTGATGCGGTGGCCATTGACTTCGGCTCGGTTTTAAAGGGCAAACTTAGCCTTAAGCAACCTACTCAAGCGATCGCTCAAGTAATCTTATCAGAAGCAGGCATAAACCAAGCTTTTAATGCAGAACTGGTGAAAAAGCGCTTGCTTAACCTCACCGTACCATCACTGACAGAATTATCTGGTGGAGAACCAGTCTCCTTTACAGATGTTCAGGTACAGCTATTGCCAGAAAATCGCTTACAGCTTGTAGCAAAAGCAGATTTAAATAATGGCGAACTCGTACCCCTGAACATGATTTTAACTGTAGGTATTGAAAGACGGCGGCGAGTTTCTTTCAAAGATCCGAAAATTCAACTTGACCAAGTGCCAGAAGGGCAACGAGAAATCTCGCAAACGTTGAGCGTAGCACTGGTAGAAATTTTAGATAATATGGTCGATTTGGATCGTTTTGATCTTGATGGAGTGAAAATGCGCCTCAACCGATTAGAAACTGAAGGTCAAAAAATTATTTTCAGTGGATATGCTGAAATTGAACGTATTCCAAATAGTCCTTAATCCAAAATTATAGGCAAAAAATTAAAGTATAGTGAAGCTTTAAACAAATTAAATACCGCCTAAATGATTCTAGACGGTAATTTAAATCTTTAGTTTTTGAAGAAAGTTAGGAGTAATTAATAACTCCTAACTTTTAACTTTTTATCTTCCCACACCTACATACTGGAATCCAGCGCGGATCATTGCTTCGGGGTCGAGGAAGTTACGACCGTCGATGATAACGGGGTGGGCCATCAGTTTCGCCATCTTCACATAGTCCAGAGTGCTGAATTGCTGCCATTCGGTGACAAGTACTAAGGCATCACAGCCGTCAGCGAGTCTTTCGGCATCGGTTTCTACTAGCACACCAGAAAGTCCATGACGTAGACCTGTTTGGGAAACAATGGGGTCATAGGCTTTAACTTTAGCTCCCAGTCGGTTTAACTGCTCAATTAGGTTGAGTGCTGGGGCGTCGCGCAAGTCGTCGGTATCGGGCTTGAAGGTCAGTCCGAGTAGTCCGACTGTTTTGCCTTTGAGAATTTTTAGAACTTGTTGGAGTTTTTCCAAAGCAATCAACCGCTGACGTTCGTTGACACTGACAGCAGATTTCAGTAGCTGGGCTTCATAACCATAGTCATCAGCAGTGTGAATTAGAGCAGAGACATCTTTGGGAAAACAAGAACCACCCCAACCAATACCAGCTTGTAAAAACTTGTTACCAATGCGGGAATCTAGACCAATACCTCTAGCTACTTGGGTGACATCAGCACCAACGCGATCGCAAATATTAGCAACTTCGTTAATAAAACTAATCTTAGTGGCTAAAAAGGCATTAGCAGCGTATTTAATCATCTCCGCCGAACTCAGGTCTGTTGCCAGAATTGGCACTGGGGGTAAAGATTGATCGTCAGCGTACTTGCGTTCTACAATTGGGGCATACAGTTGTTGCATTAAAGCTACTGCTCTTTGGCTATTGCCTCCTAGTACGATGCGATCGGGGTTAAAGGTGTCGTGAACTGCCGAACCTTCGCGCAAAAACTCTGGGTTGCTGACTACATCAAACTCGGCTACAAATTCAGGTAATTTCTCATCACTCGGCACTCCACCTGCGGGTACCAGTGTTTTCTGCCGCTCTGCAACACCATCTAGAACAAGCATCCGTACCCAGTCACCTGAGCCAATGGGTACTGTAGATTTATTCACTATGACTTTATAACCACCGTTGAGATTTTCACCAATCCCACGAGCTACAGCTTCGACGTAACGAGTATCACTTTCACCAGTGGGCAAAGGTGGCGTTCCCACAGCAATAAACAGAATTTCTCCGTGGGAAACTCCAGCAGCAAGATCGCTAGTAAAATGAATCTTCTCTGTTTGAATGGCAGACTGCATAATTTCTGAGAGTCCCGGCTCAAAAATTGGAGACTGCCCAGACTTCATTAACTTAACTTTTTCTTCGTTGTTGTCTACGCAAATTACATCATGCCCAATATGAGCCAAGCAAGCGCCTGTAACTAAACCAACGTAACCAGTACCAATAACGCAAACACGCATTTATTTAACTCCTCACTTATTTGGGTTTAATCTTCAAAAAGAAATTATCAATTTTACACTTAGACGCTTGGGAAAAATCAGCAACTAAATATACTAGCTACCGATGGGGTTAGCCTGCATGAAAATTTAGAGCGACGCTAGACGTAACTCAGGTGGTTGAATTATTGACATCGCTTTGAATGCGATCGCGAAAATCTTCTATTGTTAGTTTTAAACCCTCTTGTAGAGGAATGGTAGGTTCCCAATTTAACCAAGTTTTTGCCTTTGTGATATCAGGCTGGCGACGTCGGGGATCGTCCGAAGGTAGTGCCTCGAATTTAATCTGCGCGTCTGGATTGATCATATTTTGCACAGTTTGTGCCAATTGTAAAATCGTGTATTCACCAGGATTACCCAGATTGACTGGGCCAATGTAGTCGCTATTCATTAGGCGGATGAATCCTTCTACCAAATCGGAAACGTAGCAGAAACTACGAGTTTGCGAACCATCACCGTACACGGTTAAAGGATTACCCTGTAAGGCTTGAACTATAAAGTTGCTCACCACCCGACCATCATTTTCTAACATTCTCGGTCCGTAGGTGTTGAATATCCGCACAACTCGAATATCAACTTTATTTTGCCTGTAGTAATCAAATGCTAGAGTCTCAGCAATTCTTTTACCTTCGTCATAGCACGAACGTATTCCAATCGGATTGACGCTACCTCTATACTCTTCAGTTTGGGGATGAACTTCTGGATCTCCGTATACTTCACTAGTGGAAGCTAAGAAAAACCTCGCTTTCACACGTTTAGCTAGCCCCAACATATTCAGTGTTCCCATCACGTTGGTTTTAACGGTTTTAACTGGGTTGTACTGGTAATGTACTGGTGAAGCAGGACAAGCTAAATGATAAATTTGATCGACTTCTAACCGAATTGGTTCGGTAATATCGTGACGGATCAATTCAAAGTACGGATGGTCTAACCATTTTAAAATGTTGCGTTTATGACCAGTGTAAAAATTATCCAAGCATATTATTTCATGCCCAGCAGCCATTAGTCGGTCGATGAGATGGGAACCAATAAACCCAGCACCGCCCGTCACCAAAATTCTCATAGTTTCCCAGTTACTTACAAATATTTTCAGTAGCTATTGCACTTACTTTTAGATTACCCACCTTGGGCACAAAAATACAAAACAAAAAAAAATAACAAGGCTCAATCCAAAATTGTTGTTGAACTTACCTATTTTTTCACAGTTGTAGTTTTGTTATATTTTTACCTGTTTTCTTAAGAATTTAATTAGCAAAATAACAGAAATTGTTTAAAAGTTGTTTGTTGTTCAGCCGAACTTTATCAAATCTTCAAAAATATAAAGTATTTTTACGGTTATCAAGTTTTTAATTGGATACAAAAAATTAGTCGAGATGGCGTTGACACTCGCGCTACAAATATATCCAAATAATACAGATGTAAATCCCTACAGCTTATTCATTTATTAACAATATTTTCGGAAATTTGATGCCTCCGGCGGACTATTCTAATGCAGCCCAGGTTTACTTACTTGAACTGTATTCTGCTTTACATCATACAGCAGATGTAATGCTGCTAGCCGTGGTAGACATAATTAAATTTGTGCTTTGAGTGCGTTGCGGTTCTCCAAGCATAATAATTGAGCAGGTGAGTTGTCTGGCTAACTGGGTTGTGACATCGCTAATGGCTAACCCTCCAGGACTGGTACGATTACGTATAAAAGGTAAAACTACTAAATCATATAATCTTGCTGCCTGTAAAATCGCTTGGGCAACATTTTCGTGAGCGATGATTTGAATTTCTGGGGCATTGGCTAAAGCCAATTTAGATACCAATAAGGAGAGATGCGATCGCCTCCAAGCAATTTTACTAGAACTAGTACGGCGATCGCACACATTCAGCACAGTAATGTGGCTCTGATTTGCCTGTGCTAGCAGCTGGGCAAATTGTACGGGTTGTAATGTTGGTGCTGTTAAGTTTTCTATTGGTACTAAGATCCGCTGAATTTTTTTCGGTGATTCTACTAGACGTGTCACTGCTACTGGACAATGAGATGCCCAAAGCACACCATCAATCACATTCCCAAATAAACGCGCTCGTAACCCAGTCCGTTTACCCCAACCCATAACAATTAAATTAGCCTTTTGTTCGCGAGCCGCTCTGCTAATTCCTTGAGCAAAAGCATCATCGATTCGCAGCATTGGTTCTGCGGCTACGCCCAAGGTTCGACTTTGTGTCGTGGCTTTATTCAATAACCACTCACTCCGTTGTAGAGACGCTTCTAACTGGGGTGCATCCATGTGAGCAGCAGCAGTAGCGATCGCCAGGGGTATAATTTTGCCATGAGACTGACGTGCTAATAACGCTGCCATTTCAATCAAATACTGCTGGGTCTGAGGATTATATATAGGTACGACTATAGTAAAAGCATTGTCTGTTTTTGATGCATTCTCCTCAGCTAGGGGTGGTGCTGGATCTTCATCTGGTGGGGAATTCAAACTCACAGCTATTCGACTAGTTATCAACGGCCCCAAGGTTGATGTGACCACCATTAAAACAATCACACTATGTAATACTTCTACTGGCAGCAACCCAGACTGATATCCCACTAAAGTTGCTGCTAACGTTGTACCAACCTGGGGTAGTGACAGCGACCACATCGTTAGCATTTCTTGCCATTTATAGCGGTAAACCAGTTTTGTCAACAAAGCTGCGATCAATTTACTGATAATCAAACCAACTACGACCGACAGCGTTAATTTGAGCGTGTTCAGATTATTCACAAAGGCGGGTAAATCGATCAGTAAGCCAAGGTCAACAAAGAAAATAGGAATGAACAGCACACTGCCAATAAATACCACCTTTTCTTTGACTGGACCTTCACCCACAGCTTCATTCACTGCCAAACCCGCTAAAAAAGCACCAACAATTTTTTCTACCCCAATCAATTGAGCGCCCACAGCTGCCAGAAACACAGAAAGCAACACAAATAAAAACTTGTTTCCTTCATCGTCTCCAGACCGTTTGAAAAATTCTTTGCCTGCCCAATCAAAGCCTGTCACAACAGCCACAGAGTAAATAATTAACCAACCAGACAAAGTTAGTAGTTTCGCAAAGCTGAATGCTTCAGTATGAGAGACAGCTACACAAATGGCTAATATTAATACTGCACCAATGTTTGTAAAAATCGTAGCTCCAATGGTGACAGTAACAGCTTCGTTGTTTATTACTCCCAAACGACTGATTATGGGGTATGCCAAAAGGGTATAGGAAGCAAATAAAGAGCCAATTAAGATTGAAGTATTCCAGCCATAGCCGAAAATCAGCCCTACTAAGGTTCCCATGAGTAGGGGTACACTGAAAGTAAAACTAGCAAACCCAAAAGCACGACTTTTTTTCCGACGAAACTGTTCTAAATCAATTTCTAGCCCAGCGACAAATAGCAAATAAATTAACCCAATGTCTGATAGTAGGTTAATCATGGGTGAGTCAGACTGAAAAAGATTCCAACCTGAGGGCCCAAGTACTAGCCCTGAGAAAACCAAACCCACTAATCCTGGTAATCTTAGCCGCTCAAACATGATGGGTATAACTAAGATGACCACCAGCAAAATAGCAAAGGGAACAATTGGTTCTTTGCCAAGAACTTGGGAAGTTGGTTCCAGAACAAGAACTTGTGATATTAGTTCCATATATAGGAATTGAAGGGGCTATGGTAAAACAGCGATTACCTTGGAGGCGATCGCCCGATCAATATGAATAGATAGGGAAGCCACCTGACAAAAAATCAAAAATCTTCTTAATTTACACTAACTAGGCAATTATTTAAGAATTAACTACCTACGGGTGGATTTGACTCAAAATGAATCGTAAGCGATCGTAGTCGTCTTTAAGTAGCACACTTAAACTACGTCCAGCTTTAATTAGCCATTGTCGGTCAGCTTTGCGTAACTGGTATACATCTCGAATGGCAGCTGCGGCTAAAGACTCGATTGGCGCACCATTTATACACAGCAGTGTCCGTAAAAAATCTAGTTCTTCAGTAAATTTAATGATCGCTTCTGGTTCACATCGATAAACAGCTTGATGAATTTGCGGGGGACGGGGTGGAAGATACTGATATACTCTTTGGTTATAACTTTGATTTTGCGAAGATAGTTCAAATCCCACGATCGCAGCCCTAAATTCTGTGCGGAGCATGGCAAATATTTGGGGTTGTTCTTCCCGTAAGTCTTGCAAGGACAACCCTAATGCTCTTGCTCTGTGTACGGAATCTATGGGCATAGTTGTGGCATAATACACTACAGCATAAATTTGATTGCCAGATTCCTCATCTACAGAACAGACCCAACTACCAAAGGGTGGCATGGAGGGAAAGCTTAAATCTTCTGGCTCTAAACACTGAGCTAAAAATTCAGTACTAGTAGTTTCAATCACCTCCGCAATGTGGTTCGGATGGCGATCGCCAGTGGCAAACTGTGGTAGGGGGAGGCGCATAGTGATTTAGTCATTAGTCATTCGTCATTAGTCATTAGTTTTTGCCAAATGACAAAGAACAAATGACTAATGACTAATTTTATTTGGCTTTTTTACGTCCGGCGGTAGTTTCTACGAGTTCCAATTCGCTCAAACGAAAGGTAACTAATTTATCCCAGTTACCACCTTCAAATAATACGGCTACTTTGCCATCACTCACCCGTTGCACGAGTCCTTCGTAGCGATAATAGGTATCTGCGGGATTCTTAATACGAACAGTTGCTCCAGGCAGAATCATTTTTTTAGCCTCGTTTGTTTCCTTTTAATAGCTTAATACTTGTTAATAGTCATTTGTCATTAGCGAAGGACAAAGGACAAATGACTAATGACGAATCAATAATACTTCTGTTTTTGTCGAAAATTTGCTACCGATTCTACTATTCCCAAGGAAATGAAGTTGGTCAGCATCGCAGAACGCCCATAACTCATCCAAGGTAAGGGAATTCCTGCCACAGGTGCTAAACCAACAGTCATGCCAATGTTGACAATCAGCTGAAACACAATCATGGACAAAACACCAATAGCCAACAAAGAACCAAAGTTATCTTTGGCGGTTTGGGCAATATGCAGTAGACGGAAGCAAATTAAGCAGAAGACAAACAGTACTAACAAACAACCGACAAAACCAAATTCTTCCCCTACTGCGGAGAAAATAAAGTCTGTATGCTGTTCTGGTACAAAATTCAGTTGTGTCATGGGCCCCTTGAACAGACCCCATCCCCAGATTTCACCAGCACCAATAGCAATGCGAGATTGGATTAAGTGATATCCAGCACCGAGTGGATCGTGATCGGGATTCATGAATACAGTTAGTCGGTCTTTTTGATACTCTTTCAAAACATGGTTCCAGGCGAAGACTCCTAATTCGCCACCCAGTATATTGAGAGTCCACGCACCGATAGCACCCAAACCAAATCGACGCCAGGGAAGAGTTTGCCAGCCCACAATAGCCATTGCAACTGACCAAATTAATCCTAATGGGCCAAAAGATAGTTCTTTGAATAAAACTATCGGCGCTGTTAAAGGCCAAGAGATACTAAACAAAATGGCGGCAACCACCGGAGAAATCATCAGAATTAACCAGCCTGGGTTAGCATTTGCCCAGTAAAGCATTCCTAAGACGATCGCACCAAATACCAGTGATGTTGCTAAATCTGGCTGTAAAAATACTAGTCCCCAAGGTATAGCGGTGATTGCCAAAACGCGGAAAACACCTTCGAGGCTAGAAGCAGTCCGCCTGTGTAGCAAAGCTGCTAATGTGATAATCATGCCGACTTTGGCAAATTCTGAGGGTTGCACGTTAAAACCGGCGATACTAATCCACCGTTGTGCCCCTTTGGCGCTAGTACCAGCAATCATCACGGCAATTAAACTGAAGTTCGTCAGTGTGTATGTTACCCAGTGCCACTGCATCAAGAGTTCGTAACGAATGCGAGATAAAAATAGGGCTATAAGCACGCCGATACCCGCTACCATCCAGTGCCACCACCAGTCAGTTACTGGCTGCTTCAGTTCCGTACTGAGAATCATCAGGCCGCCAAAAATACTAACAGCAATCGGCAAACAAAAAAGTAGCCAATCTACATGCTGCCAGGGCTTAACCCAAGACTTCCAGCGAATTTTGGGGAGCGATCGTTTTAACAACATTGTGCCAGTTTAGACTTTAGCTTTAATTGTTGGGGTTTGGGAATTGGTCAATAATCAATATTTATTCTTCCCCAACTTCTCTAATCCCTAACACCCAATTTCTAGTATTCCCAAGCTATAGCCCAGGAAGTAGATAGAAATATAAAATTTATAATTATGTCAGGGCAGCAACTGATACTTTACCAGCAATGGTAAGAGCGATCGCTATTAATGCTTTGGCTGAAGCTGAATCTGGATCGCCAACAACTATCGGTACACCACTATCACCACCAACTCGCGTGGAAATTTCTAGCGGCACACACCCCAAGAGTGGCACTCCCAATTCCGCAGCTGTTTTGGAGCCACCACCGGAACCAAAGATGTCATATTGCTTATCTGGTCGATCGGGGGGGATAAAATAGCTCATATTTTCCACGATCCCCAATACTGGAACATTCATTTGCTGGAACATCCGCAATCCCTTGCGAGAATCTAACAGAGCTACGTTTTGCGGTGTGGTGACAATTACTGCTCCTGCCATCGGCACTGCTTGTGTTAAAGTTAACTGAGCATCTCCGGTTCCCGGTGGCATATCTACAATCAAGTAATCCAGTTCTCCCCACTGCACTTGATAGAGAAACTGGCGAATTACACCATTGAGCATAGGCCCCCGCCAAATTACTGGTTGATCTCGGTCAATCAAAAAGCCCATTGAAACTAATTTGACGCCGTGATTAAAAGCAGGTTCCAGGATTTCACCTGTTTCAGTAGAACGCACAGTAATTTGAGCATCAGACAAACCCAGCATGGTTGGGTCATTGGGCCCGTAAATATCAGCATCTAGCAAGCCGACTTTCGCCCCAGTTTGGGCTAGAGCCACTGCAACATTTACCGCCACGGTACTTTTACCAACGCCACCTTTACCGCTGGATACAGCAATGATATTTTTGACTCCAGAAATGCCAGTGCGATCGGGTAAACTTTTTTGTTGTGGTGTTTCTGCCGTCACTTCTATGCTGACATCTGTCACGCCTGGAAGTTTTTTGACAGCTTTCTGACAGTCTTCGACAATAAATTCACGTAAAGGACAGGCAGGGGTGGTTAACACTAAAGTGAAACTAACCTTACCACCATCAATTTTTACGTTGCGAATCATATTCAGTTCTACCAGACTTTTGCGGAGTTCTGGGTCTTCCACTGGTCGCAAAATTTCTAAGACAGAGCGGGAATCGAGGACATCGTACATAAAAATTCAAAATTCAAAATGAATAAATACACTTGTGGGGAACATCTTAGCTATTAACTGGATGCCTTCTTAAGTAAGGTCAGCTTAGTGTTATCACTGTTACTGCCGTGATAAAACTTAGCAAATTGCATTATTACCTAATAGAATCTTAACTTTCTTTGGGCATTAGGCATTGGGAGTGCTGAGTGCTGTTAGCGGAAAGCTAAGGTTTAGCCCGTGCTGAGTTAGGAGTTAAGAGTTAGGAGTTAAGAGTTAGGAGTTTTGTTTATCTCCTTGTCCTCTTGTCCCCTCATCTCCCTGCCCCCTGCTTCTCTACTCCCTTGCTTCTTCCCCAATCCTCACTACCTAAAAATCAAAACAACTGTCATTAAGGGATTTTTTATTACCAGATACCGCTGGTAATGCCGTCTTTTCTACTGCCTCGACTAAAGATCGTGCAACTCTGTCTGCATAAGGACGGGATAAAGACCAAATCAGGGGTGATAACCAACCCCGTAACGTTACAGAATAAGATAAACAAGTACCACAAACCGTTGACTCTACTTGGTAAGTTACTCGTTCCTCTATTCCAGGAATCGCCATCACTCGGATACTCAGCATCTCTCTGGGATTGACGCGTTCCACAAAAATTCTGATGGGAATCGGCGAAAAGCGTGTTACAGCTTGAAAAATTAATCCTGGTTTGGGTACTAATCCGTGGGGAACATTAGTACTCTTAAGTTGTGGATGCCAAGAAACATCTGTTAAGTCAACCACTTTTTGCCACAGTTCATCTACAGAAGCAGAACTAATCTCTCGATATGTCCACACCAGAGAAGCGCAAAACCGACGACGTTTGCGGTGGATGAATTTGGATAACCAACCTTGCATTTTCCTAATCCTCCTCCCTAGATACTTTCTGGGAAATCTGGTATGGTGTGCAACTACGAGCAATTGCTAAATTAAAACTTTCTCAAAAATGTCCTAAACATAGCAAGCCTCGATTCGATACAGACCTAAACAGCCGGCATCAGCAATATGGCAAAGTTCTGAGTAGACCAGTCAAATCTTTGATACTTCAAGCTGAAGACTAAAATTTAGTCTTTATACCAGAATATTCCAATTAAGAATTTCAAACAAAACTAATTCAATATACAAGCCTATACGCATTTGAGGGAAAATAACTCTAGTGATGGCCATCAATCGGATAAATGCTTAACCCAAGAAGAAAAAAGCGGGTTGGGCAAATAAAGCTAGATTGTTGGCGCTTGTTTCCCCCAAATTTTAAAATGAAAAATTTGTGGCTTTCTGGAAATTGTAATTTAGGTTCGGGAATCTATGTTGACCAACTCGCAAACACCAACTGTAGAAGCAGAATCATCAAAGTCTTTGCCAGCACCTGATGCCCAGACTAGGGTCAGTCGGTTTATGAAACAACTGCAAGACGAAATTACCGAATCATTAGCGAAACTAGATGGTGTGGCTAAATTTAATGAAGATAGTTGGGAACGCCCAGAAGGAGGGGGAGGGCGATCGCGCGTACTGCGAGATGGTGCAATATTTGAACAAGCCGGTGTAAACTTTTCTGAAGTTCAGGGTTCCCATTTGCCACCTTCAATTTTAACCCAACGCCCAGAAGCCGCAGGGCATGGCTTTTATGCCACAGGGACTTCAATGGTATTACATCCTCGCAATCCTTATGTGCCCACAGTTCATCTCAATTATCGCTACTTTGAAGCGGGGCCAGTGTGGTGGTTTGGTGGCGGTCTAGACTTGACACCTTATTACCCCTTTGCTGAAGATGCGGCACATTTACACAAAACATTAAAGCAAGCTTGCGACCAACACCACCCAGAGTATTACCCGGTGTTTAAGCGCTGGTGTGATGAATATTTCTATCTCAAGCATCGTGATGAGACACGGGGTGTCGGTGGTCTATTTTTTGATTACCAAGATGGCCAAGGTGCTTTATACCGCGGCCCAAATCCCAGTGGGGAAGCTGCCATTTATAGCAACCAGGTGGGAACACCAGCAACCCGTAATTGGGAAGATTTGTTTGGCTTTGTACAAGGCTGTGGCAGAGCATTTTTACCAGCTTACGTACCAATTGTAGAACGGCGACATGGGATAGAGTATGGCGATCGCCAACGGAATTTTCAACTCTACCGCCGAGGACGGTATGTAGAATTTAACTTGGTTTATGACAGAGGTACTATTTTTGGTCTGCAAACCAATGGACGCACCGAATCAATTCTCATGTCCCTACCTCCTTTAGTGCGCTGGGAATATGGCTATCAACCGGAACCCAATTCCCCCGAAGCCGAGTTGTATAAAACCTTCCTTAAACCTCAAGATTGGATCAACTGGACACCACATTAATTGGGCATTGGGCATTGGTTATTAATTCTTTATCCCTCACTTCCTCATCTCCCCCACCTTTCTCATCTCCCTATGTCCCATGCCCCATGCCCTATTCCCAATGCCCTATTCTCCACTATTTTGGTGAGTTATAACTACTAAAGTTAAGCACTTAGCCGAAAAAGGTGACAAATTTAGCTATAGCTTGTTAATCTCAAGTGACAGCATTAGAAAATTCTGTCACCAGTTAATCTTAAAAGGAATGCCACGGGGAGGGCTTTAGTGATTCATATAGACCAAAAAACTTATACAACCCAAGACGGAAACACCGTTATCGTCTTGACACCATCAGGCCGTCTGGATATCACCACTGCTTGGCAATTTCGCCTGAAGTTACAAGAGTGTATTTCCAAACTCAGTCGCCATGTGGTTGTAAATCTGGCTCAGGTAAATTTTATTGATAGTTCTGGTCTTACATCTTTGGTAGCTGGAATGCGTGATGCTGATAAAGTCAAGGGCAGTTTCCGCATCTGTAATGTACATCCAGAAGCCAAACTCGTGTTTGAAGTGACGATGATGGATACTGTTTTTGAAATCTTTGAAACAGAAGAGGAAGCTTTAGAAGGTGTACCTCGTAGCATTGCTAGCTAAAAAACAGTTAGGAGTGAGGAGTGAGGAGTGAGGAGTTAATTCAAAATTCATAACTCATAACTCATAATTCATAACTTTATCTTATTGAATACTGATTTCGCTTGGTGTAGCGATAAGGCCCCATAATCGCTCCCCAGGTTGCTTTTCCAGTTGCGGGATCGATTCCTTTGTCGTAGCTGTGAAATTCTGTTGTTGTAGCTGCAAAACCTAAAGAAACATGGATACTATTGCCAAGATAAGTAAAGCTACAACGAGTCTCTGGTAGTGGGGTAGCGGTAAACTTATAGCGATCGCCAGCTAGTTTCTCCTGAGTAACTGTTAGGATACAACCTGGTAGTAAATCTAATTGTTCGGATGTCAGTGTGTTTAATAGAGCAGGATTATCACCTGCGCCTTTTAATCCACCTGGATCTTGAGGCATATAATATTGAACTTCCACCGTTGCGTCAGAGTCGCTGCTTTGACGCAACCGGATAATTCGTTGGCGATAAGGTTGATCTAAGGTATTAACGTTAGCCTGTTCAGCAAATAAGGTGATGCTATCTTCTAGGAACAGATTAACTGGTCTTTGCCACAGACGGAGGTGGACATACCAAACTGGTTCTGCTATGGCTTGTTCCCGATTATCAAATTCACCAGCTAGGTACTCACCTAAAGCAATTAACTGTGGCGAGAAGTTCATAATTACAATAAATAAATCATTAAGGATAATAATTTTCGGCTAGTTTTTTAGGAGAAAAGGTTTTATTTCCTGTAGCTACCAGCTTATAAAATACTTTTGATGTGTATATATTGTAAATGAAACCGTCACCTGCTAAAAGCTCAACTTGGCAAAGTAGCCTTTAAGCGAGAAAATAAAGATACGTCGCCCTTAACATTTCTTTTTTCTTTGTGAATAACGTCCGTACAGTCTCTGATACAAAGCGAACTTTCTACAATCTTCACACCCGTCCGATCAACACTATTTATCGTCGGGTAGTAGAAGAATTGATGGTGGAAATGCATCTGCTGTCAGTAAATATCGATTTTAGCTACAATCCAATTTATGCCTTGGGTGTCGTCACTACTTTTGATCGCTTCATGGAAGGCTATCAACCAGAACGGGATCAAGAATCAATTTTTAACGCCTTATGTCAGGCTATAGAAACAGATCCGCAACAATATCGACAGGATGCCCAGAGATTGCAAGCTGTAGCTAAAGGTTTACCAGTTAAAGATTTAATTGGGTGGCTGGGTCAAACTACTTACTTAGATAGAGATGCTGACTTGCAAGCAACCCTACAAGCGATCGCCAATAATCCTAACTTTAAATACAACCGTTTGTTCGCAATTGGTGTATTTTCGTTATTAGAACAGTCAGATCCCGAATTAGTCAAAGACGAAAAGCAACTCACTGAGGCGCTAAAAGCGATCGCTGCTGGCTTGCATCTTTCTGATGACAAACTCAACAAGGATTTGGAGTTATACCGTTCTAACCTAGACAAAATGGCGCAAGCGCTAGTGGTGATGGCAGATATCCTCTCAGCCGATCGCAAAAAACGCGAGCAACGTAAACAACAATCAACTACTCCAGTTGCTCCTCCAAGTTCCAACGAATAGTTAGAATTTGGCAGTGATGAGTTAGGAGTTATGAGTGAGGAATTGTTAATAACTCCTAACTCCTAACTCTTTGCTTTATACGCCCAATATTTTGTAGATTAAGCTGTTAATTATAGTCAGCGTAAATGCCCCAATAACAGCACTCCAAATCCCATAACGCAAGCGAAAGCCCTCGACTAACCAAGCAGCAATACTAAAACAAACCACGGCAATCATAAATGTGAAAATGCCAGATAATAAGTCTAATGTGAGTAGATTTGGTACTGCAAAAATGAGGCTTAAAATTGGTCTGACTATTGCTGTCACGATACCAAGCACTGCGGCAGAAAGAAACGCTTTACCAGGAGTATCAATTTCAACTCCCAAAGGCAACTTACTAATTATCAACAAGCTGATAGCTGTTACGACCCAAACAATTAAAAGCGTTACGATGTTCATGCCACAACCCCTGATACTAATTAGTAGTTTGTAATTCGTAATTCAGACACACTGAAATACGCTTAATATAAGCGCTTTTCAATCTGTTAACCTATTTAGACATCCTTCTCCAATTTGGTATGAAATGTGGATGGTAATTGGTGATAAATTGCTCAATCTATAGGTGGAAAAATCTTTAAAGCTCAACCAATTATTTGTAAATTAGCAGTTTTTTTTTATCTAGCCGAAATTTATTCTAGATATCTTTAGGTTTGGGAAAAGACTTGCAGGGGAGGTGATGAATGGGGGACAAGGGGACAAGGGAGAAGAAGGAGTGGGGAGCAGGGGGAGAAATCAATTCAAAATTCAAAATTCAAAATTCAAACATTGTAGAACTTCTGCCTCCAGTCTCCTCTTTCCCAATGCCCAATGCCCCATGCCCCATGCCCAATTCCCCTTTCCCTATCTCATCTTTTAAGAGGAGGTTGGGTTTGTTTGGGTGCTACAGGCGCTTGAGGCGCTGGTGAGTTAGGAACTACGGGAGAAATGCCAGGATTGATAGGACTGATGCCTTGTCCAGCTGGAGGCTGAGTGATGCTAGGAAAGGGCACAGAATTAGGTGCTAAGGGGAATTTTGGGGTAATATTCCCTTCGGGATTGATTCCTGGTACTGCACCAGTTCCAGGATTGATTGGGAAAGAGGGGACAGTAGGCTGGTTAGGCGAGTTTATGGATGGTTGAGATGGGCCAGGAATAATTCCCAAAGAAACGCGATCGCCCCCTACTTGTCGTAGCAAATCTAATGTCTCAATCACATCATTGTAAGTTGCTGTGCGCGAAGCATTCAGCACAACAACAGCATTAGGGTTTGCTTGGAGATACTGTTTTAAACTCTGTCTCAAATCTTCCTGTTTTACAGGCTGTTTTTCTATGTAAGTATTGCCCACAGCATCGATGGTAACAATCACACTTCCACTTTGTGACGTTATTCCAGAGACTGTACTGGGGCTGGCTTTAGGCAAATCAACATTTATTGCCTGTTGCCGTGTAAATTGTAAAGCCGCTAATAAAAAAAATGTCAGGATACAAAAAACGACATCAATTAAAGGGATGATTTGAATTTGGACTTCTTCAATTGGAGTATGTAGATTAACTTTCATGTCTCATTCACAAACCTGGTTTGGGGGTTGAATTATTGACTATTAATTAGGTGTATTCGGGGGTTCAGGAGGTTCAGAAACTCTAGTCTTTCCTGGCTTGCGGGGTGGAGTGAAATTTTCTGGCACAATTGCTGATGTCCTATTGCTAAAGTCAGGAGGAGACTGGCGATAGAGCAATTCCATCTCATTCCCTGCCTTCCGAAAAACTTTGACTTGGTTGACTACAAAACTTTGAAATAGACGGTAAAATACCAAACTAATGATGGCAACTATTAGCCCACTTGCCGTACTAATTAAGGATTCACCAATACCAGTAGTCACCCCAGCGGTAGATTCAGTTCCCAAATCGCCAATCCGAATTGAGCGCAGAGAGTGGATTAAACCCAAAACTGTACCCAACAATCCTAGCAACGGCGCTAGAGCAATCACCGCTTCTAAAAGTTTTTCGCCCCTACGCATCCCAGCTAATTCGTCTTCTGCTGTAGCCTCCAGTGCTAGTCGAAAAGTTTCCGCATCAGTTTTGGCAAAACGTAGAGGGGCGTAGAGAAAACGCCCGACAGGCTGATGGCTTGCAAGTCTAGCCATGTCCGCAGCTACTTCCCAATTATCCTGGGCAGCATCTAAGACGCGATCGACTATTTGCTTTTCCTGAGTCAAAATTCGCAACCAGAACCACATACGCTCGAAAATGACGCTCAAAGCCAGAATCGACAAAATGAGTAAAGGCCACATAGCTGGCCCACCCTTGTAAAACAAATCTAAAATATCCACTGTTTAAATTTCCTCCCTCCAGGACTAAAGCAAATGTATTAAGGCATTTTAATTCTAGAGATTAATGCAAAATGAGGGACTTCCAAAATATAAATTTCTCGAAAACCTAAAAAAACAGTGCAAGGATCATGTATTTGACTGAGACTGCTGTACTAATTTGCTGCTGGGTAGGCAATCGAATCATAGACCGGTAATTTTTGGCATACTTTTGCTAGACTTCCTTGTAATACCAATTTGAAAAAAGAATGCAATACATAGATAAGACCTTACCCAACCCTCTATAAGGCTTTGGGGAGGGTGTGCGTCAGTAAGCGTGGGCATCTGGTCGCAAACATTTTTTAAATTGATATAACCTGAAATTTGATTACAGGATATTTTCACGTAAAGGAGAAAAATTTTGGCAGCAGTCCGAGTCCGCCAGCATGTTAATCCACTTGGTAAAAAGTATCAAACACCAGCAAGTCCCCAAGACTTGGAAGAAATTTATGCAAAGCCAAATCAACCACTACATTTAGATATTGGCTGCGCTAAGGGACTGTTTTTGTTGAATATGGCCAAGATAGAATCTAACTGGAATTTTCTCGGCTTGGAAATTCGAGAACCGCTGGTGGTGGAGGCGAATAAGTTACGTTCTGAATTAGGTTTAACAAACCTGCACTATTTATTTTGCAACGTGAATAACTCATTGCACTCACTTTTATCTTCCCTGCCTCCAGAAAGTTTACAACGCGTCACTATTCAATTTCCCGATCCTTGGTTTAAAACCCGCCACGCTAAACGTCGTGTAGTCCAACCAGAACTAGTGGCAGACTTAGCTAAGTATCTTGCGGTTGGAGGGTTGGTATTTTTGCAATCAGATATGGAATTTGTGGCTGTGGAAATGCGCGATCGCTTTGCAGCTAATTCAGCTTTTCAGAAAGTTGGTACAGAAGAATGGTTGGCTGAAAACCCCTTACCAGTCTCCACAGAAAGGGAAATAGGTACGCAAAAAAAAGGTGAACCTATTTATCGGGCTTTGTTTGAAAGAGTGAAAACTACAGAATAGAGATGTTTATAATACCAACTCTATTTCCCAATTTTGAATTTGAAGTTTTATTGAGCAGCCTTATAAATATTTGTTAATATTACTTAAGTATTGCTTATTATCTTTTTATTAAACATTGCCCAAGATTATAAAATTTTTTGGGACATAAATGTTTTATTAATGGCCACAACTCTGCAGTTGAAGTGATTGATAGAGATATAAACTTTATCAATAAATAGTTATAAGTAAAACTTTCAAGTTATTGTTTAGTGACATAAAAGGTTTATTTATATCTACTTATAAATTTTCAAAACATAATTAAATCATTATTACTATGCTTAAAATGTATACAGATTAGGTAATTGCAGTCCTTAGTGATTCCGCCTATATCTAGTTATATATTCAGAGGAAAATCACAATGAAAAGGAATAAAAAGAATTCAGATTTTCAATTGGACATTAGCAATCTGATTGATAATGCTGTTAGCAATGCACTAGTACGACGAAACCCAAATCAGGATTCAGAAGATGCTTTGCTAACTCTGTCTGATGAAGAAATGGCAAACGTTGCTTTTCGGACGGCTGCACCCTGTGCAACTAAGGGTTGTCAACATTTTGATGGTAAAGATTGTCGTCTGGCAATGCGAGTTGTAGAAAACTTGCCAAAGGTAGTAGAGGATTTACCACCTTGTTCCATACGCCGAGATTGTCAGTGGTGGCAACAAGAAGGTAAGGCAGCTTGTATGCGTTGTCCACAAGTTATTACAGATAACTACAATCCCTCTGAACTACTAGTTAAGGTGGCGACACCGACTGTTGGCTAAACAAAGCTACAAAGTTTATTTAAGTAATTTAAGAAGAATATCATGTCAATGAACATTCATCACAAATATCTCACAAGTCAAATTGAAATTACGAACTTGATTGAAGAAGCTGTTGTGAATGCATCTGCAAGACGAAAACAAGTTTTAGAACAAAACTCACTCTCAGAACTGTCTGAAGAAGAACAGAAAAACATTACGGGTAGTGGAGTAGCAACAGATGTGAGAGATGCGATAATTTTATTAGGCGGCTATCTACTGGGTTAGTACTGCTGGGTGTAATTTGTAATTTATATACCGCAGATATTTGATTACTTTGGAATGGATGATTTATTTCCAAGGTGCGGTACTAGTTTTAATAATCCTTGCAAAAACAGGTTGTGGTAGTAACTTAACTACCACAATTTTCTCTACATCAAAATTGGTTGATAAATTTAAAAATTATGACATTTGTCTTAAACTATCATATATTGTCGATTATTTAATTGAACAGGGATTATGTAATCAGTTAGAACAACCACCGATTAAGGTAGAATTACTTACAGCTAAAAACTTTAATTTATTAGTTACTTTACCAGGCGATCGCAGAATTAGGTAATAGTGTAACGCCTTCTAGTTCTGGGATAAGTAGGCGGACTTGCCCTTCTCTTGTGTGGAGAAACAGTTGAGTGCCGGGACGCATATGGCGCTTGAGAGTAATCATTAGGTCGATGGAGCGCAGGATTGTTTCTTTGGTATTAGGAGCTGCGATCGCAATATAGATTCCTGGTTGAACAGCAGTTCCTTGCCAGAATTTGCCCACTTTCGGGTTGATAAATTTAACTTGTTGAAGATAGTGTTGAAATTCCTCTGTCGAAAGAGAATGCCCCAGAATTTTGTTGAACTGTTGTAGAGTCACTAACTGAGCTAATATATCTTGCGCCATGAATGTCTACATCTTTTGCTAATTTTGCAAAGTTAATAGATAAAAATTCGGGATTATCAGGAATAACTGCCGATTTCAGGTCATTAATCAAAATTTTGGAACCTTGAGTCTGTTCAGTGCTGTTTTGTTCAAAATTGCTGGGTTTTGGTAGTGTGGATAATCCCATCTGTTTGAGCAGTCGTTTGATATGGCGATCGCTTACCTCAATCCCAAATTCTTTCGCTAGATGTTTCCCCAGCCAGTTTGTTGTCCATCGCCTAAAAGAATACCCATGATCGCGGGGACTACTTTTAATCAGTTCTTTCAAACGTTCTAAATACTCGTCATTTATTGCCTTCGGGCGACCAATAGGGCAATCTTGCCATTGGTGCGCCATCCCTGTTCGGGCTATGTGCATCCAATGCCTTGCTGTTGCTGGACAACACCCCAAAATTTGACAAATTTCAGTTTGGGTTTTTCCATCATCTGCCAACAACATGATTTCAATACGTTGTTGGTAAGATTCGGGTAAAGTTTTTTCCAAACTTGCTAACAGTAATTTCCGTTGAAATGATGTTAAATACTTACTGTTAGTTACATTTATGTATTTTGTTTCAATTTTACTTTGGCAGTCCGACATATACGTATAATTAACTAGATTGGTGGACACACAAATATTTTTTAAACGATGCAAAATTTGGCAATATCCTAATTCTAGAGATATTGCAAAAACTAATTTTTTTTGCAGATGTAATACTTATTACTATTTGTTTTTTATTTTATGCAATCAATAATTGAGTTAAGTAATATATTTGACAACAGTTTTTAAACATTCCTTTTGTCAGTCTATATTAGGCTACAAATCCAATTTGTAAATTCCGAAAATAGTCGTTAAATTTTAGTAAATTTTTTGTAAATATAAATTTCTTTTGAGCAGAGAAAAAAGTGATAACGGAGTCGCCATTACCACGGATAAAAATTCGTTTTAGAGATCGCATACGTAAAGGCACAATATATTTATTGTGCCTCAATAATGAACTGTATTCCCTATATATGAAAATTGCTGTAACCGCTTAAACTTCTAGCAAAGGAAGGGTGACGGTAAAAGTTGTACCTACTCCAACTTGGCTATTAACTACAATTTCGCCCCCATGTGCATCGACACATTTTTTGGCGATCGCTAGCCCCAAGCCAGTACCAGGTATGTTTCCCACATTGTCCGCCCGTCGGAAAGGCTGAAACAATCGTTTTTGGTTTTCTTGAGGAATACCAATTCCCCAATCTTGAACTTTGAAAATTACCGCTTTTTCCTGACCAATTAATTCAAAGCGTACTATGCCGCCCGGTAGTGAATACTTAATAGCATTACTAAGTAAATTGCCCAAAATGTGCCGCAGTAAGCTTTCATCCCATAAAGCGTCATCTAATTGCCCAAAACTGGCAAATACCAAAGTCAGATGCTTATCATTTGCAATCAATCGAACTTCATCGACCATTTGGCGGCAAAAAGCTTCTAAATCTAAGCAGATGACTTCAAAACCCATGTTACCAGAATCAGCTTTGCCGATGAATGTAACTTCATCCAATAGCTTTGCCATGTTTTTAATTGCTGACCGAATCATTTTCAAATGATTCTGTTTTTTCTCTTTGGTTAATCTTTCATCCTGATTTTGTAGCAATCCAGCAGCCAAGAGAATAGTATTTAGCGGATTGCGGATGTCATGGGAGAGCATTGAGACAAATTCAGATTTGAACTGGTTGAGTTCATTGGCTTTTACGAGTTCCGCAGTTCGTTCTTCAACCCTAGTTTGTAACGTTTCATTGACAGTGCGTAATGATTCTAAAACCTGCTTGCGCTCGATCGCATAACGCAAAGAGCGAACCAACACATCTACATTTACCTGTCGCTTGACTAGATAATCTTGCGCTCCTTGCCGCACTGCTTCAATTGCTAGTTCTTCGTCATTAGTATTTGTTAAAACAACAATCGGTATACTTGGCGCTCGATCAATCAGAGGAGGTAGAGATGACAATCCTTGGCTATCAGGTAGAGTTAAATCTAATAAAATAACATCATAATTACATTGATTTAATTCCTGAAGTGCTTCACCCAATCGCGTCACATGAACCAGAGTAAACTCTTGGGATTGGGCTTGCGTCAGAAACTCTTGTAACAACCTAGCAGAAGCTAGGTTGTCTTCAATTAACAAGATTTTTACTGAGTAGCTTACAACCATAACTTTGGGTTTCACCCCCTATTGCTCCTCTATCTTGTCATTAGTCATTAGTCATTAGTCATTTGTCATTAGTTCTTCTTCCCCTGCCTCCCCTTCCCCCTGCTCCCTGCTCCCTGCCCCCTGCCTTACTCCGATGGTAGCGTCACAGTAGAGAGCCAAAAATCTTCAATACTCTTGACGATTTGGAATAGCTGGCTAAGGTTGCGAGATTTAGTGATGTAGCAATTCACATGTAAATCGTAGCTGTGAAAAATATCATCCTCGTTTTTTGAGGTTGTTAGCACAACAACTGGAATACGCTTTAGTAGTGGGTCGGCTTTTATTTCCGCCAGCACTTCTCGACCATCTTTTTTAGGCAAGTTTAAATCCAGCAGAATAAGGTCAGGGCGTGCTGCATCAGCATATTCACCTTCTTGGCGTAAATAAGCCATAGCATCTATGCCATCCCTGACCGTTACCACTTGGTAGGGCACTGAACTATTTTTCAACGCTTCTTGGATTAAGCGAATGTCAGCTTTATTGTCCTCGACCAAAAAGATGGTTTTGTGTCTTTCTCCCGTTTCTACGCTCAAGTTCGCGTCCTCCAACTGGAATCGTAAAGTAGAAGGTTGCGCCTTCACCTAGTTCTGACTCTACCCAGATCCGCCCCCGGTGACATTCGACAATCTTCTTACAGATGGCTAAACCCATACCTGTACCAGTATATTCATCCCGCGTGTGTAAGCGCTGAAAAATTACGAAAATGCGATCGCTAAATTTCGGATCAATGCCAATACCATTATCCCGAACTGAGAAGAGCCATGCATCTTCTATCCTTTCTGCTCCCAGATGAATTTGTGGGGGCTGGTCACTGTGGAATTTAATCGCGTTACCGATGAGGTTTTGGAATAGCTGCATCAGTTGGGTGCTGTCAGCCATAACTACGGGTAAGGGATCGTGGGTGATAATAGCGCCAGTTTCATTAATGCGTTGACGCAAATTGCCCAACGCCCGACTTAAGGCTTTCTCTACCTCGGTCATTTGAAATGCGATCGCCTGCATATCCACTTTCGAGTATGCTAGTACGTCATCAATCAACGTCTGCATCAGGCTAACTCCCTGCACAGCGTAGCTAATAAACTCCTGAGCATCTTCGTCAAGTTCTTCGCTATAGCGCATCTCTAACAGTTGCACGTAATTCACAACTTGATTGAGCGGTTCTTGCAAGTCATGGGAGGCAACGTAGGCAAACTTTTTCAGTTCGGCGTTAGAACGTTCTAAATCCTGGGCTAACTGGGCTAGTTCATCGGCTTGACGCAGCACAATATTAACAATTGCTTTCCGCAGTTCCAATGCTGCTTTAACTTCTACATCTTTCCAAGGTAAAGATGTTAAGCGAACTGTTTCTTTCCACAGTTCAAATGATTTCCGTGGACACAAGCGGACATTTCCTTCTGATTGGTTAACTTCAAACGCCTTATTAGGATCTCCACCCCAATTTACAGTTTGAATTACTTCTGGTCGGAACCACAGAACATAATTGCGCTTGGCAATGGGAATTGCTAACAAACCACTGGCAACATTTTTAAAACTTTCGGCATCTGGATAAATCTGTGGCAAAGAATCTGTATAGAAAACTTCTTCTTCAACATTATTTTTTAGCCATTGGACTAAAAAATTCAGGTCTTCTTCTCTAGGGGTTTCACCAACTACCGTACAATTTCCCCCAAAACAAACGGCTGCACCTTGAGCGCTGGCCAAATCTAAAAGATGTTGAGGGTTTTTAACTAAACCATCAATGAAGTTTTCTTCTTGAGACATGTATTCAATCAAGATTGATTGAAGGTGTGTCAGATTTATCCGGTGATAGTAGTCTTCTGTCTCTTCTCTAGCTGAAATTTCTGCGAATATGACTCGTCCCAAAAATTCGCAAGCTTTACGCAATTCGTAGGAAACATGTTTAGGGGATTGATGATGACAAGCAATTAGTCCCCAGAGTTTTTGGTCTTTAATTAAAGAGATCGTCAGCGAAGCACCAACACCCATATTATGCAAGTACTCTGTATGGCAGGAAGCAGCACTTCTGAGAATGGAGTTGGTTAAATTAATGGGGCGATCGCTAATTGGATTATTGACAGGAAACAGCTTGACTGGCTGGGAATAAGCATCCGGGATAATTCTGATCGAATTAGCAGCAAATAACTTTCTCGCTGGTTTGGGAATATCTGACTCTGGATAATGCAGCCCTAAATATGGTTCTAAGCTTTCTAGTTTTTCTTCAGCGACAACGGAACCATGCCCATCATCATCGAATTTATATAACATTACCCTGTCAAATTCCGTTATTTTCCGAACTTCTTGAACGATAACTTGACAAAAGTCCCGGAGATTTGCTGTTTTTTCTAGTTGGTTGATAGATGCTCTAGCTAGATGATAAAAGCTTAAAAATGGGATATTTTCTTGAGTAAGAGCAGGTTCTAACTCCAAGATTAAAAATCCTTCTGTATTGCGATGAAATACTGCATCAAATACTACGTATTCATCACCTTTTTTTCGCACCCAAACTTTGGTGGGATTAATAAAATCAAGATTTTCCCCGGATAGCCCTGTTTTAATTCTCTCTATTTGAAAGGGATCTAGTAAATCTTCTAGTTGTTTATGTAACATATTTTCGGGAGCAATTCCGAAAATCTTTAGCGTATTAGTGCTAACTTGTAATATTTTTAGCTCAGGCTCCTCCAAGACTAATAGGACACCATGAGGCTGAATTTGGCTAGAAATATGAATCGGAGCCTCTTTCAAGCTAATTAAATTAATACCTGGCAATTGTAAGTTCATTTCCATGACGATCCTCCTGTGTTGTCCGGGAGCATCAAAACTAGAGTATCTATAATAATGCAGAATGATGAATGTAAAAATTTTATAATTTTCCATTCATCATTTTTACTTAGTATCTAATTTCCCATGCCCTAGTGTTGCGTTTTGCAGCCTTAGTTTTATCTGCTTGTGCTTTGAAAAGTCTAACAGTGACTAAAGTTACATAGCGATAAGAAATATGAAAACCATGTGATTAAACAATTCTGTATATGTATAGCTATGTTAAGTTGAAACATAAGTTAGGAGTTAGGAGTTAGGAGTTATTATTTCAATACCCCATGCCCTTCAATCAAATCCAAGAATTGAACCACATTCGCAGCTTGTAACCGTTAGGAGAAAGGGGTAAACCCAAATAAATGGGCATCCAGAAAATAAAAGCAGCCAGAATGATAAAAGTAATGGTGACACCTAGCGCCCGGAGTTGTTGATAATAACTCCAAAGACACCGATCGACAAACCAGGCGATCGCTAAAAATACAAACACCACTGCACACATATAGTGGTAGATAAAAACACACCTTGTCACTTTCACCCAAGGTAATAAGTTCGCAGCATAGTTTATAACTAAATACAAAGCAATCCAAGTATCAATACTCAGAGTTGCAGGCATAGAAAAACGCTTTTCTTTCACCCAAGGAATTACCGCTTGTGACACCAACATCCCTATTAAAAACAACATAGCAGCAACACCAAACCACCACAAAAATGGATTGCCCATTGCATGGACATCATAAATAACTTGTCCAGCACCAGCAGGTAAAGGCGGCCCCATCACAGGTAAGGGTTCGCTGATACTTTCAGCCGTTTGATAATAATATGCCATTGGTCGAGTCATCAAAGGCCATTTATACCAAGCAGCACAGTAAGGATGTACGTTAGGACTATTACCACCTAGATGTAAATGAAACTTCAAAATTTGCTGATGTACTGCAATAAATCCATAAGTTTTATCTAGTTGAAGGTGAGGAATCCAGATGATGCTATAGATAAAAGCTGGGATAATTCCTAGATAAAACAGCATTTGAAAAATATTTAGCTGAATTAAATTTTGTAGTGGTGATTGAGATGAGGAAGATGAAAGCAATGAGGGAGAATAAGTAGAAACTCCTGCCTCCAGACTCCTGCTTCCTGCCGACGCTCGCGGACTCGCTAACGCGGCGCTATCCTGCCTCCTGTCTTCTGACTCCTGACTTTCGCCTCCTGCCTCCTGTTCTAATGAAAGGGATTTAAAAAAGAATTTGGAGTTAGAGAAAGAATGTATCAAATAAATTATCCAAGCTGCTATCCAAATGAGATAAGCACCTGATAGGAACCATAAACCATTCCACTTAGTACCAACTGAGGCACCAAAACCAATGCCAGCAAAAACTAACCAAAAAGAACGTCGACGATTTTGATTATCTAATGCCAATAATAAAAACCAGTGCCCTAACAAACCAAAAATGACGATATAAACATTACTTAAAGCATACCGAGACTCAACTAGAAAAATACCATCACAAGCTGTGAATAATCCTGCAAGTATTGCAAAGGTACGACGATAACTTAACTGATAAGCGATCGCAGCCACAACTACAGGAATAAATGAGCCTGTGAGGGCATTGAACCAACGATAAGTCCAAGGCGATCGCAATGATCCTGTTAATCCATTAACCGTATCGTGCCAAAAAGGAATGTGACTGCCAATCCAAATGCCGATGCCGATCATATATTGACTTAGCGGCGGATGAGCATTAAAAAATGGCGTATGCGTAAGATAATTATTACCAAATTTGGCAAAGTAAACTTCATCAAATACCAGAGTGTTGAATCGCTCTAGCCCCCAAAACCTTAAGGCGAGTGAGAAAAGAAATACACTCACCATCCCAATTCGGAACCACTTTTTAGTCATTTGTCATTTGTCATTTGTCATTGGGCATGGGGAATAGGGAATGAGTCTTTGATACTCGCCGATGAGTCTTTGATACTCGTGAATGAGTCTTTTATATTCGCCGACGAGTCTTTGATACTCGCCGACGAGTCTTTGATACTCGCCGATGAGTCTTTTATATTCGCTGACGAGTCTTTGATACTCGCCGACGAGTCTTTGATACTCGTGAATGAGTCTTTGATACTCGCCGATGAGTCTTTGATACTCGTGAATGAGTCTTTAATACTCGCCGACGAGTCTTTAATACTCGTGAATGAGTCTTTCAACTCCACTCCTTTGCCCCCCTGCCCTCTGCTCAAGAACTGCTCCTCTATTCCCCTTCCACTCTTCAGGTGCATCTAGTTGAAACAGGAGTAGTTCAATACCGTAATACTTGTTTGTCCGCCCTATTGGTTTCATACCCAATCGTTTTGTTACACGGATTGAACCATGATTTTCTGGCTTCACTACGGCATAAATCACTGGCAAGTTCAAAACACTAAATCCGTAATTGAGCATAACTCGTCCGGCTTCTGTTGCATACCCTTTACCCCAAGAAGCTCGCCGCAATTCCCAGCCTACTTCATAATCTTGAGTGGGTAAACCATCTTTGTCGGGCAATTGTTTAAGAAGGATAGTTCCCACAATTGTTGTACTTTCCTTTTCAACAATTGCCCAGGCTCCAGTACCATTGTTGCGTTGGTGCATTCGCTCGATACCTTCAATCAAGCGCTGACGCTGTGACTCAATGCTTGTGACGCGAGAAGATTTACCAAGAAAGTGCGTAACTTCAGGATCGCTGTAAATTGCAAACGCTTGTTCAGCATCGCTTTCGGGTATCCAACTGCGAAAGATCAAGCGTTCGGTTTCCAAAAGATTTGTCATCTTGCTTTTGGCTAAAATAAATTGCCATTCTGCAAAATACTAAGATACTTATGGTTGAGCAGTCAAAAGTTTTGTAGACAATTAACAAACAAAATATAGCGATCGCTATGCTATGGGCAATTATCCAGAAGTTTAACTACCGTTGGTTATGCAACAGCAAATTCTGAATTTTTCCGCAGTTCTTCAGATCGGAATCCCAACACAATCTGATCCTTCGGCACACCAGCCCTTACCAATTCTGTTGCTAACCCCTCTTCAGTGCCATCACGTTGAATCCAAATTTTGCCATCTATAATATCAATGTGAATTAGACAGCCATGAACGCGACGCGTTGCAGTTGGAGAGAGTTCTGGCACTGGCTCTCGACCAAGAATCATTACCAAATATCGATCTTGTTCTTTATCAAAAATAGTTTCATGCTGAATATTACTGTAAGAGTAAGGAATCTTTGTATGTTCAGTAAGAATGCTGCAAATTAACTGCCTGTATTGCTCCAGATTAGCCATCGGACTATAACCTCCCGCTTTGGATTAAAAACGATGAGAGGAATTTTGTAATCTTCCAATATAAGTTTACCAAGCGGTTCTTCCTCAAAAATGTCAGTAAAAACATCCTCATGAACAGCGATATACAAAACCGTATCTGGATAATTGCGGGACATTACAGCAAGGTAGGTAAAGTACTGACCAATTGCCTGTTCTAGGTCTGCTACTTCTGAGTCGCCACTGAAGGTTTTGATTTCTACAGCAATCTTCTGTGTTCCTTTTTCTGCAATGAGCAACTTTTCGGCTGCCAAATCCACGTAAAGATCCCTTTTTCCCCACTTCAGATGAAAGGGATCGTCAGTAACATTCCAGCCATCTTTGATTAGGGCATTTTTGACGTTTTTGTGGTAACGGTCTCTAACTGGCATAAATTACTCGAATTACGAATTAGTACCTTCGACTTTTGCCACTTCTAGCATCGTTTTTAAAACCGAATCTGGATTTAGACTAATCGAGTCAATTCCCTGTTCCACCAAAAACTGGGCAAATTCTGGATAGTCGCTGGGTGCTTGCCCACAAATGCCGATTTTGCGATCGCATTTTTTCGCTGTTTCTATGACCATTTTTACCATTTGCTTGACAGCTAGACTGCGTTCATCAAACAATCTGGCAACCAACGCCGAATCTCTATCTATCCCTAGTGTCAATTGAGTTAGATCGTTAGAACCAATTGAGAAGCCATCAAATACCTCAGCAAATTCCTCAGCCAGAATCACATTACTGGGCAATTCACACATCACATAAACCTGCAAGCCGTTAACACCTTGCTTTAAACCATTTTTTGCCATCTCTGCTAAAACCAAACGCCCCTCGTCAGGAGTGCGGCAAAAGGGAATCATGGGGATGACATTTATCAAACCCATTTCTTCCCGTACCCTTTTGAGGGCATGACATTCTAAGGCAAAAGCTTCTCTGTAGCCTTCATCGTAGTAACGCGCCGCCCCTCGCCAACCTAACATTGGGTTTTCTTCATGGGGTTCAAACTGTCGTCCACCTAATAAATTGGCATATTCATTACTTTTGAAATCTGAGGTTCGGACTATCACTGATTTGGGATAAAATGCTGCGGCAATTCTACCAATGCCTTGAGCTAATTTATCTACAAAATATTGGGGTTTATCGTTATAAAGTGCGGTAATATCAGCAATTTTAGCTTTGGCAAATTCATCTTTTAACGAATCATAGTGAATCAAGGCCATTGGATGAATTTGAATTTGGTTAGCAATGATAAATTCTGTCCGCGCTAAACCTACGCCATCGTTGGGAATTGCCGATAAACTCAATGCTTCTTGGGGATTACCCACATTCATTAAAATTTTAGTGCGAGTGCGGGGTAAGTTCTCTAAAGGAACTTCTTTAACTTCAAAAGGTAATAAGCCTGGATAAACTTTTCCTTCTTCCCCTTCAGCACAAGAAATTGTTACCTCTTGACCAGGTTTCAAGATGTCTGTAGCATTGCCGCATCCCACGATCGCAGGTACACCCAATTCTCGCGCAATAATTGCTGCATGACACGTGCGACCTCCAGAATTGGTGACAATTGCACTAGCACGTTTCATAATTGGTTCCCAATCGGGATCGGTTCTCTCTGTCACCAAAACTTCCCCGACTTGGAACTGTTCTAGTTTCTGAACATCCAAAATTAGGCGTGCTTTTCCCTGACTAATTGCTTCCCCAATTGCACTTCCCGTAACCAGGGGAATTAAGGATTGGAAAGATTTTTCCCCATTCCCGATTCCCGATTCTTTATTCCCCAATACCAACCGATAACTCCGCAACACATTTCCCGTCTTCTGTGACTGGACGGTTTCGGGGCGCGCTTGCACAATAAAAAGTTGGTTCGTAATCCCATCTTTTGCCCACTCGATATCCATTGGGGTGAAAATGCCGTGGACTTGAGAATAATGGTCTTCAATTAAACATGCCCAACTTGCTAGTTGTAAAATCTCTTCATCACTCAGAGCGAATTTACCTCTTTCGCTGGGTGAAACCGAAACATTTTTCGTAAATTTGGAGCCGTCATCATAAATCATTTTCAGTTCTTTGCTGCCCAATTTTTTATCGATAATTGGGCGGAAACCAGCTTTTAAAGTTGGTTTAAAAACATAATATTCATCGGGATTGACAGACCCCTGGACAACATTTTCACCTAAACCGTAGGCGGCTGTAATTAGTGCCGCATCCTTAAAACCTGTTTCTGTATCAATAGAGAACATTACCCCAGAGGTTGCTAAGTCAGAGCGCACCATTTTTTGCACGCCCACAGCCAGAGCAATGCTAAAGTGGTCAAATCCCTTGGTGTGGCGATAAGAAATAGCGCGATCGGTAAATAGAGAAGCAAAGCATTTGTGACAAGCTGCTAAAACTCCTTCGACACCGACAACGTTAAGGTAAGTTTCCTGCTGTCCAGCAAAACTAGCATCGGGAAGGTCTTCAGCAGTGGCGCTGGAACGGACTGCCACATCTGTATCTGCATGGTATCGTTCGCAGAGACTATGGTATGCTGTGGCGATCGCCTCGCGCAATTCTACAGGAAATGGTGTGTGGATTAATAGCGATCGCGCTTTTTTGCCGCGTTCTCGTAAATTTTTGACATCTTCAACATTCAAGTCAGCAAAAAGTTTGCGTAGCTTTGCTTCTAACCCCGCTGATTGAATGAAATGACGATAAGCGTAAGCAGTAGTGGCGAATCCTGTGGGAACGTTAATGCCTTTGGGTGTTAACTGTTGAATCATTTCCCCCAGTGAGGCATTTTTACCACCAACTACTGGAATATCAGCAATCCCAATTTCATCAAACCAGAGAATGAGCGATCGCTCTTGGGCAGATAGAGACAAAGTGCTTTTAGATACTGTAGTCATAAATATTACCTTTTCAGTTTATACTCAATTTGTAAGTGCATAACTGCTACTATATTTATTTTTCCCATATTCAACTTGAGATTTTTGGTTCTGTCGCGGAGTTTGATATTTGGCGATAAAATACCAAATTATAAGCAATAAAAATTAACAATTATTCAGTTTAATAACTCGATCGAAATACCGGATGTAATAAATTATGGCGCAGCTAGAACGACTCCTGAAAATGGCAGAAGATGAACTAACTGAATACAGTACTGATGCCCGTAAAATAGAAAAACTACGCCGTAAAATAGGTTTAACAGTATCCGTAACAGAACAGCAGCAAGTGAAAGAGGCATTACTTGCTACGATGAAATCTAATCTAATTACCCAAGTTGTAGAAGAACAAAGACAAGCAGTAGCCTTACCATTTTGGGGAATTGCTGGATTGGGTTTGTTACTAGGAATTTCTTTAAATCAACTCATAGGCTTGTTAGCGTGTGTAGTTGGAAGTGTATTAGCTTATAGAGTTCAGAAATGGGGTTGGAAATTGCAGGCAAATCGTTTATTGTTACAAACATTAGAAGATATTGAAACGCATATTGTCCAACCCAATAAGTAATAAGAAAGATGTATTTTATAGGTAAATTATTTATTTTTTTGTATCAAGTAATACTTAATTATTGATTAGTCATTTAATTTACATCTCGTAAGCACTTAACAATTCCTTTGGGATCACCATAGCAAAAAAATTAGATATTGGATTTAAGATTAGGTATTTATTAAGAAAGACAGCAAGCAGAAGGCAGTCTTCCGTAAACTCGAACTGCCCTCCGTCTTCATTCAATATCCTAGTTTGCGGGTAATAAATGCTACATTAACTTTTGGCAGCAGATATTACACATCTTGCAAAGTTATTTTTGCAAGATGTTGGGAAAGGTTAAAGGGGAAGGGAAAGTTCCATACCTTTGCCCCTTCCCCCACTACTGCAAGAAGTCTATTGAATATAGCTACGGGTTGTCTCAACCTGAAAGTCTAGGTTAGAGAGTTCACTTGCAATAGCTGTCGCTTCGTATAATCGTATTTGTTACACAATCTCAAAGATCGTCAGCAAAAATTTTAGTCATGTAATATTGGTTTTTTTTCTCTAATCAACTAACCAGATCGGCGATCGCTTCTGAAGCAGGGACTACAGCTTCAGGCTGATAGCGGATGCCAGCTTGCTTGAAGCGGTTTAAAGCTTCACCCAAGCGATCGCAGTCTGCAATCAAACTGATCCTGACATAACCCTCACCTGCAACGCCAAAGGCATTACCGGGAGTAACCACAACGCCTGTTTGCTGCAACACGTTTAGGGCAAAATCTGTGGAACCAACGCCAACGGGACACTTCACCCAAAGATACATCGTCGCCTTGGTTTTGGGGATATCCCAACCCAACTCTCCTAACCCGTGAATCAGGAAATCGCGGCGGGTACGGTAGCGTTGTTGTACCTCGTGCAAATACACATCTGGCAGTTGCAAAGCTGTTTCGGCTGCTGTTTGTAATGCGGCAAAAATACCGTAATCCAAGTTAGTTTTCAGCGTCCGCAAACCTTGAATTACATGGCGGTTGCCCACCACAAAGCCGACGCGCCAACCAGCCATATTGTAGGTTTTAGATAAGGTGTGAAACTCCACACCAATATCTTTCGCACCGGGAATTTCTAACAAGCTAGTGGGTTGATAACCATCAAAAGCTAACTCGGCATAACACAAATCATGCACCAGCAAAATTTCATATTTGCGGGCGAAGGCAACGATTTCTTCAAAAAATTCGCGGGGGGCGGTAGCGGCGGTGGGATTGCTGGGATAGTTGAAATAGAGTATCTTGGCTTGTCTTGCAACTTCGTCAGGAATGGCAGCTAAATCAATTAACCAGTCATTTTCAGGTTTAAGAATCAAACTATGGATTTTCCCACCAGCGATCGCCGGGCCGCGAAAATGTGCCGGATAAGCTGGGGAAGGAACCAGAACTAAATCACCAGGGTTAATGTAGGCGATCGCTAAATGGGTTAATCCTTCTTTAGAACCCAGCAATGGCAAGGCTTCGCTATCAGGATCGAGAACCACATCATAACGGCGACGATACCAATTAGTAATGGCACGGCGGAAACTAGCTGTACCCTCAAAAGGTGGATAACCGTGATTGCTAGAATCTTTTAAAGCTGCGATCGCTGCTTCTACTACTGGTGCTGGCGTTGCACCATCGGGGTTTCCCATACCCAAATCAATTAAATCTAACCCTTGTTCCCGTGCTTTAGCTTTCAGTTCATCTAAACGGGCAAATACATAAGGTGGTAGTTTTTGTATGCGTTCTGCTGGGACAATCCAATTTAAACTCATAAAACCTCGTCACTCATTCCCTTGGGCGAAACTCGATTTGCAGTATCTCTACTATCTATAGGTGCAGTGGTAGAAACCATTGCCGCCATTAACTGTTCTGGCGGGACTTTAAACGGTAGTCGATGGATGTCAGAATTAGGAACTAGAGCCATTTCGGCGGCTGTTTGCAATTCACCTAATGTAATATTGCCCAATCCCAAATCACTTAACTTCTGGGGTAGTCCAATTTCTGTGTAGAACTTTAACAACTGTTGTCGTGCCGATGCTGCTAGTTGATTGCCTTGTAGCATCTCTTCTAAACGCAGTTGCACCAAAATTCCAAAAGCAACTTTTTCGCCATGAATACTGCCATGTCCAGAAATATGAGTTAAACCGTTATGCACGGCATGGGCGGCAACTGTGCGACACTGCGCCCCTCCCAGTCCCCCAACTACTCCAGCTAGTAACACAGTAGCATCTACCACTTCTCGCCAAACCTCACTACCTGGTTCTTCGAGGGCGGCGGCTGACTTTTGCAACAAGATATCTCGTAAAACTCGTGCTTGTTGCACCGCAGCAATAATTAAAGTGTCTTGCAGGTGTCCACTGCTAACTGAGGCTTCGTACCACTTAGCGATCGCATCACCAATTCCAGCTACTAAGGTACGTTGTGGTGCAGTTTTAATCAAGTCATAATCGAGTATCAATAAATCGGGACAACGAGATAGCCCCACATCGTAGAGAAAAGCCCCATCTTCCGAATAAACATTCGATAAGGCACTCCAAGCTGCACAAGTAGCCCCAGAAGTCGGAATTGTCACCACTGGTAGATGTAACTGTTGTGCGACTAATTTCGCTGTATCTAAGGCTTTGCCACCACCAACACCGATAATTACATCAGCTTTATGTTCTTTTGCCTTCTTCTGTAAAGATTTTAGGCTAGCTTCGCAGCAATCTGCACCATAAGAAGCTTGGACAGTATGTAACTGCTGCGCTTCTAAAACTGGTTGCAAATTTTGTTGGCTGATAGCGAGAGTAGACTTACCTGCCACAATTAAGGGACGACTTCCCAAACAGGCAATTTCTGCTGCGGCTGTTTGCAACACCCCAGAACCACGGATTACTTTTGCGGGGGAAACTGTGAGCGTAAATAATGAACTAGAGGTTTGAGTAGACAAAGAAGGTTGAGTAGAAAAATTATTGGGCATATAATCTCGTTTACCAAAACCTTGATACTTCTTAATATAAATAGACTAGCGATCGAGGATACTTGTTGCCAAACTGGTTTTTGGCTGGCTCCAACCTGACACCCAGCCGATCTGGATTTGAACCAAGCAATTAAATAGATAAGTCCTGTTGCCGACTGATTGAGTAGTTTGACGACATTGCTTGAATCTATAAATACCCATTGGTCTGAAATTCCGAACTATCAAAGTTTTGAATAACCGTATAATTAATTAACATTAACATTGTCAGATTCTCAAGAAAAGCAATCGAGAATTGATAATGTGTAGGCGGTTGTATTATTTGATGCAATTTTTAGCTACAGATATATATGTAAAGGTATGCAAATATATTTCCCTACAATCCCTTGATTTGCTGCAAAGAATTTTGAAAATGGCAACAGGGGCAATTAGGACAACAACTGACAAATTACAACTGTCAGTACCCATTACCCCACGCTGATTAACTTTTTCCCACAGTATAACCACTAAAGTGTGAATATCTTAATCTAAAAATAACCATTAATGTATCAGTAAATACAAAATAATTTTTGTCATCCTGATAACAGGTAATTTACTTTTGTTCTTTGGGCATTGGGCATGGGGCATTGGGCATTGGGCATTGGGCACTGATTATTAATTCTTCTCCCCCTGTTCCTGCCCCTCTGCTCCCCTGCTCCCCTGCTCCCCTGCTCCCTGCCTCTTAAGCAGTAGGTTTTGGCAATTTGGCGAAATTGTCTGTGTAAATTTTGACTGTTACCGGAGAATTTTGATGAGAAACGAGCGATCGCTTGACCTCACCCAAGTAAACTGGGACAGAAATCCCTGTTTCTGGGTGGATAATGGTACGGGCGCGAACTGTCAAGTTTCCGTCTTCCTGTGTACCTGAACGGCCATAAGAAAAAAGATTGCTAGCTGCTTGACGTAAAGTTGCTTCTAATTGTGTGGGTGTAATTTGGGGTGATGTGGCAATCACCGCTTGTGTTGAACCATTGTCATAAACTAGAGTGTACCGGGCTGCTCCAGGAATCACAGTCCGACTCAAGGGGACTATTGAGAGTCCAAATAAACCAGCAGTCACCACCAGCATAAAGCCAGTCGTACCCACCAACCGAAAGCGGATGCCCCATTTGAGAATAAAAGCCAAAAATGTCAAGGCAGCAAATACCAATGTAGCTATACCTGACCATTGGGTGTACTGAAAAAAGTTAGCTGTTGTGAGCATAAGGTTGGTTATGGAGGCGTCTTTTTTTCGTTACCGACACACCCATTTTACCGAGAGCTTACACCGATTACCTGTGAGGTTGCATAGATACAACAACTTGCTCAAGCCGCTTATAGCAATTTCTAGTTACGTGAGGTACAGAAATAATGTTTTTAAACGCAGAGGAGCGCAGAGTCAAACGCAAAGGTACGCAGAGGCTTACCTAATTTTATTAGTGATTTACTCAGTACCTCAGCAGGTCGGGAAACGCTATATATCACCAAGCCTAATTTTGTGCAGTTTCACAAAGAATTGCTACCAGATCATAAAGGTTATCGAGTTTCGCCTAAGTTTAGCGGTGAATGGAGCCAACGTCAGAACAATTGAAACAGTTATACAGAGTCTTGACTTGGTTAACGCGAATGTATCTCTTGGTTTACCTAGTTTTCCTAAAACAGTATTGGTTCACTAGAGACGATATGGGAATTTTTAGATGTCTGCAACCTAGTTTGAATACTATCAATTATTGCTAGCCAATCAGCATCTCTATTCCATTCAGAGTGAATCCTGGTTTTAGTTGCTGCGTCGTAGAGGTTACAAAAAACCACATTTTCTTTTCCAGCAGTTGCAGCGATAATCAGTGGCTTGGAAAAGTCCTGGATACATGATGCAGCTAAAAGGAAACTTTTAGCAAAGTTCATTTCTCTCCCAGTCCTAATAACATAAATTTCATCTGCTCTAACAAAGATATCTAACTTATTGTTGTCCCTTTCTCTATATTCTCTCGTCGTTAATTTAAGTTCCGATATATACCCAGTTAGCCCTGTTTTGTAAACATGAATAGTTTAATCTTTATCGTAGTTCTACCACAAGTAGGATTCACCATTTAATTCTCCGCTTTTCACATATAAATAAATAGGTTTTGGTGGGTTACAAAGACCTAGTTTAATTTCAGCAATCATATTTTATGTTTCTTTATCAAAGATAAAAATTTTCAGATATTGCGTTAGATTCAATCTTTTTAAAATAGTGTTTAACTGAATAAAAATAATAAATATACAAAAGGGCATCTACAAGAGATGCCCGTCATGCAGGAAAACCCCAAAGGGATGTCCCTACACCTTCCCAACAATCAGCAACAGTGACTAATTAGGTATTAGTCACACTCACAGACGTGAATATAACAATCTTATTAACTTAAAACTCTCAATGTCCCCAGTGCATACACTGAAAAAACTAATAGTTAATTTTGACGAGATGCAAGCTTGTCTTTATCGCGATCGCGATGTACCACTCCAACAATAGCAGCCAAAATTAGCCATGAAAGCGCATTCAAACGAAAATCAAAGAGAGTTACATCTACTGTATTCAATAAAATCCACCCAACAAAGGATAGAAGATAACTGAAAAATATCAATTTGTCTCCTGCATCTATATATTTTGAATTTTGCAGTAATTGGACACTTGTAATCACAATCCAAGCTAGTAAGCCACAAAATAAACAAGTACTGGGAAAACCTGTTTCAGCAGATAACATCAAAAACAAGTTATGGGGATGACCCAAGGGAATCTGCATCTTTGCTTTGTAAAGTGTACTAAAACTGCGTAACCCCCAACCAGTCCAAGGATGTTGTTGAGCTAAAGACCAGGCAAACTCCCACTGAGTTTTTCGCATTAAAGCGACTGGTCTATCTGGATACATATCGTCATTTAACCTTGCCCAAAAGAAGGCAGGAACTACGAAGCGAAAAATGTGAGCGACTGATGAGGGAGCAAAAGCTGCCAAAAGAATACTAGAGACGATCGCAGCAACGCTACCTACAAGAATGCGCCAACCTTGGTAGAGTGCATAAGCTAAACAGGCAAAAATAGCGATCGCCCACCCATTACGCGAGTTGGTGAAAATTAAGGCAATGAAATTTGTAATTACCGCCAGCGTTAGAAAGAGAAAGGGAACTGGAGAGTGGGGCGCAGTAAGTCTTTCCCCTCTGCCCCTCTGCCCCTCTGCCCCTCTGCCTCTTATGCTTAATCCCCAATACCTCATCCCTAATCGCCATTGCTCGATCCACAACCCTAGACTAAGAATGAAAACTATTACTAGATAAGCTGCGAAGGTGTTAGCGTGCAAGAAAAGTGAAGCGATACGACCTGGTGGGTTTCCGCCTGGTGTGATTGTCCAACTAAACACAACCCAGATAAACTGGAACTTGAAACTCCAGCCGAAAAATAATTGTCCCAAGCCCATAATTGCTACAGGCATGGAACCAATTACCAAAGCCCAAGCCATTTGCCGCAATTGGACAAATGTTTGAATCAGAGCGCTATGGGCAGCGAAAAGTAAAAAGAATGGTAATAAATTAAATAAGCCGAGGAAAGCTGCTGTTTTGTCTTGGGCAAACCCAGCACTCACGATCAGTAATACACTCAACAGGGCAAATCCCCAGTTGAGGGGGCGGCGATTAATTTTGCGGGATTGTTTCAGCCAAGTTATTAATGAGACAAAACCTACAGTTACAGCCCCCACAAAAGGACTCAATGGGAAGATTAACAGTGCCCATAGAGAGTAGTTCCAAGAAGATTGCCAACGAGACTTGAAATATTCAAAAACCTTGTTCAAGCTGGCTCCCAACATTCCTCACGAGTGAGGCGAATTTGAGCTAAGGCGAAGATAGTGGGGATGATTCGACCATAGTTAGTAGCGATCGCTCTCCAGCCCAAATCTGCAATAAACCAAGTCCACATCATTGGCCCAATCACGGCAAACATCGTGCGGGCTGCCCCATAACGAGCTGCACTCACTGTCATACCCCGTTGCGCCATTTGCATTGCTACATAGCTTTGAAATTGCGTTGCAGCTGCTTCTGAGCCTGTAATTGCCGCTTGTTTGGCTACTTCATAAGTAGCAAAGTGGATGGCAAATTGACGGGCAATTTGCTTAAGTACAAGCGGCTGGAGAAGAGAAGTAATCGCGATCGCACTACCGCCTTTGAAAAGTAACCCCAAGGGGTCGCGTTGTAATAAAAGTGGTAAAGGTTGTTTTAATTCTGATTTGAGCAGCTGGCGCTGCACTTGTACAGTCAATTTTTGTTTTTCTTGTTCCGGCAATTTTTTCCACACCTGTCCTAGTAGATGCAAAAAGACTTCTGCTTCTAAATCAATAGTTGCCAGCTGATGAGAATAGGGAATTTTTAGATACTTACATACTTGAACTAACGCTTGTCGGTAAGTTACCTGTCCTGTGCGTCCTCGTAATACTGTCATCCCATCTGCCGCCAAAAAACGAAAGCGGCCCTCTAGTGCATCTAACCAAGCTTTGCGGTCTTGGCTTTGCACTTCGATGGGTTCGGGTGTGTGTACATAGTCTAAGGGATTGAACTTACGACTAAATAGAATTGCCGTTAAGTCTTGCAATTCTTCTTCGGTCGCTAACTCTAGCGCCGCCCTCATTTCATCCAATTTCCCTTCCTCCCTTCCGTGCAGCTTTCTGTACCTTATTCTACTATTAGCTATTTTGTCCTTTGTTATTCGTCCTTGGTCATTTGATAAATAATGACTAAGGACGAATAACAAAGGACTATTGACTCATGACTGATATTGCAGTGATTGGTGCCGGAATTGCCGGTTTAGTCTGTGCCCAGCAGTTAAGTCAAGCTGGATATTCGGTGGTAGTGGTGGAAAAGTCGCGTGGTTTGGGAGGAAGACTGGCTACACGCCGCTTGCATGGAACTTTGGCGGATCATGGGGCTTGTTACCTGAAGCCAAAGGGTGAATTGTTGAAACGTTTTGTGGAGATATTGCAATCCCACCATATCCTAGAAGTTTGGACAGATGAGGTTTACGAACTTACAACAGGCGCTCCTTTATCTGAACCGAAAAACCGCAGTCCGCGTTATGTTGCGCCTGCGGGAATGAGTGCGATCGCTAAATCCCTCGCTCCAGGTTTAGAAATATTACTGAATCAGCGTGTCATCGCTATTACTCCAACTTCCGAAGATAGCTGGCGTCTGACTCTGGAATCTAGTAATGAAGAATTAACTGCAAAAGCTATAGTTGTCGCTATTCCTGCACCCCAAGCAGTGATGTTATTGGAATCTTTGGGTGAGAGTGTATTGGATGCAGCCTTTCTTAATAACTTGCGTTCTGTAGAATTTTATCCTTCGATTAGTGCGATCGCTGGATATCCTTCTACATCTCAACCTCTCCCTCAGTGGAAAGCTTTAACTTTTGTAGATGATGCTGATTTAGCATGGATTGGTTTGGACAGTAGCAAGCGTCCTAACCCTCAACAACCACATTTTGTGGTGCAAAGTAGCGCTGATTTTGCCAAAAGTCATCTAGAATCACAGGATTTACAACCTGCCGGACAATATATGTTGCAACGAGCAGCTGAATCTCTGTCCCTTCCTTGGCTAAATACTCCCGAATGGATGCAAGTACATCGTTGGCGTTATGCCTTTCCTAGCCGTCCTTGGCACGAAGCTTTTTTGTCTGCCAAAACTCCCTTACCTTTAGTTTGCTGTGGTGATTGGTGTGGCGGCAATCTTGTCGAAGGTGCGATGCTTTCTGGATTAGCTGCGGCTGATGAAATTAACAATCAGTTGCATCATCTATCTTTTGATAATGTGAACTTTTTAAACATTTTTGCCCAATCATTTCATCTGTCGCTAGACTGATCCTGCACTATCGTGAGTCGCTATTTTTATGACTGACTAAATCAAAGTGCAAAAAATAAGTTTTTTAGATGAAATAGCAAATTTTGCTGCGAACCTAAAAAGTGATGCCAATTAGCCAAAAAGCTTAACTTAATGAAAAACTTGTTCCTAATTCAGGTTATTTTACTGCTGTTAACCTTGATCCCCTAGTCTTTGTACTGCGTTTTATGTAGATTTCTGTCAAAAAGGCACAAATTTGAAATAATTAGGATTATAAATATAAAATGTCGGTGACTTACCAGCTTATGGGACGCTGTTTTAATAAGTAATGCTGTAAAACAGTATAAACTTTAACTAAAATAAGCAAAGCCAAATGTCTGAGATTGTACCAACATAAGAGGCTAGTTTTGGGGTTGATTGCATCTGTAAGTTTAATTAATTTTAACTGATTGTCATCACGACTTTGCCATCTAAAAAAGTTATTCTCTCCACCAAGCATTGACTTGATTAAAAAAGGAGTTTAAAAACCATGAAAACGGTAGTCAATTTAACACAACAATCAATAGTGGGAGAAATTGAAAGTATTTTGAATACATATCCATCCCATCCATATCAACAAGCCTTTGCGATTCCTGATTTACGCCAAGAGCTAATTACTTTCGTCCTCAACCGCATTCCCTCCTTTTACAGCGTCATGTCTAATGAACAGATTCCAGCGGAGGCTGAACAAGGAAGCTTGGCTTATTACAAATTGCCTCGTAAACCTTTAGAGCAGCAACTACATTTACAGAATTTGATTCACCAAGGCATTTGTCTAATCGTTCAAGAAAAGTCAGATTGGATTAGCCATCGTGTTTGTGAAACAGTTCAACCAGCTTGTGAACCCTCTCATTGGTTTGGTTAATAGTTCTAACCAGATTTGGCTCTTTGCTGAGATATCAATAACGTCCGCAGTGAATTTTGAATATTTGAGTTAATCCCACGACTAAAGGTTGTGAGATTAGCTCAATATTTTTTTAAGTATATTCCTATTGAGGTGTAAACTTTGACAATCACATAAGTTCAAAGGATATTCCCAGGATATGAGAAAAATAACTGCTCTAATGCTAAGTATTTCCGTGACTGTTGGGGTAGGGGCATTAACACCTAAAGTCACTAATGCCCAATTGTTTTACCCACCAGCAAGCGATCGCCATTCATTAATGGTAATCGGTCAAGGGGTAGTGAGAGTGCCAGCAGATACAGCGGATATTGAGTTGGTATTCAGTAGTGGAGGTAGCAATGATGAGTTACAAACGCAACCATCATCCTTCCCAGAAACCCGCCGCATATCCTCACCAACTCTACTTTTTAATTACAAAACAGCAGCAGAACCTTTACCAAACAAAAAATCCCTAACTAAAGCAACTCTTCAGCCTGTAGTGGATAGCTTAGTTGCTAAAGGCATTAAGGCTGATAAAATTCAAGTGCAAATTAATCCTAATTCCAGTGAAAATAACGCCAAGATATTGGTGAGACTAGAAAAACCAACGCGCGATCGCGTCCAGGAAATTGTTGCGACAGCAAACAATTCCACAAGCCAAATTGAAAACCTTTCTGTCAAGAGTGTGGATGTTGAGTACGCAGTTAATGATTGCCAGAGTTTGCAGAGTTCAGTTTATCAATCAGCGATGAAAGATGCTCAAAGCCGCGCCCAGGCTTTAGCATCTGCGATGGAAGTTAAACTTGGTACTCCTTCTGTCGCCGAGCCATTTTACACATTATTTTATCCCTCATGTAGTTCTAAAACTGGAGTTCCTTTGCCGTCGTTTGCTAGTTTTTTGTTATCACCAGCTTACGATCCAGAAGCACCGGCAGAAGTTGAAATGAAAAAGGATATTTTTGTAACATATACAACGAAATAAACATTTATATTTACTGCGATCGCACTTTTATATAGTCAAAATTGAAAGTGCGATCGCTTAACTATTTTTTTCTGAGTCGAATCAAGAAGGATAGGTGCGATTGCGCTTCTTATTTACTTCATACTTTGCAAACTTTTATCTATAATATTTCATATTTTTCTCTTGATATATCCCAAAATTTGCTTAAATAATATTTTAGTTTTTCTAACTGTATCTCTAAATATTTTGCTTTAACTTTATCGGAAATTTTTACGGCATTTACTAAAGTTCTAGAAGATGATGAAAACTTATCTGAACATGAACGTGAAGCTAGGAAAAATGGTAGAGATGCAGGAAAAATAGGATCAATAGCTGGAGGACTGGCCGGAGGAGCTGCTGCTTTTATTGTAGGAGGAGGTGCTGCTATTGCTGTTGGCGTTGCTGCTCCTGCTGTATTAGGAATAGGGGCTGCTTTAGGAGCCTATCACTACGGGAAAGAAAACAAAAAATAGTAAGGTAATTCAAGGTGCGTTACATTATGTTGACGCACCCTATAGTTTTAATATGCACGTTAATAAATGAATTATACAAATCACTAATAATACTCAACTACAGCAGCAATAGCAGCAGCAGTTTCCTCCATAATTTCACTCGATCATCCTCCAATTTTACGGATAAATCTTTGTATATCCATACCGCGCAGTTGCAAAATATCTACAGCAGAAGTTTTTGTTAGACTATTTGCACTGTCTGGTTCAATTTTAACGTGCCAAATATTGCCAGCATAATATTCTTTCCAGTCTGTGATTGGTGCAATCAACTTAATGGGTAGCTTGCCAACACCATCAGAACTTACTACTATAGCAGGACGGACTTTTTTTATTTCTGCTCCCACTGTCGGATCGAAATTAGCAAGCCAAATATCACCCCGTTTAGGAGATGTATATTTAGTAATCAATCAAGTCTCCTGTCTGTAATTCCTGCCCTTCTCTATCTTGCTCGTAATGTAATAACATTAACTCAGCCTGTGCCGCTAATATGCATCGCCGTTCTTCTAATGGCAATTTCATAAACTCCCGACGACTGATACTCTTTGCTTGTACAAGTATTTCCGAAGCTTGTAGCTGTGGTATATCTCTCTGAGGAGTAGAATTTGAGATTTCCATACTTTCTCAGTAATTTTTATAAAAATTCCTAATTTATATTTATTTTACTGCACAGCTATAATATGCGTGTTCAAAATCAAATATTCACTTGAATCTAGACTAGATTGCTGATTTCAAACTTCAGTAATGGAAAAACTCCAGAAATGTTTGTGACAAATCTGGAGCCAGGAAAGATACGCATTTACCTATACCAAATTTTCACCTTGAGATAAACCTACGTCATCAGGGTATACACTCAAATACGGATAAAAGTGTTTGAGGATTCTCATTACACCCTTCTCTATTGGAAGTAACGCAAAACAGCCCCAGATAAGCTGAGGCTGTTTTGCGAGAGTTGTTTGATAGAAGGGGTACATCAATAAGTGATGCCCATGTTAAATATAGATAATTCAGTATGCATCCTTATTCAGCTATGTTTTGCCATATCAGGATGATTGGGAAAATTTTTATGGCTTTTTTCAAAAAAAACTCCAGATGCACTTAAGGCATTCTGGAGCAGTAACAGGTTTCTAACATCAATCAATTTTTACATCTGCGATCGCCCGATGTCGTTAGGGTATATACTCAAATGTGTTTTATGTCTACTCATCCGCAAATAGACCAGCAAATTACCTTCCTTTCTACCTATAATCTCAATGTATCTACAGAATTCTACGAACAAAAGCTAGGTTTGGAGTTATGGCTTGACCAAGGAACCTGCCGAATTTATACTGTTAGTGGTTCTGGATACTTAGGATTGTGTCAAGCAAGCGAAACGTTAGCTCCTCCAACCGAAAAGCAATCAAGTGTTATTTTTACCCTAGTAACACAGCAGGTGGATGAATGGTTTGAATATCTCAAAGAACGTGGCGTTGAATTTGAAAAGCCACCGACACTAAATGAAAAGTACAACATTTACCATTGCTTTTTCCGCGATCCTGATGGTTATTTGATTGAAATTCAACGTTTCGAGACTAACGACAACAAAAAAGACATAACCCAATAAGTTATGTCTAGATGTTTAATATACAGGGCAGGATTTTTACAGGCTAGAACTTTTTGATTTACTAAGGTACATAATACCGACTAATGTTGTATAAACATTAACGATAGGAGTATACCTTTTCTTCCATAGATTTATCGGGATGAAATGTGGAGTTTATGCAGCCACAGAAAAATTTTTACATTTATTTACAATTGCTGCTTATGTATCGCTTTTGACTTTTATATAATGTCTATCTAATTGACGATCAAAAAACTCTCTGTGTAAATCCTGATTTTAACCAGAGTTAATATTGGATCGCAAAAGCTAGAATACATTGTCGCCAGTATATTTTCTTAGCAAAAATATTTTTGGAAGTATTTCTTTATTAAATATGCTACTTTTATAATTATTTTTAAGCTAATAAATATTGAGTGTATCGGTTCAATAAATATTTTATTAGGGTGACTACATGATAGCCGAAAAAATCAAATGGTTACGCACAGTACTACAACCTAAAGGTTCAGTCACGAAAGCAATTTTCAAACATATTCTATGGTGTGGAGCTTTCGGATTTTTAATTTCTTTGCTTTACCATTTTGACAAGCCTGTATCCCAACCTATTTTAGGAAGTGTTATTCCTAGTATTGTTTTAGGTTTGTTACTTGTATTTCGGACAAATACTGCTTATGAGCGATTTTGGGAAGGGAGAAAATGCTGGGGATCTATAGTAAATAACGTCCGAAATCTAGCGCGGCAAATTTGGGTATCAGTTGATGAAATTTCACCAGAAGATAAAGACAAGAAAATTACAGCATTAAACTTATTGGCGGCTTTTGCGGTAACAACTAAATTACATTTGCGAGGAGAGGCTGTAAATAGCGAGTTAGAAGACTTAATGCCATCTACTAAGTATATAAAACTGAAGATTATGAATAATCCCCCTATAGAGGTTGCCTTTTGGATAGGAGATTATTTACAAGAACAGTATAATCGTAACTGCCTTAATAGCTACCAGCTAACATCAATGCAAGAATTATTGAATAATCTTGTGGATAATTTAGGTGCTTGCGAACGTATTTTAAAAACACCTATGCCGCTTGCTTATGCCCTTCATTTGAAGCAATTGCTAATATTATATTGTTTTCTGCTACCTTTTCAAATAGTTGAGAAGCTCGGTTGGTGGACAGGTTTAATTTCTGCTTTGGTTGGGTTCACTGTGTTTGGTATCGAAGCCATTGGCTTAGAGATAGAAAATCCCTTTGGTTATGACGCTAATGATTTACCATTAGATGCAATTTGTGAAACAATGAAGCGTAATATAGACGATTTAATTACTTTGACTCCTAATGCGCGATCGCATCAACAAGATAGTATAACTAATTGAAAAAAGTTGAAGATATTGATTAATAAAAAAGAATATATAGCAGTTTGTAACAAGTAAGTGAGGTGAAAAATGCAAGACTCACGCTTTCACAACCGCCGAATCGCAATTTCTAAACCTTCACATACACGAGTCAGAAAATCTAAATCCAAAGTAGCGATCGCATCACTAACTTTGTGATAATGTGGATTTCGCAAGAATGCCGTATCTGTCACCATCATTGCCGGATAACCCAAATCCCAAAAAGGTGCATGATCGCTAAGTCTGGTTTGGGGAACTATTAAACCTCGATTTGGCACGGGTAGCCATTGACTAGATACGCCAGCTTTGCGAATATTACGGCTCATGCCAATTAAGTCAGGCAATGTCCGCAAGTTGCCAATTAGAGCAATAAAATCACCTGTATCTGGGTAGAAGCGTTCCAGAGGAGGGGGGTAACTTTGGGAACCAGGTGTAGAATCTTTATAGCCCAGCATTTCTAGGGAGATCATTAAGCGTAGCTGTTGCTTTTCTTGATGCAACAGGGCTGCATAGTCAGCACTACCCAGTAAGCCGTATTCTTCCATATCGAAAGCAACCAGTCTTAAGGGGTATCTCACAGGTTCGGCAGCAAATTTTCTCGCTAATTCCAGCAACACCGCGACACCTGTAGCATTATCATCAGCCGCAACTGTTCCTGGAACGCCATCATAATGAGCGCCAATTAAAATTGGTAGTAAATCCTTTTTTTGCCCTTTAGCTTGGGATGGTAAATTTAATATCAAGTTATTACAAGTTTTACCTCTGACTTCAAAGGTGTGGATTTCCACACTCCCCCATTGAGAAAATTGCTGGCGGATATATTCTTGGACAAAAAAATGCCCAGCCGTTGCCATGTAAGGATCGCGTTCTCGCGCTATCTGACTCAGGGAAGTCTGTAATCGCTCTGTTAAATTCAAATCTTTTAAGTAGTAGCAATAATATGAGAATTTTTAGGCACTCAAAAAAGCAGAGCAAGCGTTGTTAAGTTTAACTTACCAATTTGCAGATAACTTAAACAGAAGTAGGGGGATATCAAGAATTGAGGCTGCTTGGGCACACCAACCATCTCAATGCTATCCTAGTCTTGCAACTATCTCCTCTAGCTGCACTTCTTAGCTTACTGCCTTAATGATCGGTATTATACATTGAGGTGTTTTTATCTTGTAGCACAAAGCTAGAGGTAGTTCCGCCCAATCATAATAAATATATAAGACACTTTAGGAGAAGAGTAACGCATGGGCAAGGTAGTCGGCATCGACTTGGGTACAACCAACTCAGTAGTCGCCGTTATGGAGGGTGGCAAGCCGGTGGTGATTGCCAATGCAGAAGGAATGCGAACAACCCCCTCCGTAGTTGGCTTCAGCAAAGAAGGTGAAAGGGTGGTTGGGCAAATGGCACGGCGACAAACCGTCCTCAATCCTCAAAATACCTTTTTCGCAGTTAAACGTTTCATTGGGCGGAAGTATGGCGAACTTAATGCAGATTCCAAGCGTGTACCCTACACCATCCGCAAAGACGAAGTAGGTAATATTAAAATTGCCTGTCCTCGTCTGAATAAAGATTTCGCCCCAGAAGAAATTTCGGCAATGGTGCTGAAGAAATTGGCAGACGATGCTAGTCGCTATTTGGGTGAACCAGTCACAGGGGCAGTGATTACAGTACCCGCCTATTTTAATGATTCTCAACGGCAGGCAACCCGCGATGCTGGCAGAATTGCTGGTTTAGAAGTGTTGCGGATTCTCAATGAACCGACTGCGGCATCTTTAGCTTATGGATTAGATCGGGGTGACACGGAAACTATTTTAGTCTTTGACTTGGGTGGTGGCACCTTTGACGTGTCGATTTTAGAAGTAGGCGATGGGATTTTTGAAGTCAAAGCTACCAGTGGAGATACGCAACTTGGTGGGAACGACTTTGACAAAATAATCGTAGATTGGTTAGCAGAGCAATTTCTGGAAACAGAAGAGGTAGACTTAAGACGCGATCGCCAAGCTTTACAACGTCTGATGGAAGCGGCGGAAAAAGCCAAAATTGAGCTTTCTGCTGTCAGTGTCACCGAGATTAATTTACCCTTCATCACTGCCACGGCAGATGGCCCTAAACATCTCGAAACTCGTTTAACTCGTTCCCAGTTTGAAGGTTTGTGTGGTGATTTGGTGGGAAGATTGCGAACACCAGTAAAACGCGCTCTCAAAGATGCCGGACTTTCACCTAGAGACATTGAAGAAGTTGTGTTAGTTGGCGGTTCTACACGAATGCCAATGGTAAAGCAGCTTGTACGGGACTTGATTGGTACAGAACCGAACGAAAACGTTAACCCTGATGAAGTCGTGGGAGTGGGTGCAGCAATTCAAGCAGGTATTCTTGCAGGCGAACTCAAAGATGTGCTGCTTTTGGATGTCACACCCCTCTCTTTGGGATTGGAAACCATCGGCGGCGTGATGAAAAAACTTATCCCACGCAACACCACTATCCCAGTACGTCGTTCTGATATTTTTTCCACGTCTGAAAATAACCAAAATACTGTGGAAATTCACGTAGTCCAGGGCGAACGGGACATGGCAGCAAGCAACAAGTCTTTAGGACGGTTCAAGCTCTATGGCATCCCACCAGCACCACGAGGAATTCCTCAAGTTCAGGTGTCATTTGATATTGATGCTAATGGTATTTTACAGGTAACAGCCTTAGATAGAACCACAGGGCGAGAGCAGAGTATCACCATTCAAGGCGCTTCCACCTTGAACGAGTCAGAAGTGAATCGGATGATTCAAGACGCTCAAAAATATGCTGATGTCGATCGCGAACGTAAAGAAAGAATAGAAAAGCGGACTCGTTCTGAGGCATTGATTTTCCAAGCAGAACGACAACTGAGAGAAGTAGCGCTGGAATTTGGTATGCAGTTTGCCCGCAACCGCCGCCAAAGAATTGATAATATTTGCCGACAACTGAAAGAGAGTCTTCAGGAAAATAGCGATCGCGGTATCGATCAAGCCTACGCCGACTTACAAGATGCTCTCTACGAGCTAAATCGGGAAGTCCGCCAGACTTATGCTGAAGATGAAGACGATGACTTGTTTGGGACTATCCGTGACATCTTTACCGGCGGTGATAAAGAACGAGAACGCGAATTTCCCAGAGATACATATCGAGAACGCGACTCATACAGTAAAGATTATGGCAGAGACTATGACAGAGATTATAGCCGCGATAATCGTTCTTCCGCTTATGAAAGCCGTCCTCCACGCAAATCCCGCCCCAGCTACCAAGATAACTGGGATGATGAAGAAGACAATGATTGGTTATAAAAAAAGTTAGGAGTAGAGACGCGATTAATCGCGTCTGTACAGGAGTTAAAAATTAAATCTTTCAACTCCTAACTCCTAACTCCTAACTCCTAACTCCTAACTCCTCACTTTTAATTCATCTAAAATCTAAAATTTAAATAACTGAACTATGCAAAATTTGCCGAACTTTCGCGATTACTATGAAATTTTAGGAGTATCTAAAGATGCCTCCGGTGAAGAAATTAAAAAGGTTTATCGGCGGTTAGCAAGGCAATATCACCCCGATCTGAATCCGGGTAACAAAGAATCTGAGGAAAAATTTAAGGATATTGGCGAGGCTTATGAAGTTCTTTCCGATCCAGCCAAGCGATCGCAGTACGATCAGTTTAGCCGCTACTGGAAGCAAAAAGGCTTTGCAGGCAACAAACAAACACCCAAGGCTAAAACTTGGCAGAGTGGCGCTAGCGATCGCAACGGCAATCAAGACGTAGATCCCAGCCAATTCTCCGACTTTGAAAGCTTTATTAATCAAGTTATTGGTGTCAAAAATAAGAGTGCAGCAAATAACTCCAGTAATGGCAATAATAGCGATCCATTCCGTTCCCCCAGAACAAAAGTTGCCTACACAGTTAATCCCCCACCTCGCACCACCCGCCGAGATATAGAAGCCAGATTAACGCTTCCACTAGAAAAAGCTTATCAAGGTGGTAATGAACGCATTCGTTTGGAAGATGGGCGATCGCTAGAAGTTAATATGCCTCCAGGTATGGTAACAGGTCAAACCATCCGTTTGCGGAACCAAGGCGTTGGTGGTGGCGATCTATACTTAAAAATTACCGTTGAACCTCATCCATTATTTAAGCTAGAAGGTTTAAATATTGTCTGCCAAGTACCCGTTACTCCCAGCGAGGCAGTTTTAGGAGGACAGGTAGAAGCACCTACTCTTGATGGCCCTGTGAAAATGACTACCCCTCCTGGAGTTAGGTCTGGTCAAAAATTTCGACTAGGTAATAAAGGTTATCCTAATGATGACGGAAAACGTGGCGATCAATTAGTAGAAATTCAAATAGTTACACCGAAAAATATTAGTCAAGAAGAACGGGAGCTTTACGAAAAGTTACGGCAAATTGAAACCTTTAAACCCCGTGCTGATTTAATCCGTTAGCGATAAGATATCAATCTTAATAAAGCTATTAACCAGAACAATGACTAATTTGTAATTAGTCTTCGTCATCTTGAAAAATAGTTATTTGGAGCAAGATATTTCCAGATATCCTCAATATCTTGTGCTGCTTGAGTAGAAATACGAAATCGACTCATAGAGAATCGCTGTTAGCCCAATTTTGCTGTCCTCGTGCTTTAATTTTTGCAAAAAAAGCTGAAAGTGACGAAGACAAAAAGGATACAAGTCCCTAAATTCGTCTTCTGAAATTCACAAAGGATTTAAAATATAAAAAATATCTTTGAGCAAAGTGACTCAAACAGATGTGAATCAAAACGGGGCAATGCCACAAAGCAGCGAACCAACTTATTACTCTCTGCTAGGACTGCATCCCTGGGCATCGGTAATTGACATTCGTCGTGCTTATCGGCAACTGAGCAAACGCTATCATCCTGATACTACAGACTTGCCGACTGCGATCGCCACTCCCAAATTTCAGCAAATCAACGAAGCTTACGCGACCCTGAGCCATCCAGAACGCCGATTAAGCTACGATTTGAAAATTGGCTATTCCCGCTTTGGAGTGATTCAACCACCCCCTGATTTGAATCATCCCGTCTCGCATTCTCATGACTGGTCAAAATCAGCTTACCTCGATGCGAGCGATCGCCCCTTATCATCTGGCGAAATATTTGCTTTATTTATGCTGGTGTTAACATTTGTAGGTTGTCTGTTATTAGCAGTTGCCATTGGCTTAACTCGTGGCGAGGCTGCGATCCATTCCCATTTGCTGCAACCAAATACATCTGTACAACAGCAAATTAGCTATATATCGCAACTAATTGCCCATCCGATAATTAAAAATTAAACAATTCCCTAATCCAAAATCAAAAATTCCTATGGCTCTTCTTCCCTCTGATACTCCTTTATATAATCATCCCCTACCACAAATTGAGCAGTGGCTAAAAGACCAAGGCTGTCAACAAGATGAAACACAAAGGCATTGCTGGCGTGTACAGCGACCTAATTGGCAAGCTGAATTATGGCTCGATGTCGAGCAGATTGTAGTGCGATATCTTCAATCTGGGGAAAATGGACAAGATATCCAACGCTCATTCAAGTATTCTCTTAGTCGGGATGATGTAGAACAAGCTGTGTTTTCTGGCCCATAAGGAAGGGCTTATGTACTATTGGTAGAGCTTCCAATCAGCCTGTTGCAGGACAGCAACCCTGTAATGGCAATTATGTATCAGATTTTGTTACCAATGCTTTAGGAGTAAGTTGGCTACAAATTTCCAGTAGTCTATTAACAGCACGCGCTGCTGAAAACTTTTGTGCAACGTATTGGCTGGACTGAAAACCCCGATTAATTGCTTCATCTGGATTATCTAGGCAATATCGCATACATTTGGCTAATTCTTCTGCATCTTCATTTTCAAAAAATAGGCTGTGCGGCCCTCCTACTTCTGACAATCCTCCCATTTTTGAGACAATCGAGCAGGTTTGAACGCTAGAGGCTTCTTGCACTACGTAAGGTGCCGGATCTTGCCAACGAGATGGAGCAATTAAAGCCAAAGCATCTTGAACTTTTAGAAGCACTTCTTTTTGAGGAACTTTACCTAAAAAATTAACTTTGTTGGCAATCCCTAAATCAGACGTTAGCTGTTTTAATTGCTGAGATTGTTCGCCATCGCCAATAATAGTAATTTTAAATTCTTTATTTTCATCTTGTAAAATCTGCACTGCTTTTAATAAAATATCTACACCTTTGTCTGTAGCTAATCTACCGACAAAAATAAAATTATATGGTTGAGATAAATTTTCTAAAGTTTTAAGCTGGGTTTCCGACTTGATTTCAATCGGATTATATAAAGTATCAACTGACCAAGGAAAAGCAGAAGATTCTCCTAAAAAGTTACTACAAGCTGTATGATAATCGGCTAAGAAAGCAGTAGAAAGTCGGGTGCTTAGGCGTGCCCATTTGATAAAAGTGTGTAATTTCCACTTTAATGGATAATTAGCTTTTGGCAATGTGTGTTTAAATTCAGCTTTTAAACGTTGTGTCAAGTTCATCTGCTCATAACTAGTATGAGTAGATTGATAAAGAGAATAATGGTATTTAATAATTATCTTTTTTTGCAAAGTTTTACATAACAAAGTAAACAATAAATCGTTAGAATTCATGTGTACTATATCTGCCCAAGCAATATAACTAAACCATTTAGTGATATTATCTTGTCTGGTCGAAATAGTTTTAACTTCAATTAATCTGGCTTCCAACTCAGGAATAATAGAATAAATATAAGTTAAAACTCCACTAATTTCATTGTCATAATGGCGGTGTTGAATTAACATTTTCATATATTAGCTATGGGAAATTTTGTATTTATAGGAATTGTGGTTGAGCATAACTAGAAAACAAGTATTTCAGTTTGCTCAGAATCAACTTGGTTTCTAAGGTAGGTAAGCACAAATAAATCTAACTATCTAACGAGAGAGAAAAAGGTTGAAACCCTTGCGATTGCATCTCTACAAGACGCTACGCAAACACTTCGCGCAGTCCTAACGAGAGACGCTTTGCGATCGCAACAGCCATAGTTATAAATTTCCTCACCCATCTACTTATATACAGAAAGTTGGGAACAGGATTTTTCCCGATAGTTATAGTTATATAATTCCCGCAGATGCTGTTAAAGTACCATTCTCTTCGCTACAGGCTAAAAGTTTATTCGATATAGGTCTTTACATACCCAATGACCAATGACAAATGACAAATGACAAATGATAAATGACCAATGACTAATAATTAATTTCTTTCCACCCATGCATGGATGCTACGCCTTTTGTAACCCATTCGATCAAAATTGGGGGAGCTTCTGATATCAAAATGCTAGGATAAACTGCTGCACCCCAATCGGGATGAACTAACACACGGCATTGATTTTTAATCACTGGATAGTTGAGCAAAGCTTTGACAACTGCTGTGTCGTCGTGAGGAATTGCTCCGGGATGGGAAAGTAAAGGATAGCCTGTACGAGGGTCAATCAGGTCAGTTAAATAGCCGCGATCGCGCAGATTAAATGCTAAATCGCAGCCAAATCTCATAAACTTTTCTCGTAAGCGTTCTTTCTCTGACTCTACTTCTGCTGTCTTTTCGACTAATTGATAACGCGACTGTTGTAATACAATCACTACTCGTAAAAATGGCTGCCGTTTCCAATCTGGTAATATCCGTTCGCAGTTGGCACAGATATATTGGCTGGGAGCATGAATTGAAATTTGAACCGCTTGTCCTGTTTCGCCAACTAAATTAATGGGACAGACTTGCTCCGAAGTGTAAACTTTGGGATAGTTCACTAAATTGATTCGGCTTATACAAATTTTTTAATTTAATCTACGGTATAGATGATACCTCTTAAAAGTTAAGAAAAATCATCACTTTTCTATAATATGTTACTTTTTTTGGAAGCAGTTAATAATAATTTGAGAAATTTAATCTGAATTTTATTCTTTATTAACCTGTTCTCATGGAATTTGCTGCGATCGCTGTAGGTATTAGCAGAGATGCAGCGTGTGTTAGACAAGCGATGCCTATGGTGGTCACTGAGCTTGCCGAAGTGCGGGCTACGCCTACGTAGATGAAATATGTTCGCTCGAAATCCCAAAAAAGCAAAGCAGGTTGAAGTAAGCAGAAAATAACAAAAGTAATTATGTCTGCCAGAAAATACTTCAGCTATGCAGCCTAATTTCTATAACACTCAATTAATTGAGTTTTAAAGAATTCACCGGCACTTCATCCCAAGAATCGACTGTCCGCAATCGTGCCACCCAACCTGCTGCCTTTTGCCTCTCAGTCAAATTATTCTGAAATGAATCATGGCAATCTTTGGCTTGAGATTCATTACGAGTGGCAATACAGGCATGAATCATCCCAGACGGATCGATTTGCTCATTTACCCAAATAGTCATGGAATATTTCCTCAATAACTGTAGCGAACAAAGCTATTCGTCATTTTAGAATACTATTAGAGTCAAAACTTTTAGAGCAAAATTCAGTAACAAATAGTGAATTAATCCCAATTACTGATTGCTAATTTACAATTACCCAGTTTTGCTTCATTTATTTGGCGGATATGATTTATCTCCTCTTTCGTAGCGACGACGGTAGAGTAATTCTAACTGTCCGCCATATTCTTGAATCCAAGCAATCTGGCGCTGGTAGAGTCCTCGGAAGGTATTGGCAAATAATAGTGTAAAGATTGCCACTACCAACCCTGATGCTGTAGATACTAAAGCTTCACTAATTCCAGCTGTCACACCTGTTGTTTTACTACCTCCCACATCTCCGATATTCAGAGAAGCAAAAGAGTTAATTAATCCCAATACAGTGCCGAGAAGTCCTAACAAAGGCGCAAGACCAATAATTGTCTCAAAAATATTTTGGGAGCGCTTGAGTAAAGGGATTTCGGCTTGTGCTTCACTTTCTAATGCCAAACGAAATTCGTCTGGTGTCGGCTCTTCTAATTCTAAAGCTGCTAAAAAAATTCGAGCCAGGGGTAAATCAGTATTTTTGTGCAATTTATCTAAAGCACTAACGACATTATCAAGGCGATAAAGGTGTAGCACCTCTCGCACCACCTTGTTTTGCCGATTATTTATCTTTACCCAAAAAATGATACGTTCGATAATCAGCGCTACCCCTAACAAAGAGAATGCCAGCAGAGGCCACATGACCACGCCACCTGCTGCAAACAGATTACTAATTTCCATTTATTATTTTTTAACTCTTCAACAACGCTACATTAGCAGATCGTTGAGATGGAGTATTTTAACGCTGCGTTGTAGTCACAGCAGCTTTTGGGCTATTCTCAGTTTGGCCGATCGCGATCGCGGATTCTGACTAATTTCCTCTTCTTGTGCAATAATTGGCTTTTTTGTCAAGACTTTTAACAAAGGTGAATTTCTCAAACCATGCTTTACCGGACGGTCTTCTAAACTGTGGAAACTGATAATCGCAATTCTACCGCCAGGGACAAGGGCATTTGGGGCTTTATCTAAAAAGGTTTCTAGGGATTTTAACTCATCGTTGACGACAATTCGCAGAGCTTGAAAAACACGGGTAGCAGGGTGAATTCTCCCATAACGGTATTTGGGGGGAACTGAAGAAGCGATCGCCTCAGCTAATTCTGTAGTCGTGTGCAACGGTCGGCGTTCGACAATGCGTCTCGCAATGCGCCGCGATAATCTTTCCTCACCGTACTTAAAGAAAATATCAGCTAATTCCGCTTCATCCCAATTATTAATTACATTGGCAGCAGTTAGCGATCGCCCCCGATCCATTCGCATATCCAAATTTGCAGCTTGGCGGAAGCTGAAACCCCTTTCTGCTCGATCTAAATGGTAAGAACTTACCCCCAAATCAGCTAAAATACCATCGAAAGTGTTGGGGGGAAATTCGTAGTCAGCAAAATTGCGATGAATAAATTGTATGCGATCGCCAAACTCTGCTAATTCTTTCCTCGCTGCTGCTAAAGCATCCTCATCTTGGTCAATTGCCGTTACCCGCACATTTGGCGCAGCTTCTAAGATTAGGCGACTGTGACCACCACCGCCTACAGTCACATCTAAATAATGTTCACCTGGACGCACCGCCAAACCCTCAATTACCTCCCGTCCCAAAACGGAAATATGAGAAAAAGCCAGTTCTTCTAAATCTAGCGGTGTTTGTAAATCTGATTTCATCTTTAATTTTATTTTTGATAAATAAATGGGATTGACTAATTTCTTAATCTTGCTGTTAGAAATTTAATTATCTGATTTGTAAGAATTCGATTTTTTAACGAACCACAGAGGCGCAGAGAACACAGAGAAAATAAAGTAGGGATATTCAGGATTTAGGGCTGTTATAATGTAACAGGGCTGATAGTGTGAAAAGCACCCCCTTCTGCCCTGACACTACGCAAAATCTTACTTAATCCTCCCAAAGTCTTGAGTCAGGAATACTATTTAAATCCGAGTTTAAAAGTGGCTCACTAAAGACAACAGGTTTCCCTTGAGCCTTGATGAAGTCTTCCTCATCCTTTAACAGTTGCTTCTTCAATTCATTACAAAATTCAATTTCATTTTTGATTTCAATATACTTTATTAAATTTTTTCCGATTATCTCCTTCCTCGCTACATTATCATCAGCATCTACTAAATCTTCAGTGGTTCCTTCCAAAATACTTTCCTGTAAACGCTCATTAAGAGCATTTATTCTTTCATTTAGCCAAGTTATTGTTGAGTGTACTTCTTCATGTATACTTTTATGGTTTTTATCGTGCATCTAACAACCCCTAAATAATTTAAGCTTTTTTAAACTATAAATTTTACTGATAATACTTTAATCACATCCTCAGTACTGCAAGTGATTCTGTGTATAAATATAAATAGCCATCGGCTGTATATGTACCATTCTGCTTAGACACGAACTTATACAAGGTTGAACAGGATTTAACAACATCAGGATTTTAAATGCAAAAAGAGATTACATGAAAAAAAACCTGTGCCTCAATCCCTTGCATATCAAGCTTCCCTATAATAATTGAAGAGGTGCAACGAAATGAAACATCAATTACAACACCTTCGCTGCTATCCTCTCTCCAACATAACCCTGTAGAGTCAAATTTATATAGATTGCCCCTACAAACCTCATTTTGGCAGACTAGATAAATCGGCTGTGGTTGGCATCTAGGCGGTTGAATTCAATATTTTCACGAACGGAGAACACAAAATCTATGACCAGACTAGAAACCCGCACTGAACCAATGGTGCTAAACATGGGGCCACACCACCCCTCAATGCACGGGGTTCTGCGGCTAATCATGACTCTGGATGGCGAGGATGTTGTTGACTGTGAACCAGTCATCGGCTATTTGCACCGAGGAATGGAAAAAATTGCCGAGAACCGCACTAATGTAATGTACGTCCCCTACGTTAGTCGGTGGGACTACGCGGCGGGAATGTTCAACGAAGCCGTCACTGTTAACGCCCCAGAAAAACTTGCAGGTGTCGCTGTTCCCAAACGCGCTAGCTACATCCGCGTCATTATGCTGGAGTTGAACCGTATCGCTAACCATTTGCTGTGGTTTGGCCCCTTCCTCGCTGACGTAGGCGCTCAAACTCCCTTCTTTTATCAATTCCGCGAACGGGAGATGATTTATGATTTGTGGGAAGCTGCCACAGGTTATCGAATGGTAAATAACAACTACTTCCGTGTTGGTGGAGTGGCGGCTGATTTACCTTACGGTTGGGTAGATAAATGTCTGGAATTTTGCGACTACTTATTACCTAAAGTTGATGAGTACGAACGTTTAGTAACCGATAACCCCATCTTCCGGCGACGTGTTGAGGGTATCGGGACTATCACGCGAGAAGAAGCAATTAACTGGGGACTTTCTGGGCCAATGTTACGCGCTTCTGGCGTGCAATGGGATTTACGAAAAGTTGACCATTACGAATGCTACGACGATTTCGACTGGGATGTGCAGTGGGAAACCGCCGGTGATTGCTTTGCCCGTTATGTAGTGCGGATGCGGGAAATGCGCGAATCTGTGAAGATTATTCGCCAAGCAATTAAAGGACTTCCTGGCGGCCCTTACGAAAATCTGGAAGCCAAGCGTTTAGCCGCAGGTAAAAAATCCGAGTGGGACGCATTTGATTACCAATTCATCGGTAAAAAAGTTTCCCCCACTTTCAAGATGCCCAAGGGTGAAATCTACGCCCGTGTAGAAAGTGGTAAAGGTGAATTGGGAATTTATTTGGTTGGCGATGATAATGTCTTCCCTGCACGATGGAAGATTCGCGCCGCAGATTTTAACAATCTCCAGATTGTGCCACATTTACTACGCGGGATGAAGGTTGCAGATATTGTGGTGATTCTCGGTAGTGTTGACGTAATTATGGGGTCTGTAGATAGGTAGAGTAAATATCTATCTCAGTAATTTTTAGAGCAGTTGTATTACAGTGCAACTGCTCTATTTTTTTGATTCTTCAGGATTTGACTATCGCAATTCCTAGTTACGTGAGGTAGAGAAATAATGTTTTTAAACGCAGAGGAGCGCAGAGTCAAACGCAAAGGTACGCAGAGGCTTACCTAATTTTATTAGTGATTTACTCAGTACCTCAGCAGGTCGGGAAACGCTATATACCAAACTAATAAATAAAATACCAATTTCATCAGAGCATCTGACTCTAAAATTTTCAAAGCTTTTAAATCCAATACTCAGAACGTTTAATCAGTTTAAGAATGAAATCATCAGGGTGCATTAAAGTAAAAAATATTGACCCTTTACTAACGACCTTTTTCTATGACACCTTCGACAAACCAGGTTTATCCCGTTATTTGGCACAACGACTCAGTGTCACTAATTGACCAAACTCGCTTACCCAATGAATATACATTTGTAGAAATTCACCGCAGTGAAGATATGGCGCGGGCGATTAAAACTATGATTGTGCGAGGTGCGCCTGCAATTGGTGTAGCTGCGGCTTATGGAATGTATCTTGGTGCAAGGGAAATTAAAACAAGCGATCGCACCGAATTTTTGCAACACTTAGATAAAGTAGCCCAGTTGTTGCGTTCTACTCGTCCGACGGCGGTAAATTTATTTTGGGCAATTAGCCGGATGCTGAAAGCCGCCTACGAAACGCTGGGAACTGTAGAAGAAATCAAGCAAACCCTTTTCCAAACAGCCCAAGCAATCAACGCTGAAGATTTACAAACCTGTCAGGCGATCGGCGACAATGGTTTGGCAGTCTTGCCCAATACTCCAGAAAAGCTAAGGTTGCTTACTCACTGCAATGCTGGGGCATTAGCTACAGCCGGATATGGCACAGCTTTGGGTGTTGTACGTTCTGCTTGGAGGGAAGGACGTTTAGAACGTTTATTTGCCGACGAAACCCGTCCTCGTTTGCAAGGCGCAAAACTCACCACTTGGGAATGCGTGCAAGAAGGTATTCCAGTTACATTAATTACTGATAATATGGCAGCCCATTGCATGAAACAAGGTTTGATTCATGCTGTAGTTGTGGGTGCCGATCGCATTGCTGCTAATGGTGACACTGCTAATAAAATTGGTACATACAGTGTAGCGATCGCAGCTAAAGCACATAATATCCCCTTCTTTGTAGCTGCACCCCTTTCCACCGTTGATTTTGAATTAGCTGATGGCAGCCAAATTCCCATTGAAGAACGCGAACCAACAGAAATCTATCAAGTTGGCGATACCATTCTCACACCTGCGGGTGTAGATTTTTACAACCCAGCTTTTGATGTGACTCCAGCTGAGTTGATTACAGCCATCATTACAGAGAATGGAGCGATCGCACCTGATAAATTAGCAAAATCACAGGTAAAGCAAGTACCGATTGGGTTAAATCCGAATTAATGGAGAACTTACGCCGAGTTCTCGATAACTCTAAATCCGAATAAGGGAAACTTTATAAGGGATTGCCCCAAAAAAATCTCCGACTTTTTAGAAAAGCCGGGGACTTTGTTTTTGACTACTTTAAAATCTGACGGATCAAAATTTATCAGCAATTTTTTCAATAATTTTATCTAAACTTCATATTTGGACTAAATTCAATAAGTAAAATCCGCAATTACTTTCTCAAAATAAGCTTTGACTTACTCAAACCCCAGTTTGCTTACTCATTTTGGTGTTTTCCGCAAGTAAAAGAAGCTTTTGCTTTCTCAAAACAAGCTTTTACTTACTCATTTTGGTGTTTTCCGCAAGTAAAAGAAGCTTTTGCTTACTCATTTTGGTGTTTTCCGCAAGCAAAAGAAGCTTTGACTTTCTCAAAAGAAGCTTTTGCTTAGTCATTTTGGTGTTTTCCGCAAGCAAACGAAGCTTTGACTTTCTCAAAATGCCATTTGACTTACTCAAACCCCAGTTTGCTTTTTGATTTTGGTGTTTTTTGCAAATAAAATGCCATTTCGCTTTTTTAAAATGGTTGATTTATTAGAGGATGTCTGAGGAGTATTAAATATTTGTCGATCTCCCCTAACCACTCTTAAAAAAGCTAGGGTTGTATGCACAAGTTAAATTACCCCCCTTAATCCCCCCTTGCAAAGGGGGGAAACAAGAGATCCAGTTCTCTCCGTTTTAGAAGGCGGGAAACAAGAGATCCAGTTCCCTCCCCTTGTAAAGGGGAGGGTTAGGGTGGGGTAATTCGACTTAGCCCTAATAGAATTAACCAAAATGTTGAATAATTGCCTCGGCAAATTCAGAACATTTTAAGGGTTCAACTGGCGGTTCCAGCAACCGGGCTAAATCGTAAGTCACTTGACTACTTGCGATCGCATCGCTTAAACCTTTCTTAATTAGGTCTGCGGCTTCTTGCCAACCCAAAAATTCCAGCATCATCACACCAGACAAAATCACTGAACCAGGATTAATCCGATCTAAGCCGGCGTGTTTGGGTGCAGTACCGTGGGTAGCTTCAAATATGGCACTAGAATCACCAATATTTGCCCCTGGCCCCATTCCCAATCCCCCAACAATCGCAGCAGCCGCATCAGACAAATAATCGCCGTTCAAGTTCATCGTCGCCAAAATCGAATACTCATCTGGTCTGGTTTGGATTTGTTGAAAAATACTATCAGCAATCCGGTCATTCACCAAAACTTTCTCTTTCCATTTGCCATCGCCGTGGGTTGCCCAAATTGAGTTAAGAACAGTTTCAACTTCCTTGACAATTTGCGCTTTCTTCTCTTCAGTGAGACTATCAAACCCAGGATCGATCTCGCGGGCGTTTTCTTCCAAGGAAATATTCGGATTTTTCTCCTTGTTACTCAAAATCCAAGATTCTCGTTCGGTGACAGTTTCTTGGCGAAATTCGCTGGTTGCTAGTTCATAACCCCAATCGCGGAAAGCGCCTTCGGTGTACTTCATAATGTTGCCCTTATGCACCAGAGTCACTTGTTGCTTGTGTTTGGGCAATAGCAAAGCGTGTTTGATGGCACGTCTGACTAGACGCTGAGAACCAGTTTTGCTGATCGGTTTGATGCCAATTCCAGAATCAAGAGGAATGCGTTTTTTCCCATGTTCTGGGGTAGCGGGGATTAGTTCTTCATTGAGAATTTTAATTAAGCGATCGCCGATTTCGCTACCTTGTCGCCACTCAATGCCTAAATAAATATCTTCCGTATTCTCCCGATAAACAATTACATCCAGCTTTTCAGGGTTTTTGTGGGGTGAGGGTGTACCTGCATAGTAACGACAAGGACGCACGCAAGCATATAAGTCAAAAATTTGCCGCAGCGCTACATTTAAAGAACGAATTCCCCCCCCAACAGGAGTAGTCAAAGGCCCTTTAATAGCTACACCATATTCTTCAATTGCCGTCAAAGTGTCTTGAGGCAAATACTGATAAGTCCCGTATAAATCGCAAGCTTCGTCGCCAGCGTAAACTTTGAACCAGCTAATTTGACGTTGACCCTTATATGCTTTGGCTACCGCCGCATCTAACACTTTTTGGGTAGCAGGCCAGATGTCTATACCTGTGCCGTCGCCACGAATAAAGGGGATAATTGGATTGTCCGGTACAATTGGTTCACCATTTTTAAAGGTAATTTTTGCTCCGGTTGCGGGGGGGGTAATCTTTTCGTACATCGTTCACACACTCCTAATCGATACGCTGCTATTCAAAAAACCTTATGTGGCAGGCTTGTATATTTTGCTATGTCTTTTGTTCGCCAAGCCATAAGGCACAGATTTTCCCCCTATTCCCCTTGTACATTATTTGGGGATTAAGTGTGGGATTCAGTGAAGCGATCGCAATTTTGTACGATCAAAAATAGTAAACTACTTTTCGCTATCAGTACTTCACTTTAAAGAATGCCCGATAGCTTACCGCTCTTTCACTGACCGTTAACACAAGAATGGCATGACAGACCCAATGATTTTATCAGGCCCTGCAAATGACATCGACTCCCTCCGACAACCGTTAATCGCTGGGTCTGAAAAAGTCCAACAGCAGATAATCCCACAATTAGCTGAGTTGGGTAATGAGGGATTAGACGTGTTGATGGAATTTTTACTGAAACGGCGTGAGAACCCAGCGACTTGGATTGATGGCAAAGCTTACCAAGTCCTTTACAGTTCTGATGCACCTCAAGCCAAAGAATTTTTGCGCTCCTGTTTTCCTGAAGGAATTGTACCTCTAAAATCAGAGTGCGGGATTAACTACAATTCTTTGCAACAGCTATTAGCTACTCAAGACTTCCAAGCAGCCGATCGCGTTACCATCGAAAAAATGTGCGAACTATCAGGGCCAACGGCTGTACAACGAAAATGGTTGTACTTTACTGAGGTAGAAAATATCTCGGCTGTTGACTTGCAAACCATTAACAACCTCTGGTTAGTCCACTCGGAAGGTAAATTTGGTTTTTCAGTGCAGCGAGAAATTTGGTTAAGTTTGGGTAAAAATTGGGAGAATTTCTGGCCAAAAATTGGCTGGAAAGCAGGTAATAACTGGACGCGATACCCTAACGAGTTTACCTGGGATTTGAGTGCGCCTAAAGGTCACTTACCCCTCTCTAATCAACTCCGAGGAGTACGAGTATTTGCTTCTTTACTCTCTCACCCAGCTTGGATGCAGTTATGAGTTAAAAATTATTAGTTATGAGTTAAAGAGGTTTTTAATTTAAAACTCAAAACTCTAAACTCAAAACTTAAAATTCCTAACTCCTAACTCCTAACTCCTAACTATTAACTTTCATCAGATAATGGCAAACGTTCGTCTAGAAGATATTAAACGTAGATTCAATAACGTCACCGCGATCGAGGACATTACCTTTGAAATTCCTGATGGCGAGTTTTGGGTTTTAGTTGGACCATCGGGTTGTGGTAAGTCTACAATTTTACGAACGATCGCCGGTTTAGAAACCGCTACATCTGGCAAACTCTATATTGGCGATCGCTTGGTGAATAATATCCCAGCCAGACAACGGGATGTAGCAATGGTGTTCCAAAACTACGCTCTCTATCCTCACATGAGTGTGGCCCAAAACATCGCCTTTGGCTTGCAAATGCGGAAAGTTGACCGAAAAATTATTCAAGAACGCGTGATCAATGTGGCGCGATCGCTTTCTCTGGATCATTTGCTGGATCGTAAGCCCAAACAACTTTCTGGGGGACAGCAACAACGGGTAGCATTAGGGAGAGCGATCGCTCGTGAACCCCAAGTCTTTTTACTTGATGAACCTTTATCTAATTTAGATGCCCAATTGCGCGATGATACCAGGGCAGAATTGAAACAACTACATCAAGAATTAGGGATTACAACTATTTACGTCACCCACGATCAAGTTGAAGCGATGACTTTGGCCGATAAAATTGTCGTGCTAAATCGCGGACGAATTCAACAAATTGGCGATCCCCAAACGATTTATGCAAATCCTGCTAATCAGATGGTGGCAAATTTTTTAGGCAGTCCGCCAATGAATATTTTGCCTGCGATCTATGAAAATAATGGTTTCGATGTGAGCGGACAGTTATTAGCAATCCCAGCAGTTGTGAAAGGAAAATTACAGTCGCGTCAAGGACACAGTTTTGATTTGGGAATTCGTCCAGAGCATATAAAAATAAACACTGATACTGACTCAGAACACAGTACTCAAAACTCAGGATTATTATCGGTTGAAGTTAAAGTTGTGGAACCTTTGGGAAGAGAAACTTTGATTCGTGCTGGTTTACCCGGTTCGGCGGTGATGCTGAATATTCAAGTAGGCTCTGATGTGCGTCTTCGTCCAGGCGATCGCCTTTCTCTACAACTTGATTTAAATCACTTGTTTGTATTTGATCCCAAAACTGGGGACAGAATACTATAAGCGCTTCGGAGTGTAAAATATAATTGTTTTGTGCGCGATCGCTGTGACGGAGTGTAGGGGCAATCGCTGTAATTCGTGGCGAGGGATAGGTTAGCGATCGCATCCAGAATCATCATCACACCGCCGTTAATCCAATTTTTGACCATAACTCTGACTTTGCCCCTGCGTCGTGCGATCGCGGTCATTTGTTAACCCGATAGCGAAAATTTGCTGTATCTCTTGCTGAGTAAGAACCTTGGCTGGCCCATGCCGATTTACTTTCACCTTTGACCGCTACACCCCGTTAACTGTTAATTTTCAGGTTACAGCAGTGTGAAGTGTTTATATCCATAATCAGGATGAAATAATGATTCAATCACTACAAAAACTATTTACATTTGATGAATATTTAGAGTTTTTAGAAACACAACCGGAAAACATTCGTTATGAATTACACGATGGAGATATTATTCAAATGCCGCCACCATCAGGCAAACACGAGCAAATAGTAGCATTTTTAACAATGATGTTAGGGTATGAGTGTTTTCGTCTTAAACTTAATTACGGTATACCTAAAACCGCAACAGTGAAGCCAGAAAATAAAATGTCAGGGTACTATCCTGATGTTTTATTAATGAATTTTTCTAACTTGGGTAATGAACCATTATGGGAGAAACAATCTATCCTTAGTAAACCAGCTTCAATTCCATTAGTGATTGAAGTGGTCAGTACTAACTGGAGAGATGATTATCATAAAAAGTTTGCTGACTATGAAGAAATGGGTATTCAAGAATATTGGATTGTGGATTATGCGGCTTTGGGTAGCAAGGAATTGATAGGCGACCCCAAACAACCAACAATCACAATTTACTCTTTAAGTGATGAGGGTGAATATCGTGGTAAACAGTTTAGAGGAGACGACCGTATAAAATCTCCAACATTTCCAGATTTAAATCTAACTGTTGAACAAATTTTTTCAGCACGTTATTGATAAACAGGTATTTCCCGACATTTAACCAAAAATACAAAACACCAAACAACTAAGAATTAATAAAATGACAACTAAAAACGTTGATAAATACGCCGATGTTGCTCCTAAATCTAAGGAGGAAATTAAACCTATTGCTAAAGAAAATAGTCAAATATATATAATTGTCACCCTGCTCACGAAAGGAGCAACGCTCAATGAATTTGATAATGAGAAAAGGAATATCGGAACCGGACGGGAAGGATCGCGAGCATTCTTCGGTAAATACATAAAACGTGTATGGGGATACGGGACTAAGCGTACTGTTGACCCGTCCGATCCTACTAACATAGATAAGTATATGTTTCATTTACACTTACCCCCAGGACTTGATCAGCCTATATTTGATTTTAAGCGAGGAAAAAAATAAGAAGAAAGTATAATGTGGGTGAAATGCCTGACGACCTCGATTAACTACCCAATACCCCACAATTCCCTTAACACCCCGTAGCGTCTCTTGTGACGATAGAGTTTGTTTTTTGGTGGTTGGGTGCGAACCTATGATTAGTTGCAAAAAGATAGTTTAAGTAAAAATACATAACGTTTTGAATGTTAGTACTTAATATTACAAGTCTTGTAAATAGTTTCTTAAACTGCCATAAATAATCACAATTAACAATTTTTTGTAGCCAGAATCTAAGAAAATAAAAACTGCAATAGAGACTTCATGGATTAGCTGCAAAAACTTATATGACTATTAATCGACGCCATTTCTTGTTTTTACTGACATCAGGTGCCGGTGCTTTTGCATTAGATGCTTGTGCATTGGCAGAGAAATCTCCTGAGAGAAACACTGCAATTCCTGAAACAACACCAAACACAATAGCAAATACAACACCAAATAAACCAGGTACTATCCAACTACCACCTTTACCTTACGCCTACGAAGCACTGGAACCGCACATCGATGCCAAAACGATGCAATTTCACCACGATAAACATCACGCAACTTATGTGAAAAACCTGAATGCAGCTTTAGAAAAACATCCAGAACTCAAAGGTAAAACTGTTGAAGAACTGTTGCAAAAACTTGACAGTGTACCACAAGATGTTCGCAAAACAGTACGTAATAATGGCGGCGGTCATGTCAACCACTCAATGTTCTGGCAAATTATGAAGCCAAAAGGTGGGGGAGAACCAACAGGAAATATCGCCTCCGCAATTAATCAAAATTTTGGTTCTTTTGCAGCTTTCAAAAAACAGTTTAATGAAGCTGGTGCTGGCCGTTTTGGTAGTGGTTGGGTTTGGCTAGTGCGTAACAAAGGTGGCAAGTTGGAAGTAACAACTACAGCTAACCAAGATACTCCCTTAAGTGCAGGTAAATATCCCATCCTGGGTAACGATGTATGGGAACATGCATATTATCTCAATTACCAAAATCGCCGCGCTGATTACTTAGATGCTTGGTGGAACGTGGTTAATTGGGATGAGATTAACAAGCGGTTTGCGGCAGCAAGTAAATTTGCCTGAAACCAGACAACAATTTAGAGTCACAGACGCTTAAAAATTGGCGACAGAATATTCTTTCTGTTGCCAGTTTTTTGATGCGATCATCTAATCATTATTCATCTTTTGAAAATGATTTTCTTTAATAATTAGTTTTCTTCAATTATTGCAGGTATTTTTTTTATTTTTTGAGATTTAATATAGCTTGATTTTACGTTAAAAATAAGAATATATCTCAACAAATCTTGTAATTAATCTTACCTGTATAGTGCTATATTTATGTTGAAAAAATTATATAAGAATTGCAATTTCGGATTTAATCATCACAATACATGAAATTTAGAACCTTTCTTTAAATGTCGAATTTAAATTTGATTATAAGGAGGATGTTCTCATGAAGATTGGTTGCAAATTATTAACGGTTGCTTTAACTGTTCCATTGCTTCTTGGAATTGTAAATTTTAAAGCACAAGCTGAAGTTACTAGACAATGGGGTGTAGGTGGCGATATTCCCGTTCCTGGCGATTATGATAATGATGGTAGAACTGATTATGCAGTCTGGCGACCGAGTAATGGCACTTGGTATGTCATTAATAGTTCTACAGGTGTAGCAGTTACTAGACAATGGGGCGTTGGTGGCGATATTCCTGTTCCCGGCGATTATGATAGCGATCGCAAAACTGATTATGCAGTCTGGCGACCGAGTAATGGCACTTGGTATGTGATTAACAGTTCTACAGGTGTAGCAGTTACTAGACAATGGGGCGTTGGTGGTGATGTTCCTGCACCTGGGAGATACGATAATGATGGTAAAACTGATTTTGCAGTCTGGCGACCGAGTAATGGTACTTGGTATGTAATTAACAGTTCTACAGGTGTAGCAGTTACTAGACAATGGGGCGTTGGTGGCGATATTCCTGTTCCCGGCGATTATGATAGCGATCGCAAAACTGATTATGCAGTCTGGCGACCGAGTAATGGCACTTGGTATGTGATTAACAGTTCTACAGGTGCAGCAATTACTAGACAATGGGGCGTCGGTGGTGATGTTCCCGCCCCTGGCAAATACGATAATGATGGTAAAACTGATTTTGCAGTCTGGCGACCAAGTGATGGTACTTGGTATGTAATTAACAGTTCTACAGGTCTAGCAATTACTAGACAATGGGGCGTTGGTGGTGATATTCCTGCCCCTGGCAATTATGATTTCTCTATTAGGAATGACTTCGCAGTTTGGCGACCGAGTAATGGCACTTGGTATATTTTTGGGAATTAGGCTCTTTTTCTCGCACTCTTACTCAAAGAGGTTTTTGAGTAGGTACACCTACAGCACGAGGAAAATTAGCTGGAGTGGTAGCTACCTTACGCAAATACACACAGTGGCGGATGCTGTGGCTTAACGGTGTTGTAAATTGTTCGATTGATTCAATTACACCACCCAACTGCTTCACAGCATTCTTTAAAGCAGCTGTTTCATCCTCTGTCCAATTACCGCGATAAATTATGGCTAAACCTCCCTGTTTTAGCAGTGGTAGGGTATATTCTGCACAGACAGAGGCTGCCCCTACAGCACGGATCAATGCAATATCATAAGCTAGTCGATGTTGGCGGTGCTGACCGATTTCTTCAGCCCTACCAACAAGAGTTTTGGCATTGGTAAGGGCAAGTTCAGTTAATATATTGTCGAGAAAAGTAATTTTTTTCCGAGTGGAATCGAGAAGAGTAATTGGGCAATTAGGTACAGTAATTGTCACTGGAATACCTGGAAAACCTGCACCTGTACCAATATCGACGATCGTAGGGGAAGCAGGAGAGAAATTTGCTGATAACAGAGGTGCAATTCCTCGCAGAGAATCCCAGAGATGTTTTTCCCAAAACTCTTGAGGTTCAACGATCCGAGTTAAATTTTGTTGGCGATTACCTTCTAGAATTAACTCATAAAGCTTTTGAAATTGCGCTTGTTGTTGAAGAGTTGGTTGCCAATTGAGAGTTTTCTGCCAGATTTCTGCCATCTCAGGCAATAGGTTTGTCATTTGTCATTTGTCATTTGTCATTTGGTATGAGACATGGGACATAGTTTTTCTCTTTGTCCCCTTGTCTCCTTGTCCCCTTGTCCCCTTGTCCCCTTTTCCCCCTGCTTTTTTCTCACACCGTTGGTAGAGGTTCTTTAACTTTGGATTCTAGTGACTTTGGGTCTACTGATTCTAGTTCGCCGTGGTTGAGTGTCCAGCAACGGTCTGCGATCGCTAACAGATCCCCAGCATCGTGTGTCACAATTAACAACGTCCAATCTTGTTTCAGTTTCGCTAATAAATTTATCAATTGCCGACGCATTGACCAATCTAAACCAGCTGTGGGTTCATCTAATAACAGTAAATTTGGCTGGCGAATTAATTGGACTGCCAAAGCTAAACGTCGTTGCTGACCACCACTCAAAGCATAAGGGGCAGCAGAAAGCGATAAATGCTCTAATCCCACTTCACTCAGCGCCTGTCTGACTCTTTCTGACCCTAACTCAGGATGTCCTAAACGCAATTCTTCTAAAATCGAACCACCGCAAAAGTGCCGCTCTGGAAACTGAAATACTAACCCGGCTAATTGTTGTAACTGTTCGGCTATAAGTTCTTGTTCCCGCCAGAAGAGAGCGCCAGTAGTGGGTTCGGCTAGTCCAGACAAAATTTCTAGTAAGGTACTTTTACCGGAACCACTCGGGCCAATAATCAAACCTAGCTGCTGGGGTGCTAATTCTAAATTGATCGATTTGAGAATCGCTGTTGGGCACGCTGTGGGATGATAATTTACATTTCGGAGATAAAGCATTTGTTAAGATTACCAAAAAGTCAGCAAATTACTAATTAGCTACACTGAAAGTGTCTGGAAAATTCTAGAAAAAAATTTACAGCGTATTACCTGGATTAACACCTTAATTTAGCAGCAAGAATTATCCACTTTTTCTCCATTGTGGCAGACTAAGCCTGAAATAATGGCTAGAGCAAGCCTGCAAACATGGAAAGATTACCAATATATAAGAAAATTTTGGTTGAAGCAAAGGCAAGTTGAAATTAACCATTTTTGCATTCTAAGTAACACATACAACTATTTCAACCGCAATTATTCTGAGGGTTAAAATGACTAAAAGGTTTTCTTTGCCTCAATTAGTAGTGTCTGCTCAACTCATTACCTTTGCTCAGACTGCTTTTGCAGCTGCTTTCGCACTTAATGTCTGGGTAAATCCCTCTCTGGCTGGCGATCCCTTTCGCAATAGCGAACCTCATCAAATTGGCGACCAAACAGAAGCCGCTTTTAAAGCGATTTTCCAACAGGGCAATTATCCAGCAGCACAGCGTTATCTAGAACAAGCACTATCCAAAGAGCCAAATGAACCTCTAGCTTATGCCATGAGCGCATCTTTAGCATACGGAAATAAGGATTGGGCTAAACTTGACACCTATAGTCAGAAAACTCTAGAAACTGGAAAAAAACTGATTGCTAGCGATCCATTGCGTGGTAATTTATACACTGCTGTTGGTCATTTTTTAGAAGGTGCAGTAGTTATCACCCGTGAAGGTACTGTCAATGGTGTACCCCAAGCTTTTAGTCGGCTGCGGCAAGTTTATGAATATTTAGACAAAGCCGAAGCAATTTCTGCCAACGATCCAGAACTGAATTTAATCAAGGGTTATATGGATTTATTATTGGCGGTTAATTTGCCTTTTGCTAGTCCAGATCAGGCAATTGGACGCTTAGAAAAAAATGCTGCTCCTGAGTATTTAGTGGATCGGGGTATTGCTCTTGCTTACCGGGATTTAAAACGGTATCCACAGGCGCTAGAGTATGTCAACCGGGCGATCAAAACGACATCTGATAATCCAGAAATTTATTATCTTAAAGCCCAAATACTGAAGCGACTGGGGCAAAGAGAAAAAAGTCAGCAGATGATCCAGGAAGCGATCGCTAATTTTGACAAAGCATTGACTAAAAAATCCCAACTCCCAGGCGATTTAGTCAAACAAATTGAGCGCGAACGCAATAGTGCTGTTAGCCTTAAGAATCCTGGATAATTGGGCATTGGGCATTGGGCATTGGGCATTGGCGATTAAGTTTTATTCTCTATTCCCTATGTCCCATGCCCCATTCCCTACTTTGATATGCTTATTCGCAGAAGAGTACTTGAGATATTAGACCAAAATGGAGATTCAGTTCCGCGAAATTAATCCTTTTGATATGTGGATTTGGCTGAAATTCAGCACAAATCCTTCTGCGCGTGAAAAGCAGTATGTAGAAGAAGTCTTCAATTCCTGGTTTTATTTAGGTAAATTGGGTGCATTTAATGCAGAAAATCTCCAAGTGCAGGATACTGGACTCGATATCAGCTACATGAATTATGATGCACAAGGGTATGACAAAAGCTTGCTAGCACTGATGCACAACATGGGTGAGTTTGAATATGAGGGTCAGTGGGGGCGTTGTTGGTTTGACTTAGGAACCAGTGATGCGATCGCATTGGATATTTTAATCAACGCTCTCACCCAGCTAAGTCAGGAATATGTCACCATTGAAGAATTGTACATCGGTGGTGAAAATCCAGATTGGCCTATTGAGGATAGCGAAAGTCGTCCTCAGTCTATTTATGATAATTAGTTACCAAAATGAATAAAGCAGGTGAAATTCGGGTAATAGCCTTGGGGTTAATTCGGAATGGCGATGGCTCCGCCAACGCCAAGGGCGAACGCATTTTTGTTTCTGAAGGCTACGATCCCGTAAAACAAGAAACATTTTATCGTGCTTTAGGCGGTGGTGTGGATTTTGGTGAAACCAGCCACGCCGCCTTAAAACGGGAATTTCAAGAGGAAATTCAGGCAGAATTAACGAATATTAAATATTTAGGTTGTATAGAGAACCTGTTTACATTTAATGGTAGGCAAGGTCATGAAATTATTCAGCTTTATCAATGTGACTTTGTTGATTCCAAATTTTATCAACTGGAAAGTTTAATTTTTTCAGAATCGCCACATCATAAACATAGAGCATTATGGATAGATATCTCTCGCTTGAAATCTGGAGAATTCAGATTAGTACCCGAAGTATTTTTTGACTATTTATAAAGAATATGGAACTTTACTAAGATTACTTAGCTGTTAATTACCCCTCTTCTGTCACTTTCCGACATAAGCAAGTAGTAAATAACTGAAATTATCCAG
>NZ_JAVRCD010000041.1:0-81006 GCF_034530895.1 Nostoc sp. DedQUE08
CAGAAGTTGGACTTTAATACACATAATCATGATTCTGTCAATGCGTAAGTCCTAAGCCAATAAAAGGCTTTTGACCTGGGAATAAAATCACCCTTTTGTCCCTAGTCATTTGTCAAGTGTAGTTTTCTAATGACAAATGACTAATGACAAATGACTAACTCAGAGACTCCAAATAGTCGCGGATGAGGTTGCGGCGCTTGGGTTGACGTAGCTTTTGCAAAGCCTTAGATTCAATTTGGCGGACTCGTTCGCGCGATAAGTCAAGAGCGCGGCCAATTTCTGCTAAAGAATAAGGATGACCATCTGCCAAACCAAACCGCATCAGAATTACATCGCGCTCCCGACTAGTCAAATCTGATAGAAGATGATGCAAATCTCTTTGTAAAGATTCTCGCATTAACATCTCTTCTGGAGTTACACTGTCAGTTTCGAGTAATTCACCTAACTCAGTGTCTTTATCTTTTCCTACTTTGGTTTCCAAAGAAACGGAGCGAGGAACCCGCAACAAAACTTCTCGGACTTGGGTAGGTGTCATCTCTAACTCAGTTGCTAAATCTTCCAGAGTTGGGGTGCGACCTTTTTCTTGAGCAATTTTGCGTTGAGCTTTTTTGATTTTGTTTAACTTTTCGGTAATATGGACAGGGAGGCGGATCGTGCGACTAGAAGTAGCGATCGCCCGTGTAATACCCTGACGAATCCACCAGTAAGCATAGGTACTGAAGCGATAACCCTTAGTTGGGTCAAATTTTTCTACAGCCCGCTCCAAACCTAATGTACCTTCTTGGACTAAATCTAACAATTCCAAACCACGATTTTGATACTTCTTAGCAACAGACACAACTAAGCGAAGATTCGCCTTAATCATGTGTTCTTTTGCTTGGAGTCCTTGGGACTGGACTTGCTCCAACTCTTCTACAGTCAACTTAGCGATTTCAGCCCAGCGACGTTTCCCATTTGCCAAAATCGGTCTGAGATCGGATAAAATTATGTCAGCAGTGGCAGCCCATCTTTCCAAAGACGGGCGATGTCCTAGTTCCGAGGTTAGACGTTCTTGAACTTCAACTAACCTTAGATAGGGTGTAATCACTTCATCCCCTTGCTTTGCGGCGTTAGCAAGTACTATCCGCATCCGCAAGTAGCGCTGGACTTTTTGAGCTTCTGAAACCTCTTCATCGCGCCCCAACAAGCGAACCCGACCAATTTCTTGAAGATATAGACGTACTAGGTCTGTACTCCGACGGTTGGTGCTAGCAGCAAAGTTAGCATTGTCTACAGTTGCCAGTTCTAGCTCCTGTAGGTCATCTACCGATAACTCACTGTCATCAACCGTGAGATCCGAGTCCAAAGCCTGGCTAGACTTTTTGGTGTTGTAGGGGGCGTCTGCATAAAAAGATGTTGCTGGCATAAAGATCGTCTCAATGGCTCCAGGTAACAATAGATTTCGGTCAGCTTAGATTACGGTCAGCTATTCAACTGTTGCTATTGTTCCCGCGATTAACGATGAACTAACATGGTTGAACGTTCCCTTACAATTTTTTTTAGAAATTAACTGTAAGGGTTTTATTGGATACAGAATTACTGAACTTAATCGGCTGCTAAACTTTTGATTAAACCAATAGCTATTTAAATCCACAGCTAGGTTTGCAATATTTGAACTACTTAGTTAATATTTCAACCTTGATGGTTTTTTGATAGTAACTTTTGTAACACAGTATAAACATCCTTCAGTGAATGTCATCTTTATAATTGGCATAGTCACATTTACATGGGTGCAAAAGTAATATCCTGACGATTTAGCAATTTTTTCTCAGGATTATTCAGGTATAAGTAGAACTAATAGATATCGGGAAAGTGATTAGCATTAACGGCAAAAATTCTCTCGACACGGAGATAGAAGATGCGGATAAATTATCAAACACCCTCTCCGTGTTCCTGCGCCGTCTTGTATGTCAGTCTGAAAGTGCCAATTTCAAATTGACAGACTACTAACTAGTAGTCCATCAAGCTAAGGAAAGCTTGTTATGTAGTAAGCACTTCAGTGCTTAATATAAGGACTAAAGTCCTTACTACTAACTTATTTAGCTATCAAGTTGATTTGACAGACCAGTAACTAGTAGTTGTATTCTGGCTTGATATCTCGCAACATTAGTTCATCAAGTGCTTGTCGGGGTGTGATTTCGCCTTGAAGTAATCGATAAACTTGCTCGGTAATTGGGACTGCGATATTTTGTTGGTTGGCTCGTTGCATCAAAACTCGGCAAGTGTTTACTCCTTCAGCAGTTCCTTGTAAATTGGCGAGAGTTTCTGTAAGTGACTTACCGCCAGCTAGCTGATAGCCGACTTGGTAATTGCGACTTAAGGGACTGTTGCACGTTGCTAACAAATCTCCTAGACCCGATAAACCATAAAATGTTTCCGTCTTAGCGCCCCAGTTGTTGCCGATGCGAACCATTTCTGTAAGTCCACGGGTAACTAAAGCAGCTTTGGCATTGGTTCCCAGTTGTAAACCATCGCATACACCAGCTGCGATCGCAATCACATTTTTCAGTGTTCCTCCCAGTTCTACCCCCAAGGGATCGGGATTCGTATATACCCGGAAACGATGAGAAGAAAATACTAACTGCACTACTTCCGCAGCCGTGGGGATGTTACTAGCTACCACCGTGGCTGCTGGTAATTCCATTTGAATTTCTTTTGATAAATTAGGCCCAGATAAAACAACCACTGCATGGTTAGGGAATATTGTTTGCCAAATTTGTGAAGGTGTACAGGTGGTTTGGGGATCTAAGCCTTTCGTCGCCGTCACAAAAATTGTCTCTGGAGAAAGGGGGAAAGACTCAACTTCAGAAGCAACACCTCTCACACCAATCATTGAGATAGCGGACAGGATTATTTGAGCATCTTTTAAAACTGCTTGAAGAGTTTGGGAACCTTGACGCGACCACACGCGCACCTGATGACCATTTGCAGCAGCAAGATTTGCCAGAGATGCACCCCAAGCACCCGCACCCAGAATTGCAACGGAAAGTTTTGTGTTGGAGTACATCTGCTCACTCATAACTCCTAATTCCTAACTCCTAACTTTTGAGCGTGGGTAGCGTTCCATCAACTCCCTGACTTGTTCAGCATGATAAGAGCTTCTTGTCAATGGCGAAGAAACAACTTGTAAAAATCCGATTTCTTCGCCGAATGCCTTCCAATCAGCAAATTGTTCTGGATTGACAAATTCGTTTACCTGCAAGTGTTTTTGACTGGGTTGGAGATATTGCCCAATGGTCAAAATGTCGCAATCGACAGATCGCAAGTCTTGCATAACTTGGCGAATTTCGGCATCAGTTTCACCAAGTCCAACCATGATGCCAGATTTAGTGTATGTGCTAGGAGAAAGTTGGCGAGTGCGTTGCAATAATTCTAATGTGCGATCGTAGTTTCCTTGGGGACGCACCCGGCGATATAGGCGTGGAACAGTTTCGGTATTGTGGTTTAATACCTCTGGCGCAGCCTGTAGAATTAACTCTAGAGCATTCCAATTACCGCATAAGTCAGGAATTAGCACCTCAATTGTGGTGTTGGGTGAAACAGAGTTAACTGCATCAATACACGCTATAAACTGAGATGCACCACCATCAAGCAAGTCATCTCGGTTTACAGAAGTGATGACTACATGATTAAGGTTCAGGCGGCGAACAGCTTGGGCCAGTCGTGTAGGTTCTGTGGGGTCTAGTGGTTTGGGTTTTTTCTCAAAATCAATATCGCAGTAGGGACAAGCGCGTGTACAAGCGGGCCCCATAATCAAAAACGTGGCAGTCCCAGCGTTGAAGCATTCACCAATATTCGGACAGGACGCTTCCTCGCAAACTGTATTGAGGGCTAAATCCCGCAAAATTTCTTTAACGTTACCGATGCGCTCACGTCCAGGTGCTTTCACCCGCAACCAGTCTGGTTTTACAGTCACAATCCGCTTTTACCACTAGAGTTATACAAACTTAATCCTAGCAAGCAAAGTCTTTGATGAAGCGATCGTATATAGATGTAATTCTGCTATTTAGTGCAGGTTATGATATTCTTAATTTACAATGCCATTTTTATGGCGGGATGTGGCGCAGCTTGGTAGCGCACTTCGTTCGGGACGAAGGGGCCGCTGGTTCGAATCCAGTCATCCCGATTTTTTGATGTAGAGCGACAAATTATTTGTCGAATGCTCCTCTATTAACTTAAATATAGCTGACTTTCTTTGAGTCTAAAAAGTACCGCCCGAAGTCGTGTACTTAAAGGTTTCAATCCCTAATAGGGATTTTAGTTGATTGCGATGTGTAGCGGTATCAATAGAATTATCACCAATGTTTCAATCCCTAATAGGGATTTTAGTTGATTGCGATTCTTTTGATTCACCTTTGCTACAGTGTCAATAAAGGTTTCAATCCCTAATAGGGATTTTAGTTGATTGCGATCTTTTGCCAGTACCCATTTCACCGATAATCATTGTTTCAATCCCTAATAGGGATTTTAGTTGATTGCGATATGTGGGATAAAAATCAAAAAAGTGAAGTGTTTCTGTTTCAATCCCTAATAGGGATTTTAGTTGATTGCGATATCCATTTTTGCTAAATTTGATAAAATGTGTTTAACAAGGGTTTCAATCCCTAATAGGGATTTTAGTTGATTGCGATTGGTAGCGTTGGCAGTTTGGGGAATGTGCTGGTTGTTTCAATCCCTAATAGGGATTTTAGTTGATTGCGATTTTTTATGCAAGCCCCATTAATGCAATCATATTTGTTTCAATCCCTAATAGGGATTTTAGTTGATTGCGATATTGTGTGTGAATCAGTTAATAAGTACGATAAAAGTTTCAATCCCTAATAGGGATTTTAGTTGATTGCGATCTGATAGCACTACTACGGAGAAAAATGAGTTTTCTGTTTCAATCCCTAATAGGGATTTTAGTTGATTGCGATTTTACGCATAATGCGACCAGCTATCGGCATCTTCAGTTTCAATCCCTAATAGGGATTTTAGTTGATTGCGATGAATCGCAACCATCACAAATGCGATCGCAAAACCAGTTTCAATCCCTAATAGGGATTTTAGTTGATTGCGATCAATTCTTTATATTCGGGCTTGGCCTGCATAATCTGTTTCAATCCCTAATAGGGATTTTAGTTGATTGCGATTAAAGTAATTAAAGTCAGTAAAGGATTTGAATTGAAGAGTTTCAATCCCTAATAGGGATTTTAGTTGATTGCGATCCGGTGCTAACGTATTCCCCTATTGACCAAATTAACGTTTCAATCCCTAATAGGGATTTTAGTTGATTGCGATCTGTTCAATTGCTTCTGCAATCGCGTCTTCTGCAATGTTTCAATCCCTAATAGGGATTTTAGTTGATTGCGATCAGATTTTTTAAGTCTGCTCCTGCCGTCTTTTCAGTTTCAATCCCTAATAGGGATTTTAGTTGATTGCGATCCTAGCATCGAAACTGGTGTCAGCATTGATATTAAAGGTTTCAATCCCTAATAGGGATTTTAGTTGATTGCGATTAATGTCACACTTTCTTAGTTCGATTTGGAGAAGTTTCAATCCCTAATAGGGATTTTAGTTGATTGCGATTCGTCAAGATATCAAATATTATTCTCTGAATTTAAGTTTCAATCCCTAATAGGGATTTTAGTTGATTGCGATATGAGCTTGCGAATCAGCAGAATACAATAAATCGTTTCAATCCCTAATAGGGATTTTAGTTGATTGCGATTCAATTTCGTAATCATTAAATACTAACCAAGCCAAGTTTCAATCCCTAATAGGGATTTTAGTTGATTGCGATCTTCCACTTTGACGTAAGAACAGCTAAAAATTAATGTTTCAATCCCTAATAGGGATTTTAGTTGATTGCGATTTTAGCCGAAACGCGCACTAGAGTAAAAGCAGAATGGGTTTCAATCCCTAATAGGGATTTTAGTTGATTGCGATCGCAGGCGTTTGAAAGCCCTGTGTTATTTTGTTTTCAAGGTTCAACAGCGCGAATGCGAAAATCATAACATAAGGATTGGGAATTGTGCTAACTGTAAATAGCTGAAAGTCAGTTTATATGAGGTGCGCGGATGGTTTCAAGATGCTAAAGCTCTCAAATTCTTGCAGATAAAGCAATCTAGCCATTTTTGTACTAACCCTTTCACCAACACCTACCCATTCGCGCATTTAGCAAAAAAACTAGTCTAATTACTTAAAAGTTTTCCTTAACAGCTAACATCTGTAAAATCTTTTCTACACGATCCAACTCTCCAACGATTCGCCGAATTGGATGAGGCCAAACCTTGACAAGGGTAGGAGTTGCAGAAACCTGATTTAGTTCTGCTTGTTCTGGATGGCTTAAAACATCAATCACCTTCAAAGTATAAGGGTGTTTGAGCGATCGCTCTAACAATTCGTGTAAATTTTGCAGAATGCGTTCAGTAGAACTGCTATGTCCGGCAACAAATAAGCGGAGAACATAGCCTTGGGTAATGGCTTCTTTTTTTTGTACTATTACTGGTTGGTGATATTTTGGCACAGGTTCAGAAAGGTCTAGACGGACAATTAAATCGTGATCCTCCCAAAGCTGGCCAAATGACGAACGATAGGTTGTTAACACCATGCGATCGCACAATCCCTCTTGCCAAGGAGCTGCTTGCCATACTAATTCCCCTGTGCCAAAAACAGCATTAAGCAAAGCTTGATGTCTAATTACAGCCGGATAAGCTTCAGCAAAAGTTCGCACTTGTTGAGTGCGCGGATCTAACCAATTGTCAATAGTTGCAGTATAACAAGGCACTAAAAAGTGTGGTGGCTCTGGTAAATCTAGAATTTCTTGCAAAGCCGAGCATAAATGCAAATGCCATCGACCTTGCTTGCTAGGGTCGATGCAGTAAATTAAATCTCCTCCAGGTGTAAATAGGGCAATGCCTTTAAACAACTGGGGTGTAGATAGTTTATTTGTCGTCAAGTTATTCACAGAGGTTAGGAAGCTAAAAGTAAAAAATTCTCTCTTTACCTTTTACCTTAGCTATAACCGCAACCAGGATAACAAAGATATTTGGGAGTGGAAAGTAGGGAGTGGGGATGAGGGAGATGAGGGAGAATATTGAACAAGTCTCTTCTCCATGCCCAATGCCCAATGCCCCATGCCCCATGCCCAATTCCCAATTCCCAATCCTAAACTCGACCTCGGAGAAACTGCGCCATTTCGTTAGGAGTTGGTGACATTTCCAAAGCAGTTTCTTCAGTGATTCGTCCGTCTTGATAGAGATTCAGCAATGACTGATTCATCGTAATCATGCCGTCAAAGCCGGCTTGTTTCATCAGCTCGCCAATTTCATCATACTTACCATCTTTGATCCATTCTTTAATCGCCTCAGTGTTGATCAGGACATCATGGAAAGCAGCCCGCTTACCGTCAGTTGTGCGACACAAACCTTGAGCAATTACTGCCACTAAAGACTCAGAAATCGCCACCCGCATTGCATCTTGCTCATCACCAGAATAGAGGTTGAGAATCCGTTCAATGGTTTTGACCGCGCTATTGGTGTGCAAAGTTCCCATGACTAAGTGACCAGTCTGAGCGGCTTTTAGGGCGGTGTTAACGGTTTCCTTGTCCCGCATTTCCCCTACCAGAATCAAATCTGGGTCTTCCCGCAAAGCTGCTTTCAAAGCGTTGTCAAATTTCCGGGTATGCATTCCCACTTCCCGCTGTTTGACTAAGGACTTGCGGCTTTGATGGACAAATTCTATCGGGTCTTCAATGGTAATGATATGCTTGGCCATCTCCTTATTGATGTAGTCAATCATCGCTGCCATTGTAGTGGACTTACCAGAACCAGTGGGCCCTGTTACCAAAATTAAACCTTTATGGTGATGGCAAATATCCCGAAAAATCGGAGGTAATCTCAACTGTTCCATAGTTAAGATTTTTAGCGGAATCAACCGCAACACCATTGCAGGCCCTTTGAGGGAGCCAAAAACATTAATCCGCACGCGAGCAAATTCGTATTGAGTTGCTCCGTCAAATTCTAAGGATTCTTCAAAGCGCTGAATTTCTCCCTCAGTCATCACCTCCCGCAACCAACTCATAAAAGTTTCTTTATCTGTTTCTGGATAATCTCCTGATTGAATTTCTCCTCGGCTGCGGAAGCGGGGTGGTTCACCCACACCCAAGTGCAAGTCAGAATATCCCTGATCGTAAGCTTCTCTAATTAACTTTTCTAAAGTTAGTTCTGGACTGCTGTTTTGAGGGCGAACTGAACTAGGTATTGGCGGTGGACTAGCCGGACGATGACCTGCAACAGGCGCATTAGTGCCCCTATCCATTGACATATCAAGTGTTTGTGTCATCTGTCGCTGCGTACTAAAGGTTGGGGCTGGCGGTGGAGGCGGCGGCATTGGTGGTAAATTACGTCCGGCAGCAGAGTTAGAATTTAATGGAGACTGTGATTCTGTCATATATCTTCACATTTGGCAGTTAAAAAGTTGAATTCACGAGAAGTAAAGTCACTTGCTTTGATGACTTTTGGAGAATGCTTGTCTGCAAGCCTTAGCGGTGATAGAAGGCGATTGAAACTCTAGAACCACGGTCAATCTATTTCATCCACCTCAATTGGTATCTTTTATTTCCTAAGATTTCAATACTCAGAATATTTAGACAGATTATTTAACCTATCTAGACTGGTTTAACACACGCAAGTACTTAAAAGACCTCAGAAAATACACATAGGTTACGAAGTAAGATTTAATGCTTTTACTTTTAAAGTAAATATTCTCATGACTTAGATGAGAAATTTATCCCAGGCATGGGCACGAATTGCTAGCAATTAACAGTACAAATACTAGCAGTTCATTTATTCAGCCCGTCTAGGAATTATGAGAAAGACTACTAGTTTTTATAAGAAATGTTAAGTTGAATCGGAGCGATCGCTTGGGGATCGAGGTTTAAAGCTCATACCTTTTAGGTTCTATACCTGAAGGTAGATGCAGTAAACAAGTTTTTCTCATAGATATAAAATTGACTTTATATCCATAATTACAAAAAATTAACTGTAAACTTTAGTAAATAAATGCTCATTTTCCCAATTAGTTTTTATATACTGAATTTCACTGAGACAATTCAGTTTACTCGCAAAAAAGTGAGATATTACTGAAATTAAAATCTGTTGTGTATTTTGGGAGGAAAAGTCATGGTTTCTGCTCAAAGCTCTAATCAAGGAAAGACCTACTCCTTGTTGATGATTAAAAGCTTTTTAATATGGACTTTTACATTAGCAGTATGTTTGTTGGTTGTGGGTTTTCCACTAGTTGTCTTAATGGCTACGGTTGGATGTCTTTTGTCGATTATCTTGCAATCTGTAATGCCTGTTAGTGCGGTTTTGCTTGTAGCAGGCGCTCTAATAATGTTTAATGTCATGGCAGTTGTATTGGCTGCGGGTGTGCTAACCGTTAAGGGAGTTCATCCTAGTGAAATTAAATGGTTAAGCTGGCTGCATGGAGAGGCAGACCAAATGCAGGCTACTGTTTACGCTGCTTGCCCTCTAACTTGTGAAATTAAATAGTTATTACAGGTTAATTAGACAAACAGTGCGTCTGCCCGGTTAAGCCGGGTTTTTTCATGGTTTTTATAATGTGAACTTTTAAATAGTTATTACAGCTTAATTAAACAAATAATGCATTTGTCAAGTTAAGCCGATTTTTTTATATCTTGTGTGATTTATCCATTAATATTTATGGTTTATGTGAGGATTGACCGCCGACTATTGACCATAGAGCATTGACTATAGACCATTGACTATAGATGGTAAATTACAGATAACTAATGACTAATCAAAAACGCGTTTGCATTATCTTAGGTACTCGCCCGGAAGCAATTAAACTCGCTCCAGTGATTCAGGTTTTCCAGAAGTCTTCAGAATTTCAGTTGCAAGTAATTTTAACTGGACAACATCGGGAGATGGTTGAGCAGGTTATGCAACTGTTTAATATCAAGTCGGATTATAACTTGGAAATTATGCAGGTTCAGCAATCTCTAAATGATATTACCTGCCGTAGTTTACAAGGATTAGAAGCATTATTTAAGGCGGAAAAACCAGATTTAGTAATCGTGCAAGGAGATACTACCACTGCTTTTGCCGCAGCTTTGGCAGCTTTTTATCAAAAAATTCCTATTGGTCATGTAGAAGCAGGGTTAAGAACTGATGATATCTTCAATCCTTACCCAGAAGAAGCTAATCGCCGATTGATTTCTCAAATTACTCAGTTGCACTTTGCGCCGACTCCTTGGGCTGTGGAAAATTTGCACCGTTCTGGTGTTTTGGGTGAAATTCACATGACAGGTAACACTGTAATTGATGCATTGTTAAATGTCGCTGCAACTCAAGTAGTTTGCGATGTCCCAGGCTTAGACTGGGAATCATATCGGGTTTTATTAGCAACAGTTCATCGTCGAGAGAATTGGGGAGAACCTCTGTTAGCGATCGCTCAGGGCTTTTTACAAATCTTAGACAAGTTTCCTGATACAGCTTTGCTCTTACCATTACACCGCAATCCGACAGTGCGAGTCCCGTTGCAGGAACTTTTAGGGAATCATCCCCGAATTTTCTTGACAGATCCTCTAGATTATGGGGAATTGGTGGGAGCAATTGGGCGATCGCATCTTTTACTCACTGACTCTGGAGGCTTGCAAGAAGAAGCTCCCAGCTTGGGAAAACCAGTACTAGTTTTGAGAGACACTACCGAAAGACCAGAGGCTGTGGTAGCCGGTACAGCCAAACTTGTTGGCACTACGACTGAGAACATTGTTGCAGCTGCTGCTGAATTACTCAGTGACTCAGATGCTTATGAAGCGATGGCAAACGCAATCAATCCCTTTGGGGATGGTCATGCAGCAGAGCGCATTTTGCAGATTGTCCAAAATTACATTCATGGGTAAGCAAGTTCGTAGTAAGGACTTTAGTCCTTATTTTCTAAGCACTAAAGTGCTTACTACAAACCCTGAAAACTAAAACTAGTTTGACAATATTTACCGAACCACGAGATATTCCAAGGGTAGCTTCTGGTTAAATACCCAGAGCCGATCGAGTTTCGGGGCCTACAACACCATCTACAAGTAGACCTTTGCTTTGCTGAAAGCTTCGGACTCGGCTAACAGTTTCTTGACCGTAAATTCCATCAATTCTAAGATTACCTAAAGCTGTTTGCACGTCTCTGACGAGCTGACCTTTTGAACCAGGAGTAAGAATCACCGAACCGCCAACACCACCAGGTCTAGTCACAGGAGGATTGTTAGGTCTATTACCAATCCATCGCGCAAAAACGTATCTACCTGTAGAAAGTCTGGCAAAACCATTTTCATATCGTTCAATTGCTGGAAGTGTTGCACCATTTGGTACACAGTCCACATACGAGTAGTTGCTGCTTGGGCCGGTACGGACACGTAAACAACTGCCGTTAGTCTTTACATAGGCAGCTGAACTTACTTGAATTTGAGTTACAACAGCAAATAATACACCGACACCAGCAAAAGTTAACCAAGCCGAAGATTTAAGCAGTTTTTTCCAATTGAATTGAGGTTGAGGAAGATGATACTTAGTGTTTCCAGATGCCTCTTCTTGAGCAATAAACATCTGAGAATAAGCAAGATATTCCATAATGCACTCCTTAATATGAAAAAATGAGTACTTCCAGAGAATTACTTGGTCGTTCTCTGTATTTATTCTTAGTATATTTTATATCACTGTATTTTAAAAAGTTTTTTATTGATAGCGAAATTAATAAAAAATAAAATAGGACTCATATTTGATTTTTGAAAAAAACTCAGTACAGCTTTATTCCTTCTTCCCAGTCCCCAGTCCCCAGTCCCTACGATTAATTCAGAAATCAAATCAGATTGCTAAATTAGTCAAAATATTCCTGAAAAAATGCGATGTCTACAACGGGTTAGCTCGTGTAGACATCGCATTTTGAAAATAAATAAAATTTAGTTTAGTTAAAGCTTTTTTATTTAATGATTTATCTCTAGTTACATCTAAACATGACAAACGTATTGTTCGATTCCAACTAAACTAGCAACAATAGAAGTTAACTCGTCTAAATCTATTGGCTTGCATTGGTATATATCATAACCTGCTAATAATGCACGTTTATGGTCAGCCTCGAAAGTAGATGCTGTTAAAGCAATCGCTGGAATCTTTCTACCTCGCTTTGCTTCTAAATTTCTGACTTTCAAGAGCAGTGAGTAGCCATCTTCGTCGGGTAAGCAAATGTCACTAATTAAGATGTCTGCTTTAAAAGATGACATTATTTTTAAAGCCTCGTCTGCTGAAGCCGCTGCAATTACCTCTGCTCCCTCTAATTCAAACAGAAAAGTAAGTAATATTCTCGTATCAGCGTCATCATCAACAATCAGCAATCGCAGACCTTGAAAAGACATCGATTGATTAGACATTATTTTCACGGCTCCGTAGCATAAAGACTAGAAGTAGCGATCGCATAAAAACGCGCTATTTGATTGCATACTTTACTAAATCTTAAAGGAAGCAATTAGCAAATGTCTGTCCGGTTTCAGACATAGTAACTTAATATTCTTCATTGGCGATGTCTACGACGGTCACTGAGCGCAGCCGAAGTGCGGGCTACGCCTATGCGCCTTGACTTATTCCCCAGCAACCGAGTAAATTCCTTTTGGATGACTCGATAACACTCACAGGAAGTTGCTTCCAAATCCTCTCGGTTCAGAATTTTAATATGACCACGTTGGTAGCTAATCATTCCGGCTCGGCTGAGGGTGCTAGCCGCTACTGTCACACCGGAGCGCCTTACACCCAACATCTGGGCGATAAATTCTTGCGTGAGCGGAAATTCTTCTGATGCCAAACGGTCAGAGACTGTGAGCAGCCAACGAGCCAGTCGTTCCTCCAATGAATGAAGACGGTTGCAGGCACATGATTGTGTAAGTTCGGTATATATAGCTCGTACATAGCGCAGCAGCAGCTTTTGAATAGCTCCACCCCGATTGAATTCGGTTCTCAGAATATCTGCATCTATCTGCATTCCAGCACCCGCAACTTGGACAAACGCTTTTGTAGTTGTTGTGTTGCTTCCTAAAATTACTGGGATACCTACCATACCTTCATTGCTCACTATCCCAACTTCCACCGTCGATCCATCTCTCATACAAGTGACTATAGAAACCACTGCGTTTTGGGGAAAATAGACGTGTGTGATGGGTTGTCCCGGTTCGTAAAGAACTTGCCGAGTGGGAAGCGAAACTAACTTTAGGTGCGGGAGAAGACGCTCGTAATCACTGGTTGGCAAAGCCGCGAGTAACTTATTTACTTGCAGCTTAAGAGTGTTTTCGCTCACTGAACATTAAAATAGAAATTCGCTCATAATACTTTAAATTAACTTACTTTTGCAAGTCTGTTCGGTTTCGCACACATAGCTCAAAAAAATTTTTTGGCTCGGTTACTGGGCTTCATGCCCAGTAACCGAGCAAATTCGTTTTGGATAACTTGACGACACTCGCAGGAAGTTGCTTCCAAATGCTCTCGGTTCAGGATGCTAATATGACCGCGTTGGTAGCTGATCATTCCGGCTCGGCTCAGGGTGCTAGCCGCTACTGTCACGCCGGAACGACGTACACCTAGCATCTGGGAGATAAATTCTTGCGTGAGGGGAAAATCTTCTGATTCCAGACGGTCAGAAACTGTCAGTAGCCAGCGAGCCAGCCGTTCTTCCAGTGTATGGAGACGGTTGCAGGCAGCACCTTGCGCCAGTTCAGAGTATACAGCTTGTACGTAGCGCAACAGCACGTTTTGAATAGCTCCGCCCCGATTGAACTCGGCTTTCAGGACATCTGCATTGATTTGCATAGCAGCGCCAGAAATTTGCACAAAGCCTGTTGTGGTTGTGGTGTTGTCTCCTAAAATTACCGGGATACCCACCATGCCTTCATTGCTTACTATCCCAACTTCTGCCGTTGAGCCATCTTCCATAGTGGTGACAATAGAAACCACTGCCTTATCAGGAAAATAGACCTGTGTAATGGGTTCGGCTGCTTGGTAAAGGATTTGCTGAACTTGGAGCGGAACTAGCCTTAGATGGGGGAAAAGACGTTCATAATCACTCGCTGGCAAAGCTGCCAGCAGCTTATTTGGTGGTTGCTGAAAAAGGCTTTTATCTAATGACATTAAAAGTCACTCTCCTTAAGATAGGTGACTTTAGAAAAGCCAACTCAGGGCACAAGGAAAGAACTTCAGAATTTGATCCTAATGTCGAAAGGTGTATTCTCTAAAAGAACACAGGGACGATATAAAAAAGCTTAAATGAACAGACTTTAACAAGTCTGTGCGGTTCCGTACATAGAAGCTTCAAAAAAATTATTTTTGCCGTTTATTGGGCTTATTGCCCAATAAACGGATAAATTCATTTTCTATAACCTGATAACATTCGCAGGAGGTTTTTTCTAAAGCCTCTCGATTCAGGATGTGAATCTCACCACGGTGGTAGGCGATCGTTCCGGCTTCGCTCAGGATGTTAGCTGCTTCGGTGACACCAACACGACGTACACCTAACATCTGCGAGATAAATTCTTGGGTGAGCGGAAATTCGTCTGATTCCAGACGATCGGAAACTGTTAGCAGCCACCGAGCCAACCGCCTCTCTAGTCTATGAAGACGGTTGCAGGCAGATCCTTGTGCTATTTGAGTGTATACAGCTTGCACATAGCGCAGCAGCACACTTTGAATAGCTCCGCCCCGATTGAACTCGCTTTTGAGTATATCCGCATCCATCTGCATCGCACTACCTGGAATCTGCACAAATGCTGTTGTGGTTGTGGTGTTGTCTCCTAAAATTACGGACATACCCACCATGCCTTCATTGCTCACTAAACCAACTTCCACAGTCGAGCCATCTTCCATAGTGGTGATTATAGAAACTACTGCTTTGTTAGGAAAATATACCTGTGCGATCGCTTCGCCTGCATGGTGAAGTATTTGGCGAGTAGAAAGCGAAACTAGCTTCAGGTGGGGAACAAGACGCTCATAATCACTGGCTGGCAAAGTTGCCAGCAACTTATTTGCTGGTTTTTCAAGGATATTTTTATCTAATGACATTGGAATTCTCCTGAATGTAGCCGTCTTTAGAAAAGACAACTTACGGCATAGGGAGAAAAATCAAGAGTTTAACCCTAATGTCAAAAAGCGTACTTCCTAAAAAACTTATAATAAAAGATTGAGATTTTTATACTCATATCTATAATATAACAAAATTGAGTTGTTTATAATAACAAAAAATCCAGAGAAATTAACTTAATTACATTTGCGACATTTGCGATCGCATAATTAAATGAAATTATGTTCGTTAATCATCTTGCTATAGACACGAGCATCCTTGGAAGCGATCGCAGCAAAAAATTCCTGATTATACAACTCATTAAAACCTAAATCTTTTTCATTGCTACAAATCTTTTTAGCTCTCCCAAATAGTCTTGGTATATTTTTATTATCTTAAAAAGAAGATACTTAGAAATTACCCAATTAAGATGAATATTTATTAAGACTTCATTCTAGAAGAATCTTAAGATTTTTAGCTTACTACGGTAAATCTACCGATTTATTGTACTATATACTTAGTCTAAAACAGTCTATTTCACAAATACTCAATAAAAGCAAGTATTTTCTAATACATATTTAAAATTTTGATTACTTAAAACTAACTTACTTATCTGGTTCATCTATGCAATAATAAACAGCTATATACATTAACTACACTTTAACTATCAATTTACAGGAGTATAAACTGTATATTCTCTGAAAAACTTATATTGGCTTAGTGCCGAATCCAGTGTTGTTTGAAGCTAATTTACTTAAAAAATAATAATGCCCTTGACAAAATGCAAAATCTCTAACAAAAATATCACTGTTCAATCGAGTGAATAAAAACGTAGAAATATGAAGTATAACCAACTTGGCAAGAGTGACTTAAAAGTTTCAGAAATTTGTCTGGGCACTATGACTTATGGACAACAAAATACTATTGAAGAAGCCCACGAACAGCTAAATTATTCTATTGCCCAAGGAATCAACTTTATTGATGCAGCTGAGATGTATCCTGTCCCACCAAGTAGAGAAACTTATGGATTAACTGAAACTTATATTGGGGAATGGTTAAAGCGTCAACAAAGAGATCGAGTTATTATAGCTACTAAGATTGCGGGCCCTGGTCGAGGCTTTAAATGGTTACGTGGTGGAGCCGAAGCAATTGACCGTGATAATATCAAAAAAGCTGTAGATGATAGTCTAAAAAGATTACAAACAGACTATATCGATCTATACCAAATTCACTGGCCCGATCGTTATGTGCCACGATTTGGACAAACGGTATTCGATCCGACTCAGGTGAAAGAAACGGTTCCCATTGCTGAACAGCTAGCAGTTTTTGCCGATGTAATTAAGGCTGGGAAAATTCGCTATATCGGTTTGAGTAACGAAACTCCTTGGGGAGTTGCCCAATTTAGTAACGCTGCTAAACAGTTAGGATTGCCTAAAGTTGCTTCGATTCAAAATGCTTACAACTTGTTGAATCGAGTATTTGACGGAGCCTTAGCAGAAGCAGTTTATCACGAAGAAATTGGATTACTAGCTTATAGTCCTTTGGCATTTGGCTTCTTGACTGGCAAATATCTAAACGGCAAACCAGAAAAAGCCAGAGTCACTTTGTTTGATAATTTCGGTCAGCGCTATCTCAAACCAAAAGTAAGTCAAGCCGTATCAGCTTACGTAGAAATTGCCAAGCGCCATCAACTAAGTGCAGCGCATCTAGCTTTGGCATTTGTGCGGAGTCGTTGGTTTGTGGCTAGCACAATTATTGGTGCCACCACACTGGAGCAACTCAAAGAGAATTTAGAAAGCGTGAATGTAGTTCTCGACAAAGACATTTTGGAAGAGTTGGATATAGTTCATGCTCAGTCGCCAAACCCAGCACCGTAAACAATTCAAAATTCAAAATGACGCTCGCGGACTCGCTAACGCTGCGCTAACAAAATTCAAACATTTTAGATAGTTCGCCTCGTTACCAGGCTCCAGCCTGGTAATGCCTCCTTAGAGCTTCTGGCTCTCATTCTCAGAGTAGAAGTAGAGATGCGCGATGCACTTTCTCAATTCTTAGATTCAAAACTAGATATTTAGTCGGTAAAATATGACTTTTACAGCAACATTAATTGACCAAAATACTATTCGTCGTCGGGGTACTGGTTTAAGAGCTTACAATCCCGAAAAAGTATTTAAAGGATACACACTTTTCACACCCCTGACAGGTAAAGGTGAAGTCTACCTTCTGAACTTGGAAGGAGAAGTAGTACACCAGTGGAATCTGCCTTATCCACCAGGGTTATACGGTTATCTTTTGCCCAATGGCAACCTTTTTTATAATGGTAAGACTCCGCCAGAAGAACCCCTACGTTTTGCTTTGTGGGCTGCATTCAAAAGTGGCGTTGTTTTAGAAGCAGATCCCAAAGGAAATATTATCTGGGAATATAAGCATCCAGATCATCATCATGATGGACGCAGGCTAGCCAATGGCAACACGATTCTACTCGCCATTGAAAAGATACCTCAGTCTTTGGTTCCCCGGATCAAAGGTGGCGTACCAGGTACAGAACCAAATGGTGATATCTATGCGGATGTGCTTTATGAGGTGACTCCAGTAGGTGAAATCGTTTGGACTTGGCACGCTCACGAACACCTCGATCCAGATATATTTACGATTACACCCCAAGATCATCGACATGAATGGACTCATGCGAATACTGTGGGTGAACTCGCCGATGGCAGCATTATAGTGAGCTTTCGCAATATCTCCACAGTTGTGATTATCGATCGCAAAACGGGAGAAATCATCTGGACGCTAGGCGATGACGTGCTAGCACAGCAGCACTTTCCGAACGAATTAGCTAACGGTAATATCTTGATTTTCGACAATGGCGCACATCGCCGTAACATTGCTCTCAATTTTTCTCGTGTGATTGAGGTGAACCGTCAAACTAAAGAGATAGTTTGGGAATACACCGACAACCCGCCCCAAAATTTCTTTAGTGCATACATATCAGGAGCGCAACGTTTAGCCAATGGCAATACCTTAATTACAGAAGGTGCTTACGGCCGGATATTCGAGGTGACAGTTGCAGGAGAGATTGTTTGGGAATACATTAATCCCTACTTTGCAACTCGGAATATCCCAGGTGAGAAGTCGCCGGTAACTCGTGGAGAGCAAAATACAGTCTTCCGCGCCTTCCGTTATGCACCTGAAGAAGTGCCCTGGCTTTAGGAGAAGGCAGGGGGCAGGAGGCAGAGGGGCAGAGGAGCAGGGGAGAAGTTGCAGTAAGTTTTTGCCCAATGCCCAATGCCCAATGCCCATTTAAGATTTGGGATTTTGGATGAAAATTCAATTCTCAATGGCGATTAACAAGTCCTATTTACCAAGGAACTTAAACATGACTGAAATTAAAGTATACAGTGCAGTTGTTTGTCCTTATGCTCACCGTACCCGCTTGGTACTCCAAGAGAAAGGCATTGACTTCGATTTGATTGAAATTGATTTGCAGAATAAACCTGAAGGGTTTACCCAAGTTTCCCCTTATGGTAAAGTGCCTGCACTAACTCATGACGATAACCGAGTTTGGGAGTCAGCGGTAATTAACGAATATCTTGATGAGGTATTTCCCAATCCACCACTGTTACCCAGCAACCCCATTGATCGGGCACAAGCTCGCATTTGGATCGATTTTGCTAACACCAGATTCGTTCCCGCTTTTTCTACTCTGCTGCGGAGTTCAGATCCCGAAAAACAAGAAGAAGCGAAACAGGAACTATCTAAACATCTGGAATTCATTGAAAACGAAGGTTTAGCAAAGCTATCTAAAGAAGGCCCTTATTGGTTTGGTGAATCTATTAGTTTGGTAGATTTCACCTATTTCCCCTGGTTTGAGCGCTGGGCTGCATTGAAGCAATATCGCGGTTTTGGAATACCAGAGCAATTTACCCGTGTACGTCAGTGGAAACATGCTTTGAAAGAGCGTGAATCTGTGAAAGCGATCGCTCACTCTAAAGAATTCTACATCGAGCGATATGCTAAATTTGCTACGCCTACTCTCGCTGCTGTTTAAAGGTAATTCATAATACCAATTTAATTAATGATTGCAACACATCCTTAGGTAAAGACGCGACGCCAGTCGTTACAACGGGGAGGCAGCGCGGTCTTGGGGGTTTCCCCCATGAGCGACTGCCGTGGGAACCCCCGCAACGCGCTGGCTCATGAATCGCGTCTCTACAAATGGTCTATTGGTATAACTATGTTTAAACTGGGAATTCAAACCCCACTTGAAACATAGAATTAAACTCTTGAAAATTACGAATTACGAATTACGACTTTACCGAAGTGAGCCGCACTTTTGAGGTAATGATAAGCCTCTCGTGCTTCATTGAAGGGAAAAACTCGATCGATAATTGGTTGGATTTGATGCTGTTGCAGCGCCTGATTCATCGCTTCAAACATTTCCCGACTGCCAACATAAATTCCCTGAACTGTTAAACTCTTAAAAAGTATTGGCATAGGGTCAATCTCATTTCCTCTGCCTGACAATACGCCAATCAAGCTAATACGTCCCCCAATGCGGACTGCTTGTAATGATTTTGGCAGAGTACCTGCACCGCCTACCTCAACTACATGATCTACACCTGTGCGATTGGTTAATTGATAAACTTGCTTTTCCCAATCTGGTGTTGTTTTGTAGTTGATTGTCTCGTCAGCACCAAGCTGTTTGGCTCGTGCCAACTTTTCATCACTGCTAGAAGTAATAATCACTCTAGCACCATGTATCTTGGCAAACTGGAGAGCAAAAATTGAAACTCCTCCAGTACCGAGTAATAAAACACTATCACCTGCACCAATATTGCCTTTTGTTACCAGCCCGTGCCAAGCTGTGACTGCTGCACAGGGTAAAGTTGCACCTTCAATATAGGATAAGTGATCGGGTAATATTACTAAACCATCTTGGTGTAATAAGACATACTCGGCTAGCATTCCATCGATACCGCCTCCGAGATCGGATTTCATTTTCTCTTTGGTTAAAGAGCCATAAATCCAGTCTTGGAAGAAAATACCAGCGACGCGATCGCCTATTTTCACCCGTGTCACACCTTCCCCCACCGCCACAACTTCTCCCGCACCATCAGACATGGGAATTAACGGATATTTCTGTCCAGAACCGTAAGCTCCTTCAATCACCAGCAGATCGCGGTAATTTAAGGATGTTGCTTTGACTTGAATCAGAACTTGTCCAGCTGCGGGTTTTGCTTGGGGGCGATCGACTAATGCCAAGGCATCAATCCCGGCGTTGCTTTGAATTTCGTAAGCTTTCATAGATGTCCTTGTTCTAGCTACAACTTTGGTATTGTAGCTAGGGTAAAAAAGAATCCTTGTAGAGACGTAGCAAGTGCTACGTCTCTACAAGGATTCTGCATAACGCATATTTAATTTCACTAGTAAAGTTGCCCTCATCCCCTAACCCCTTCTCCCAATATGGGAGAAGGGGAACTGGAAGCTACAGAGAATCTATGAACTGCTGTACTTTTTCTAAAAGTGGCTGATATTCAATTTGCTCTGCTAACTCTTGGGCATTTTGGTAGCACGATCGCGCCATTTTTTTGCGTTTTGTGGTGGCGTAAACGTTTCCCATATTTAGCAAAGTTGAAATTTCTCCAAGATTATCGCCCAGTTCTTGATAAATCCCAATGGCTTGCTTGTAGAACTTCATTGCTTGGCGATGCTCTGCCAGGGTGCTGTAGGTAAAACCAATGTTGTGAAGGGTTGTTGCAACGCCTGCGCGATCGCTAATTGCTTGACGTGTCAAAAGAACTTGATAGTAGAGCAATAGCGCTTGTTTCGGTTTTCCTAAATCATGATAGACAGAAGCAATATTGTTCAAGGTGGTTGCTTCTTGAAGCAGATTTTTCACGGCTCGTTGAATTGGCAGTGCTGCTTGAAAAAATTCTAGCGCTTGCTCAAACTTGCCTAAGACATTGTAGGCAAATCCAATACCATTGAGCGTTGTTGCTTCGCCAGAAAAGTCACCTAACAATCGCCGCATCCTCAAAATTTGGTGTTGTAGCAACAGTGCGCGTTTCGGTTCTCCTAAGCGGGTATAAATTAGCGCGACATCATTAAGAGTAGAAACTTCACTTTGAGTATCTTGCGATCGCCTAAAGATTGGTAGTGCTTTGTCAAAATATTCCAACGCTTGCGAAAAGCGTCCAAGACGGCTGTAGGTAGAACCCAGATTGCTAAGTGCAGTTGCTTGTGCTGGCGTGTTGCCAATTTCAATAGCAACCGAAAGCGCCTGATGAAAACGCTCTAATGCTCTTTGAGGTTGCCAGCAACTGAGGTGAGCTAAACCGAGGTCGTTTAATGTATAACCTTCTCTGGCTCGGTCTGGAATTGCTCTGGCCAAGTGTAAATTTTTGGTTGCAAGATCGAGAGACTCTTGAAATTTGCCCCGTTGGTAGTAGCGGTTTGCTTCATCACGACGTTGTTCCCATTCTTTGACTTGATTTAAAGGTTGCGTCATCTGACCTCAGTTGCATTCTGCGATAAGTAGGTAGAACATCTCTTGGGAATGAACCCCTCTTAGGTTTCCCAAATTTTAACCTCAATCTTCTATCTTTAGATATAAGACGTAAACAGATAAGTATGCTATTATTCCATACTTACAGGAATATTTATGAAGCAATTAATACAAATACTGTAGGGGCGCACTTCTCATAGGTGTCTACTTAACGCTCAACCCGCTTGGTAACAACGTTTTGCCTTCACCCCCAGCCCCTCTCCCATCCGTGAGAGGAGAGCTAGACATTCAATTCCCCTTCTCCCAAGGGAGAAGGGGTTAGGGAATGAGGGTGTAAGGGATTTGTAAAACGCTTGTCCGATATAGTTTTCGGCTTAAGTTGACACCAATGATAGCAATGCACCCTGAAGACTTCCACCCCTTGAAAGTCCTGATGTGGCGTTGCTGAATCAAGGGATGATTCTTGTAGGGTGGGCGACACGAGCGCCCTGAAATACAAGGGACGGGCTTTTCGGCCCATCCCACAAAACTAGCAAAATCATCCCGCTTTCTCTGCAACGCCCCTGATGTTTCGCAGTTGGTTCGCCAATGATTTTGCTAGCTGCGATTGTAAATCGTTTTGAATCGCCAAATTAAATTAAACAGTGGCAACATTTCTGGGTAGAAGACTGATAGTTTTAAGATTGCAAAATGTAAAGGAAATCATCCAAATCTTGAGGAATATCCGGATCTTAGTAGTAGTCTTGCAGTCTCTATCTCAGGCATGGTATCAGAGTAGAAAAATAAACGCTACTTTAAACAAGCGTGTTTTTTTCCAAACATTAATATAATGCTCTTACTATGAGCATCTACCAATCTCTGAAAAAATCTTATACCCCAGATCGTCGGCGTGAAAATGACTGGCGGTTATTTTTGCGTTTGGTGCCTTATGCCCGTCGTAACGGACGGCTATTGGCGCTGTCGATGTGCCTACTCATACCGATCGCACTAGCTAATGCCGTACAACCTTTCTTGATTGGGCAAGTAATCTCTCTGATTCGTCACGAACCAAGCACTTACGAACTTTTCAGGAATCGTCCCTTCTCGCAAGGGCTAAATATCCTAGAGGGATTATTGGTAATTGCGATCGCCATCCAAGTGATGTTGACAGGTTTTCAAGGTTATATAGTCCAAAAGCTAGGGCAACAAATCACCGCAGCAATTCGCCAAGACTTATTTCAGCATGTAACATCTCTAGCAGTGCGCTTTTTTGACCGCACACCCGTAGGTAAATTAATTACCAGAATCACCAGCGATGTGGAAGTGTTAGGCGATGTCTTTTCGACTGGGGCAATTGGCATCATATCCGATTTGTTTTTAATGCTGGTGACTTTGGGTTTAATGTTTTCCATCCAGTGGCAACTTTCTTGCTTGCTGTTATTGATGCTGTTACCAACTAGCTGGGTAATTGTTTACATTCAAAAACAATACCGCAAAGCCAATTACAAAGGGCGAGAAGAACTTTCGATCCTAAATTCACAGCTACAAGAAAATGTGCTTGGTATTAACGTCGTGCAGTTGTTCCGTAGAGAAAAATTTAATGCCGAATTGTTTCGTGCTACGAACAGGAACTACACTCAGCAAATGGATAAAACCATCTTTTATGATTCATTTGTTTCAGCAACCTTAGAATGGATTGGACTGATTGCGATCGCAGGTGTTTTATGCGTGGGTGGTTGGTTGCTGTTGGAAAAAACCTTGACTTTCGGGACTTTATCGACATTTGTATTGTATGCCCAGCGATTATTTGACCCTTTAAGGGCTTTTGCGGAAAAATTTACAGTAATACAAGCTGGTTTTACTGCCATTGAACGCGTAGGGGATATATTAGATGAACCGATAGAAATTAGCGATCGCGCCAATGTCCGCTTCTCAATATTTGATGCGAAATTTGGCTACATAGATGAGATCGTAGCTAATCTAGAATCCCCAGACCTCACTTCCCCGCCAGAACTGGGAGAGATTCGCTTTGATCGTGTCTGGTTTGCTTATAAAAATGATGATTACGTAATTAAAGACTTAGATTTTACCATTCATCCTGGTGAAAAAGTGGCATTAGTCGGCCCTACAGGTGCGGGTAAAACTTCGATTATCCGTCTTTTGTGCCGCCTTTACGAACCCACCCAAGGACGCATTCTCATAGATGGCGTAGACATTCGGGAAGTACCACAAGCAGAACTGCGGCGCTACATGGCAGTAATTTTACAAGAAGGCTTTTTGTTTGCTGGCGATGTTAAAAGCAACATCTCTTTAGGAGATGGCTACACCATTGAGCAGATTCAACAAGCAGCCGAAGAAACCAACATTGCCCAGTTTATAGAAGAATTACCCCAAGGTTATGATACTCAACTTCGAGAACGGGGCACAAATATTTCTAGCGGTCAAAAGCAACTTTTAGCCTTTGCGCGGGCTGCCATTCGCAATCCGCAAATTTTGGTACTAGATGAGGCTACCGCTAGTTTGGATGTTGGTACAGAAGCTTCAGTTCAAGAGGCATTAAACCAGCTTTTGCTTAGACGTACCGCCATTATTATCGCTCACCGCTTGTCTACGATTCGCAACGTAGACCGGATTTTTGTTCTTAAGCGTGGCGAATTAATCGAACAGGGAAGTCACGAGCAACTACTGCAACAAGGAGGGCTTTATGCCACTTTACATAACTTGCAGATGTTAGGAAGTTAGGATATTTTATAATTCCAAAGTGGAAAAGAGCGATCGCATAAAATAATACCAATTTGAAAAAAGAATGCGACAAATAGACCATTTGTAGAGACGCGATTCATCGCGTCTTTACCCAAAGATGTGTTGCAATCATTAATTGAATTGGTATAAATTTCTCAAGAATTCATTTCGGTAAAGGGGAAAGAGGAAAGAAAAAACCTTTAACCCTTACCCTTTTCCCTTTTCCCAAAACCTGATTCCGAATTAAAAATACCTAACCGAGAAGTATTGATACCCATCTGACCTACCACTTTTGGCGCATCAACCCGTAAATTCATCTGCTCATACCGCACAGTTAACCAAGGCTGACCTAAACCGATTCCAGAAAAAGGACTTTCGTCTGGGATTTCTAACTTAGAACCAATCAAACCTAATACAGACTCAACTTCAGCAGGGAACATCAGCAAATCACTACCCTTGACGCTGAAACTAGAGGCACTTAACCACTGTCTCCATGCCAAACTTTGTTGATTATACTTAAGACTACACAACTTCCGGTTTTCCTGATGCACAGTAACTTGCTTTCCTTGTTCCCAGGTAAACTTAGCTAGTTCCTTTGGTAGCCCCCAAATTTCTCGACCGCCAGCCACCGAATCAGCATTATCTACATAAATGTGGGAAACCCAACCACCGATTTTTCTTTGGTAATTAACCAAAGTTGGGACAACAATTAACTCACTATACTCCAGTACTGAGCCTGACCCATAATGAGATAAATACACGCTAGCGAGAGTTTTACCAGGCCATACAGAAATAATTTCTAACTCTAAGGGAATTAAAGGGCGCACTTGGTCAATATTTACCAAATGCAAAGTTTGGATGGCATAGCCTTGGAGTGTCCAAGGTGCTTGTGGATATGACATAAGGGAGTTAGGAGTTGAGAGTGAGGAGTTAGGAATAAAGTTAAGAATTAAGAGCAAGAGTTACTAATATTAGTTCTACTCTAACTCTAGACTTCAAACTCCTAACTCCTAACTTCTAACCTCTAACTCCTAAAAAAAAATCCCCACTCAGGCATTTGTCTGAGTGGGTAATATGAGGTCGAACAAAACAATCTTCTCAAAAGAAAGCAGAGGAATTATTTGCTCTCTGTAAAATCAGCGTCAATCACATCGTCGCCGTTACTAGAACTAGAAGAACTGCTACTATCTTGAGGTTCACCACCAGATGTAGCACCGGCACCAGCGCCAGCACTGGCACTAGCACCAGCTTGTTGATAGATGTTGCTACCAACAGCGAATAACGCTTGTTGCAATTCTGGAGTGAGCTTCTTGATTTGCTCATCGTCTTCTTTAGCAACAGCTTCCCGCAGTTCTTTCACCAAACCTTCGACTTTAGTCTTGTCAGCATCGGGAACTTTATCGCCCAATTCTTGTAACTGCTTTTCAGCTTGGTATGCCAAAGAATCGGCTTGGTTCTTGCGTTCAATCTTCTCACGCCGTTCTTTGTCAGATGAAGCATTTTGTTCAGCTTCTCTTACCATCCGGTCAACGTCATTTTTATCCAGAGTGGAAGCGCCAGTTATGCTGATGGACTGTTCTTTACCAGTACCTTTGTCTTTTGCGGTGACGTTAAGGATACCGTTAGCGTCAATATCGAACACCACTTCAATTTGAGGAACGCCACGTGGTGCAGGAGGAATACCATCGAGACGGAAGGTTCCCAAACTCTTGTTATCGTTAGAAAATTCGCGTTCACCTTGGAGGACGTGAATTTCTACGTTGGTTTGTCCATCCACAGCAGTGGAGAAGACTTCCGATTTCTTGGTGGGAATTGTGGTGTTGCGGGGGATAATTTTGGTCATTACGCCGCCCAATGTTTCCACACCCAAAGATAGGGGTGTCACGTCTAACAGCAAGATGCCAGTTACATCACCAGCCAGTACTCCAGCTTGAATGGCTGCACCAACTGCTACAACTTCATCAGGGTTCACGCTTTGGTTGGGGTCTTTACCCAATACCTGCTTCACAATCTGTTGGACTGCGGGAATCCGCGTAGAACCACCAACTAACACCACTTCATCAATATCGCCTTTGTTTAACTTGGCATCCCGAAGGGCGTTTTCTACAGGAATACGGCAACGGTCGATTAAGTCAGAGCAAAGTTCTTCAAACTGGGCGCGAGTCAGGGTTGTATCCAGGTGCTTGGGCCCATCCTGGGTAGCAGTGATAAATGGTAGGTTGATTTCTGCTTGGGTAACGCTAGAAAGCTCAATTTTGGCTTTTTCTCCAGCTTCCGTCAGACGCTGTAAGGCTTGTTTATCTTTGCGCAGGTCAATACCTTCGGCTTTCTTGAACTTCTCAGCTAAGAAATCAACTATTTTTTTATCAAAGTCGTCACCACCAAGGTGGGTATCACCAGATGTGGCTAGTACTTCAAAAACTCCGTCTCCTACTTCCAGCACGGATACGTCGAAAGTACCACCACCAAGGTCAAATACTAGGATGGTTTCGTTACTCTTCTTGTCAAATCCATAAGCCAGAGAAGCAGCGGTAGGCTCGTTGATAATCCGCAGAACTTCAATCCCGGCAATTTTACCAGCGTCTTTTGTTGCTTGCCGCTGAGAGTCGTTGAAGTATGCAGGAACAGTGATTACAGCTTGGGTTACAGTTTCACCCAAGTATTTGCTGGCATCTTCAACTAATTTGCGAAGAACTTTTGCAGAAATTTCTTCAGGAGCAAACGGTTTACCAGCTATTGGACAATCTAATTTGACATTGCCATTGCTGCTAAGAACTTTGTAAGAAACTTCTGTAGCTTCGTTACCCACTTCATCGTAGCGGCGACCGATAAAGCGTTTGACTGAGTAAAACGTATTTTCGGGGTTCATCACCGCTTGGCGTTTGGCGATTTGGCCAACCAAGTTGTCGCCATTTTTCGCAAATGCGACTACTGATGGCGTTGTCCGAAAACCTTCAGCATTAGCAATTACTGTGGGTTTACCACCTTCCATCACTGCCACGCAGGAGTTCGTTGTTCCTAAGTCAATTCCAACTACTTTTGCCATTTTAGGTGCTGGCTCCGTATAACTACAAATGAATGAATGAGAATATAAAGCACTAAATTTTGAACCAACAGGGTCAAGAAATCAGCCAGTTCAGCATGAATACCTTTAATTTGGCTTTCCTGGGGTTAAAACTCCAGACTATGCTGATATATATACTGAAGCTTAGTGGTAGCCAGTCCATGAAGGGTGGTTTCCCGAACCTTACTTGGGACGGTTAAACTAACTAAATTTTGTTTTTAGTTGGTTCATGGATTAATTTGTCTTCACTCTGTCTAATGTAGAAGAATTAATACTTTCAGTAATTAGGGTGAACCGTAACGTCTGAGTGGTGTTTGCCGTCTTTTGAGGCAATAAAGTACAGAAGCATTGGGGATTGGGGATGGGGCATGGGGCATGGAAGAGAATAATAACTCAGCATCAGCACTTGGCACTTGGCACTTAGCACTCAACACTCAGTACTCAATACTAAAGACTCAGTAGTTACTTAAGCCCAGAAAAAAGAGTTTCCCAGGCAATCACAGGTGGTCTTTGTCCTTGGTTGACTATTTCAAAAATTTTCCTAGAGCTATTTGGCTGAAAAAGGCATTCTACACAAGCGTTTGCAACATCAATCCGGCTGGCATCACCCGAAAGGGTATCACCAGTGCCTATGACCACACCGTATTTACCCCCAGTTTTTGCCTTCAGGAGGGTGTTGAGGTCGTATGAGGTATAGGGGCCGTCAATAAGGCGTCCTGGGCGGATAATGGTGTAGGGCAATCCTGAATTAATAATGGACTCCTCACCCTTTTGTTTAGCATCCAACACGCCAAAACTATTAAGAATACTAAAAGGAAACTGATTTTTACGGAGAATTCCACAGGAAGAGACGAAAACGAATCGCTTCAAATTCTGGGGTGCTGCTGCTACTAGATTGCTGACACCTTGAGCATCAATCTTTGTCGGACTATTCTTTGCTTTTGCTTCACTAGATTTGGGATTAAAGAAAATAATTCCCCATTCAATCAAGTTCGGGGTTTCGTCAAACTCCCATCGCGCAGAGGGAAAGGCAGTAGTTCCAGTACAATTTATGATGTGGGTAACACCTAGCATTGCTGCTGGCAGTGTAGCTGGCTGGCGAATGTCACCAACGGCAATTTCCACTTTTTGGTTAAACATCTCTTCAGCTTTTGCAGCATTGCGTGTCAGAACGCGAACTTTTAAACCCTTTTCGAGTAACTTGCCTACCACTAATTGCCCGACTCCACCTGTAGCACCAGCAACTAGTATTAAATCTTTAGCTGAATCAAAAGAAGTCATAAAGTGCCCTTGAGATAGTCTATTGTTAATCTACCTAAAAAATACGATGTCTACGAGAGGCTGTGCCAATCATTATTAGACCTCTTGCAAAAATCCTTGAATCACCCCTCTCCAACCCTCCCCTTGTGAAGGGGAGGGGGCAAGATTTCAAGTTTACCGCTAATATATCGGGGGGATAAAGGGGGTTTATTCGACTTATGCAAGAGGTTTATTAGAATACAAATTAATTGTAGATAGCGCAGAAAGCCTATAGAAAGACCTACGAATTAACTAGGTATTTTTATTATGTTTTAATAGTTAAAAAGAGCTATTTAAAATTAAATATATTTAATTGTATTTGGGATAAAAATTTTGAGAAAAATGTGACTCTTCGCCTTGAAACCCTGATTCTATCCTCAAACTATTGTCAGCGATCGCCAGCCCCAAATAATGGTTCAAACCTATTCCTAGCATACATTTGCTAATTTGCGGATATGTCTACTGTTGTTGGTGTTGATACTATTACTGACTTCAATAGTTCTGAAGGTTACAAGATTGTACTGGATAAGGCTACCTTTAGTGCGTTCCCGCTTCTCCTGTCAAAGACGCTACGCGTCGTTTCGCCGCAGGGGTACGCTATCGGTAATCCACATCATCAAAAAGGAACCAGATTAAAGATTTGGCTAATGGCTGTTGACTCTGTAGCTTTCAGGCACACATCTGGGAATTTTAGGAAAAGCGCAAATTCCCTAGAACTGAATTAGCGCAGTAGCCAGTACTTGAGGTTTCGAGCAAGGAATGAAAATTAGTCAGAAATTAATTTCGGGAATTCTAGGAATAGCGACTCTCTCAGTAATTACTGGTGCGATTAATGCCCATCAACAATTGAAAATAGCTAAGTATATTGCTCAACAAGAGGCTGAAGAAGTTGCTGGACTAGTAGCATATTTCGTAAGTCATGAACTTGATGAATACCACGAAATGGAATCGCGAGATAAGATGTTAGCCGAATTGCAAGAGCATGTTATCTCGCTACACAAGAGACGTCAGCGCGATCTGGAGATTGTAGACCGCAATAAAATCATTTTGGCAGATGTAGTTCCAGAAGACATTGGTACGCGATTAGATCGCGATCGCAATAATGAAGTTGGTAAAACTATTCAAGATGGTATACCAAGAACATATATTGAGTTCAGTCCTGAGTACCCAAATGGGATTCGATTGATTGCTGTTCCTTTTAAGACTGGCAAGGGTGAAAGAATTGGTGCAGTCATTCTGGAATATACACCGCTTTATGAAGCAGCCCTAGCAACAGCCCATAAAAATATTGTTGCCACGTCAGTTATCAGTTTGGCATGTGGCATACTCGCACTATTAGTAGGCTATTTGATCTCTAGAAGCATTTCAAAACCGATTAAACAACTCCAGCAAGCTGTGGTAAATCTGTCTGAAGGTAAGCTGAATACCAGAGTTAATATTTGCTCCCAGGATGAGATTGGCGAGTTAGCTACCTCGTTCAACAAAATGGCGGACGATCTGCAACATTCCAGAGATGAATTGGTCAATGCCAACGAACAATTACGAGACGAGATTGTTGAGCGTCAGCAGACAGAAGCAGAACTTCAGCAAGCTCTGAAAGACCTGCAAAAAACCCAAATCCAATTAATTCAATCTGAAAAAATGTCGAGTCTGGGTCAACTAGTAGCAGGAGTTGCCCATGAAATCAACAATCCAGTTAATTTTATCTACGGCAATCTGCAACACACTGATGATTACACTCAACAACTGCTGTTGTTAATTAAGCTTTATCAAAATCATTATCCCAACCCAGAGCCAGAAATTAAAAATGCTCACGAAGAAGCAGATATTGAGTACCTAACAGAAGATTTGCCTAAGATGTTAACCTCAATGAAGATGGGGGCTAAACGCATTCGGGAAATTGTTCTCAGTCTCCGAATTTTCTCTCGTTTGGATGAAGCTGAGTTCAAAACGGCCGATATCCATGAAGGAATCGACAGTACTCTATTAATTTTGCAACACCGTCTGAAACTACAAAATAATCGCCCTGAAATTAAAGTGATTAAAGAATATGGTGAAATACCTCAAATCCAGTGTTTTGCAGGGCAAATGAATCAGGTATTTATGAACCTCTTAACAAATGCGATCGATGCTTTAGAAGATTGTTTCCAAAAAGAACTTTGTCCAAATCCCTTGATTCGCATTTCTTCTCTTCAGGTAAATGAAAATATAATTATTCGGATTGTTGATAATGGGGTAGGAATTTCAGAAGAAATCCAGTCGCGTTTATTTGACCCTTTTTTCACCACAAAACCAGTTGGCAAAGGGACTGGTATGGGTCTATCAATAAGTTACCAGATAATTACTGACAAGCATGGTGGATCTTTGCAATGTATTTCATCACCGGGACAAGGTGCAGAGTTTGTAATTACAATCCCAATTCGAGTAGCGAAACCAGCACAATTATTAATTGGCGATCGCCACGCCTATCGGTAAAAGTCAGTGCTAATGTTTTTCAGCCTCTAAGTGCGTAAGCATAGCCCGTCATAGACATCGCAGTTAGAGGGTAATTGCCCCTGAATTGTTCGGTTCTACCACTGTCATCAGTATACAAATAGCTATAACCTCTTAGATAGTAGTGAAATGTCTAACCTAGACGCTGTTAGTCGCTCTTGAATTAAGGGGTGAAAGCCTGTGTACCAATGGATATTGCCAAGCCTGAGCGAAATCTTGGCCCAAAATCAATCAAGTGTGGCAGAATGTTCACCTGCTAAAGCAGAGCAGCAGTGGCGTATCAGCCTCGCAGCGACAGAACATTTGCTATTAAATACTTTAGCAGACCCTTCAGTTGACACAACCCAAGGATTAGTTTTAGCTGCACCAGCACCCTTGTTTAGTCAACCAAAATTGACTCAAAGTTTACAAACAGTAACTTTTACAGCAAAACCATTTAACCCTTTGGCGCTGATGCCATTTCAGATGCCAGGTGCAATTGCGTCTGTCAATGAAGATATTGCTCCTAATGAATCGGTACTTCCTTTACTACCTGCCGATCCGCTCGGAGCAGAACAATTTTGCTTGGTTTTTACAGATAAATTCAGATTAGTACTAATTTTAGCAACTCACAAAGACGGTAAAAAAACCTTTTCATTTTCTTTTGAGCCAGAGATAGTGCAGCAGGCTTGGCGATCGCTAGGGGCACGGGTAATGCTGGCTAATCCAGAATTTTTCGCCCGCTTGGACGCATTAGTAGAACAGTATTCTCCGGTAGCACCAGACTACCGCATGATGATCCACTTTAGTCAGTTATTACTTCAGGAATTAACAGAACCAGAAGAGACTAAAGACTGTTTACTAGGGACTGTGGAAGAAGCAGGGGAGCATACTTCGACTGCGCTCAGTAACCGGGGGAGCAGAGGAGCAGGGGAGCAGGGAAGAAAAGTTTTACCCAATGCTCAATATCCAGTTGCCCTGAGCAAAGCCGAAGCGATGCCCAATGTCCAATCCTCAAATCCTGATGTAGAATTGCTCCAAGCTTTTGCTCACGAAGTCCGCACACCTTTAACAACTATTCGCACCATGACTCGTCTGCTGTTGAAGCGGCGAGACTTAGATGCTAGCGCGATCAATCGCTTAAAAGTTATCGATCACGAGTGTACAGAGCAAATTGACCGGATGGAATTGCTGTTTAAGGCCGCAGAACTAGAAACTACTGCCCCAGCAAAATCGTCAAAAACTCAACTCACGCCGATGTCTTTAGATCAAGTGTTGCAGCAGAGCATTCCCCGTTGGGAACAAGCAGCGCATCGGCGGAACTTAACTTTGAATGTTGTTTTACCCCAGCAACTACCGACAGTAGTGAGCAATCCCACCATGTTGGATCAAGTTCTCACTGGTTTGATGGAAAACTTTACTCGCAGCTTACCCGCTGGTAGCCATATTCAAGTACAAGTTATCCCCGCTGGAGATCAACTGAAGTTACAATTATCGCCGCAATTAAGGTGCAAAGATTCAAATAAAGCCACCATACCTGCAACGCCACCAATCCGCAAATCTCTAGGTCAACTGCTAATGTTCCAACCAGAAACAGGTACGATTAGCTTGAATATCGCTGCAACCAAGCATTTATTTCAGGCGATCGGTGGCAAACTAATTGTGCGCCAGCGTCCACACTATGGGGAAGTGATGACGATTTTCCTGCCTTTAGAAGTTAGCAATAAACAGAAACCGATAGTCACGAATTAGAGATATAGCCATCCTAAATGAGATTGTGAAAATTTTTATTATGGTCGTCCTTTGTCATTTGTGACTACAACGGACAAATGACAAATGACAAATGACAAATGACTAATGACTAATGACATGAAACAAAGTACTTTTCCACGCATCTAACAAATATTTCCACACCCATTGCCAAGGCGGTTTCGTCAAAATCAAACCGGGGATGATGATGGGGATATACTAAGTCTTTTGCGGGATTAGCAGAACCCAGAAAGAAATAACAACCAGGAACCTTTTCTAAGAAAAATGACATATCTTCAGCAGCCATAGTTTGACATTCTGGCACAATACCCACAGGAGTTTCTACCACTTCTTCTGCTACAGATCGCACTAGTTCTGCTACTTTAATATCATTAATTACTGGTGGATAAAGTGACCAATATTCTAGATCGTATTTTGCACCATGACTCTGACAAATTCCAGCAATAATCTGCTCGACACGCTGGTTAAAAAAGCCTTTTAAATTAGGATTAAAATACCTGACAGTAGCACTCATTCTCGCTGTATCAGCAATTACATTACGTTTAGTTCCAGCGTGAAGTTCTCCCACTGTCACTACTGCTGAATCAATGGGATTAACATTCCGAGCGACAATAGTTTGCAAAGCATTGACGATTTGGGCAGCAACAACAACGGAGTCAACAGTTTGATGCGGTAGTGCGCCGTGTCCACCTTTACCCAAAATTGTGCAGTTAAAGCACTCTACAGCTGCCATCAATGCGCCAGCGCGCACACCCACTGTTCCTAAAGGCAAATTATTCCACAAGTGCAAACCAATAATCGCTTCAACATCAGGGTTTTTCAAAACTCCAGCTTCAATCATTGGCTTTGCGCCTCCTGGTGATTCTTCCGCTGGCTGAAAGATAATTTTCACAACACCAGAGAAATCTTGGCGATGCTGTTGGAGATAATAAGCTGTACCTAAAGCGATCGCTGTATGTCCATCATGTCCACAAGCGTGCATCACTCCATTATGCTGCGATTTGTACGGCACTTCATTGAGTTCTTGGATTGGCAAAGCATCCATATCCGCGCGAATCGCTAAAACTTTTGGATTTTGGATTGTTTCTGAAACTTCCTCTTTACCCTTGATAGTGGCAACAATGCCAGTGTGGGCAATGCCAGTTTGATGCTCAATTCCCCATTCTTGCAGCTTTTGTGATACAAACTCAGCAGTCAGTTTTTCTTGAAAACCCAACTCTGGTTGTTGATGCAATCGCCGCCGCCACTCTACTAATTGCGGTTGCAATGAGCGGATCGAAAGTCGGATGCGAGATAGATCGACAGAAGCGGGATTGGGAAAGGTGGAAACCATTATAAAGACAAACTAGTTTAAGTACAGCTGATACCAATTTCAAAACGAATGCAACACATACATATAGATAATATCCCTTCCCAACCCTTTCCAAGGTATCGGGGAAGGTGCGCATCAGCGCATCATGTCGCAAACATTTTTTGAATTGGTATTACTGAGATTATTTTCCTAGTTTAACGTTACTTGGATGAGTCTTCAGTAAGGAGGTACTCAGCACTGAGTACGGTCAAAGAGCCTCTAGTTAATAGCTGTTAATTTTCTCTCTAGGTCAAATAAAAAGCCGTGGATATACTCTTCAGTCCATTCGGCACCATAGAAGCGTTTAAACATCCCTCGCGCTGGGTCTTTTTCAGCCCGATATCTGAGGTATCGCAGTTGGGCTTGTTCAATGGCTACTAAATTTTGGGAATCTGTTATGGGTTCTGCGTGCTCTACGAAATCGAGATAAGCTTTCAAATAGTCTTTGAAAGCGGCAAACACCTGAGTTTCTACTACAGCCGTTTCTTGGGGACGAGTCCACAGAAAAGCGGGAGAGAAAAAAGGCTGTGCTTCTTCGGGAAAATCTCCTCCCCAGGATAGATGTTGCTGGTGGGTGTGGAAAATAGGCAAAATTGGTTCAGTATATTTCGCCTGATATGCTGAATCATCCCGAAATAGAGGCTGCATATCCAAAGCAATTAGATGTCCTCCTGGCAATGTCACCAAATCTGCCCCAAAAAAGGGCAAATCGTAGTTGAGGCGAGGAAAAATTACAAAATTCAACACTTGCAGCGAATTGCCACCCTGTACGTGAGCTGCTCGAATTTGCCGCAATTTTGAAGTTTGAAAGGCATAACTGGTGGTGACAACTTCTTCCTGATTCTTTCCCTTGCCCACAACAGCACTTTTGGACTCAAATCCAGTGGGGATAGGATAGGGCTGTAAATCCAAACGCGATCGCATATAGGCGATCGCATAATCGAGAAATGGCTGATAAAGCGTCACGTTGCTTCGCTCCGAATTCAAAATTAATAATCCCCAATGCCCAATGCCCAATGCCAATTATCTTTTGCCGGCACCGACTGCTAGGGGAACAGCATCTTCAAATAAGAATTCATGGAGAAAGCGTTCTGCCCATTCATGACCAAAGTAACTGCTAAACAAACCAGATGCTGGATCGCGGTCTGCACTATATTGGTCATAGTCTTTTTGGGCTTTGACAATCCGTTGGATATCTTCAGGGTCTTGGAGCGGTTTGGCATCGGCTAACATTTGCCAATACAAGTTTAAATAATCCTGAAAAGCTTCAAAGACTCGTGTTGCCACTGTTTCCGGGTCGGTTTTGGCAAACAATAGATATTTAGAAAAATACTGGTTGGCATCGTAAAACTTCATTTCTAAATTTTGCGCCAAATCCGGGTATTTATCGTGAAGACATTTTAGCGGAACTATATATTTTTTTTGATAATCTTCATCCTGAAATAAAGGCTGGAAATCAAGCACAATCAGATTTTTGACTTTTCCAAAAGATAAAAAATCAATCCCTAACAGAGGTAAATCGTAGTGGTGGCTGGGATAAATTACGCTGTTAAAAATTTGAGCGCTTTCTCCAGCATCAATGTAGGTATAGCGAATTTTCCGCAACTCTTGAGATTGGTAACACCAACTGCGAATAGTTGCTGGGTTTCTGCCGCGATCGCTAACTTTGAATTCCAAACCAGGGGGAATGACCCTACTTTGTAAATCAAATCGCTGAAATAGCTCTTTTTCTAAAAATTCCAGGAAAGGCTTATACATGGAGCATGATTTGTTAACCCTTGCATGAAAATAAGTTATGGCGATCGCGCACGTCTCATTTATGAGAAACAAAGCAACATTCCTTAATGGGGAATTGGGGATTGGGGATTGGGGATTGGGGATTGGGGATTAGGGATTGGGCATTGGGCATTGGGCATTGGGAATTAAGAAAATTCTTTCCCAGTTCCCAGTTCCCAGTCCCCAGTCCCCAGTCCCCAATCCCACTAACGCCTAGCATGATTGCGACCGATCATTTGCTGCAAGACTTCTTGGGAAACACAGCGACGCTCCGAACAATAAGTCATCAAGTTAATTCCGTTCATCATTCGTACTGTACTGACTCTGACACGAAAATCATCCGTAACAAACCAACAACGTTCCTGACCTTGATTGTTGTCATAGTCAGTATCAATCGTCAGCACTCCATCATCAGCAAATCGATATCGGCTCACAACCGGAATGCTCTCAACATAGCCTTGGTTGCGAATCAGTTTTCCAGAACGCCTCGTTTCGTCGGGAACATCAACCAAAATTGCAGCATTATCGGTATTCGGTAGTCTGGTATCTAGGTTAGCTTGCCATGCAAAGCTAGCACCGCTTGTTGCTTTATTAGGATCTATCCCTTGGGCTTTACAAACTTCTTGGACTTTCGGATCGTCCTTTTCCATGACTTTTATAATCAAATTCGACTCCCCCGACTCATCCGCCGCCGAGTCAAAATGATGAACGGCGCGTTCCGTAAACCACGTACCCTCACTTTTACGGAAGAAGTCGATCATTGTCAAAGGCGGTATTATATGCATCTGTTTTGAAACCTCGTTTTATCAAATTTTGGCGTTATTAATACTGAGTGATGAGATGAAGTCCCGGTTTAGCTAAAGTGTAGAATAACTCCAAAAGTGATATTTTAATCAGCTGATGACAAATAGTGAAATTCAACTTATTACAAGCGTTCGCCCCAGTCCAACTCCAGAAATCTTAACAGCCCTGAAAGCCGGAATCCCTGTGGATTCGATAGATTTGTACCAATTTAATCTCAAGGAAGTCGATTTCCGACAAGCTAACTTGAGTAAAGCCAATCTATTAGGAGCCGACCTTAGTGAAGTGCTATTAAGTAATCTCGATTTGAGTGGGGCAGATTTGCGAGGCGCTAATCTGCAAGGAGCCGATTTGAGTGGGGCTAATTTGCAAGGAGCCTATTTAAACCGTGCTGACCTCCAACAAGCAAATCTCAGTGGTGCAAATTTGGAGGGAGCCAAACTCCAAGTAGCACGTTATGATTCACAAACGAAATGGCCCGAAGAATATAACTACAAAACTTCGGGAGCGGTAGGGCCGGGTGCTAATCTCAATGGTGCTTTTCTGAATACAGCTTCTTTACGAAATGCAGATTTACAAGGTGCTAATCTGCGTGGAGCCTATCTGAGTGGCGCTGACTTGACAGGAGCCAATTTGCAAGGTGCTTCTTTGAGTGGTGCCGATCTAACAAAAGCTTATTTGACAGGGGCTTGCTTACGGAATGCTCGATTGACAGGAGCCGATTTGCGGGATACAGACCTGCGAGCAACCGATCTCAGTGATGCAGAGATGGAGCATCTTCAAAGTATTGCTGGGGCAGATTTTACTCTTGCTCAAGGACTCACAGAAGCAACTAAAGCTATGCTTTCCAGTCGTCCACATTCAGAACTCGATGTTTGGAACGCCTATACCCGCAAAACAACTCGTGAAAGTTTGAGTGCTTGACCGTGCCAATTTTAGATTTTAGATGCAAGCCGCGCTCCTTGTGAGCGAAATAAATCGATCCAAAATTGTTTGACCAGTTGCTCTGTAGTGAGTTTACAACGGCTGCCAGTTCTTTTTCAGGAGTGCTAAAAATGTCGCGTATCCTTCGGAAAAACCAGGCGGATCGGGTAGAACATATTGGGGAAATTCTTTATACGATCGCCAAGGTTCCGAAGCATTATGCCGCAAATGTAAGGCAATTTCTGAGGAACCTGGTAATCGCCAAGTCATTTGACCCGTTTGTATATCAGTCACAAATGCCTCCTCATCTCGAAAAAGTTGATCTTTTATTCCAGATTTTGGCAGATTAACCGGATATTTTGGTCAAATTTAAGGTAAAATCAAATATTTACTATTTATCTAATAAGTTTTCTCACAATATTGCATTGCAGACAAATCCACACGGCTATTGTGGCAACAGGTCTTCTAAAGCAGCGCCGACAACCCGGTGATCTTTATCCTGTCTGAGTTGGTTCAGGGCTGCTTTGGCTTCCGGTTCATCAAATCGTTTTAGAGCATAGCTAACTCGCACCCGCATCCGCCAAGATTCATCATTCACCAACGTTAGTATTTGGGATAATGCCGCAGTATGTTGACTAGAATTAGCTAGTAAGCCAAGTGCATCAACAGAAGATTCCTGAACTGTGAAATCTTCATCTTTTAAACCCTGAACGCATATATCAAATAGTTCTTCAGGGCAATCCATTTCAGCGATCGCAGCCAAAATGCTCCGTCTAACTAGCCAGTGGTCATCCTGATAATATGCCAAAACTAGATGAGAAACTGCGACTCTGCCAAATAGCGATAAAGAATTTGCCGCCTCAGCCCGCACATTGGGAGTATCATCAAATTTCATAATTTGCATCAAAGCTGCAAAAGATTCCGCTGATTGTTGATTACCCAATCCCCTAGCCACAAAAGAACGCACCAAAAATTCTGAGTCATGAAGTTTACTCGTAAGCAGAGGAACTGCAACTTCTGATTCATAATCATTTAGGGCGGCGATCGCCTTCAAACGATAGTGAAAATCTGGGTTCTTTAGTTCAGCTTGGATTTTATGGATTTCCATAAGTGCATTTGGTACAGCTATTCTTTATTTTAGGGCATTGGGCATAGGGCATTGGAAAAGAAGAGGCAAAGGCAGGAGGCAGGAGGCAGGAGGCAGAAGCTCTAAAATGTTTGAATTTTGAATGCGTGAATTTTGAATTGATTTGTCCCCCTTCCAGCACAATGCCCAATGCCCCATTCCCCATCCCCTATCCCCTAAATCAATGACTCAATTAAGCGAAACCGTTAAAGAATTAATCGCTAAAGCTAGAATTGTCAGCTTTGCTGAGTGGGAACAGTCCCATCCAAAAGCCGCGATCGCTATATTTCAAGCTGCGGATGATGCTTTTCGCTACCTCAGCGACGAAGATTTATCGCAGATTAAAACCTTGTCACCCGATAATTCTGAGTTGATTCCTGTTGCTCAATTGTTACGCGATCGCGCTGCCGAAATCGTTGATGAATCTAGAGAACAAGTGTTGGCAACTTATCCCGAAATTATCCAGCCTGGAGGCGGTCTTTATCCACCTGAACGCGCCCAAGCTTGCTGGCGAGATTTTTGGCATTTTCTTCGCTGCATTACTTATGGCATAGCGGGTGGCCACACTGAATATACAAGTCCCACAGGACTGCATTATATGAATTTGCTCTATCAGGAATTACAAGTTCCATTGGATGCAATGATTTTAGGCTTAAAAAGCATCAAAACTGCTAGTTTGAAACGCTGCCAAGCCGATCGGCAGCAAATTCTTGCTCCCTATTTTGACCATTTAATTAGCCAATTGGCTACTTTCCAAATTCGATAAGTTAAGCGTAAGTGGGCATGAATAATCAAAGGTTTGTAGTCAGAGCTTCAGCCCTGACTAACAAACAATATTACTTAATTTTATATTGCGTAAGATAGTTGAATTTATTCATGCCCACTGATTGAGATAAACTTAAGTGACTCAGCACAATTAATACTCTGGCTTAAGGGAATGGCAAAATACCATCACTTGCATCCCAATTGCAAATCCAATACTAAAAAAAAGCTAAATTTTCTCTAAAGTATAATTTAACTTAACAAATTTTAATAAATATGGTTTCAGCATCGTATCACAATGTGTAAAGGCAAACGATGCAAAAACTTAAAATCATCACGACTAATAAGGATTTAAAGTCTCTATGTCCCCTACTTTGTCACTATGATGTAAAGTTTTTTAACATCTGCTGAATATCCTTCTCATAAAATTTAGTTATTAACTGGGAGATAGTTTGAATGGCTTTTGGACCAGCATCACGATTAGGGGTCGCTCTGTTTGAAGACACCGATCCTATTGATCTGTGGCCAAATCGCTCTAATGAGGATGTTGAAACCGTAATTAGAACTGTCTATAAACAAGTTCTAGGCAACGCTTATGTAATGGAGAGTGAGCGGCTTTCTGTTGCTGAATCTCAACTCAAACGGGGTGAGATTAGCGTTCGCGGGTTTGTGCGTCAAGTCGGGAAGTCAGAACTTTACCGTTCGCGGTTTTTTGATAACACCCCTCGTTATCGGGCGATTGAATTAAATTTCAGACATTTCTTTGGTCGTGCGCCATTGAATTTAGAAGAAACGCGTACACACAGCACTATTCTGGATACAAAGGGTTTTGAGGGTGAGATTGATTCTTATCTAGACAGCGACGAATACCAAGAAACTTTTGGGGAAAACATTGTGCCTTATATTCGGGGCTACAAAACCGAAGCTATTCAGAGTTTGGTTCAGTTTACCCACTTGTTTCAACTGGTACGTGGTTCTTCTAGCAGCAGCCTGAAAGGTGACTTAGCTGGCAAACAACCAAAATTAAACAGTTTGCTAATTCAAAGCACGCCTACTCCTGTAGTTTCACCAGCCAGCAAGGGCGCTACATTCCGCAACCCAATATCTACCCCTCGCACTCGTCAGGGTGTGGGTTCTGGTGATGATGGTAAGGTATACCGGATTGAAGTTACTGGCTACAAAGCAAATGTGGTAAATAATATTTCCAAATTTCGCCGCAGTAACCAAGTCTTTTTCGTGCCATACAATAAGCTTTCACAAGAGTATCAGCGGATTCACAAGCAGGGCGGCACGATCGCCAGTATTACCCCTGTCAACTAAAGAATAAAAATTGGGGATTTAGAGATTAGGGATTGGGAAATAATTCCGGTGTACTCAGTCTCTAATCTTTCAAGCCCCAGTGTTGCTCGTTCTGGGATTTACGCAAAACTAAACGCACTCAAGGGCAATACCTTGCGGAAAGCCGCTTCTGAGCGAGACACTCCGCATAGCTAGCTTCCACCTAGAAGTATGCGTCTACATAAAATTGCCCTTACCTGAAAAGAATGATTTTCGGCTATTTTTTGCGTAAATCGCGATCGCTCAAAAGTTAGCCAAAGCGATCGCTAATCTGGAGTTTAACCAATTCCGCCGTCAGTTGTGATATACGAAGACATTTAACACACTTTCACAAACTAAAGTTTTACAAAAGCTAGTCAGTAGCAAAAATAACTGACAACTGATGGGAAATTCTACCTCCATAAGGGGTAGAAAGCTCGAAAATTAAATTAAATTAGCGTTTTTCAGGAGATACCTCAATGTCACTTTGGGCAATTGATTCACCTAATGTTGAACTGCGTCCGAACACCAGCGAAAGTGAATTACAAACACTGATTCGGGCAGTTTACAAACAGGTTTTGGGTAATGCTCACTTGTTGTCAAGTGAGCGACTAGCCACTGCTGAATCGCAATTGCGCGATCGCAAAATCAGCGTCCGCGAATTCGTCAACATAGTTGCGAAATCAGAGATTTATCAATCCCTGTTTTTCAACTCTTCTTCCCAGTATCGGTTCATTGAACTGAACTTCAAGCACCTACTAGGGCGTCCTCCTGCCGATCAGGCAGAAATTTCCGAACACGTCCGCATCTACAACGAACAGGGCTATGATGCTGAGATCGACTCCTATATCGATAGCAACGAATATCAGCAGAATTTTGGCGAGAATATTGTTCCTTATGTTCGCAGCACAAGCTCCCAAATCGGAATTAAAAATGTTACCTTTAACCGCACCTTTAGCTTAGTCAGAGGATTCGCTAGCAGTGATAGCGATCGCAAAGCTAAACTAATCGGCGATATCGGTTCTAATTTATCCACATCCATCAAGGCTCCCGCAGCTGGTTCTAGTGTAAACAGCACCGACAAACGCTTCTTGATTAAGGCTGTCAAAGGTGCAGGTAATCTCCGTACTCGTTTGGGCAATCTCGAATATGTAGTTAACTACAACCAACTGTCTGGACAAGTGCAAAACATTCATCGCACAGGCGGCAAAATTATCAGTATCACTGAAGTTGCTTAGATTTGTCTAAGTAAGGAGACTGGGGACTGGGGACTGGGGACAAGGGGACAAGGGGACAAGGGGACAAGGGGACAAAAAAAACTCCTAACTCTTAACTCCTAACTCTTAACTCAGCACTCAGCACTCAGCACTCCAAATTCAGTTGTGGTCAAGGAGGCTAACATATAGACTAGGAGAATAACTTTCTTTTTTACCAAGATATCTCTTGGATTTTAAGCTACTTTTTTAAGATCACTTTTCTAATGGAAATTACTGACTTTTTTGAACTTTCAATTGGACGATGGCGATCGCAGCGTAGCGCTCATCATTTAGCATTCGCCCACTTTGAAGAAGTGTTATCTAACATTGACATTGAGTCTCTATCCACTAACGATCCAGCAGTGGCAGCAATCTGTCAATTGTATAACACTGAACCCGCCAGTATCACTCACCCTTTTCGGATGACTTGGGAAGGTGAGTCAGACTGGGACGATAAACCAATCTCTGGCAGTACTGTACTAGTACCAATTCCCGATGTCGAAAATCCTTCTAGAGGCAAACTCCTGCGGGATAAGGGGTACGCTGAAACAATTCCAGCAGTGGCTAAATATCATCTGAGTGATGATGGGATTTTTACCCTGTTAACAGAGTATGAACTCGCTGCTGCTGAGGAGCGAATTTGGTTTGCTAACCCAAATCTTCGGTTTCGGGTAGCGATGATTAAAACCAGTGATGGTAAAGGCGTAACTACAGCTTCCTTTTCTTCAGAGATTCGCTCTTTGTCTTAAACCAATTAGCAAATATCAGGTTAAAACATAAAAGGATACAAACTCCTAAATTTATTTATGGAGATTGTAATACGTGAATACTTCTCCTGGCGGAGAGGCTACGCCAACGACAAGCTCAGTACAAGTTTTGAATTTTGAATTTGGAGCGAAGCGACGTGACGATAGCGCCCAGCGAATCTAGCACTAACGCTAGCGATTTGCTCACCTTAGCCTGTTGGATGGCAGGAGATTTTAGCAACTACAAGCAATCTTTTGCAAATCCGCAACTTTACGCCCACATTCACATTTATTTTCGTCCTTTACCGATTGAATTTTTTTCTGGTATCGGTTTCTATTCTGAACAAGCTTATGACCACGATTTATGGACACCCTACCGTCAGGGAGTACATCGACTAGTCGATTGGGGCGATCGCATTTATATCGAAAATTACAGCTTGAAAGATCAGATGCTTTATGCAGGTGCAGCTCGTGAATTAGATATCCTCAAAACCATCACCCCAGAAAGCATCGAACGGCGTTATCACTGTTCAATGGTTTTCCAACGAGAAGGTGAAATGTTTCGAGGTAGTGTGGAACCAGGCAATCAATGTCTGATTAAACGCAATGGATGCCAGACATATCTTGTCAGCGAAGTAGAAATAACCGAGCGTACTTGGATAAGTCTAGATAAAGGCATGGATATTGAAACCCATAAGCAAATATGGGGATCTACTGCTGGGCCATTACAATTTGAAAAACGGGAGAGTTTTGCTGATGAATTACGTGCGGTGAGCGCATCATGTTGATTCAGCTTGAATCTGTTAAAACCAAAATGTTGCCTCCACTGGCTGAAAAAAAAATGCGCTGCTGGATTCGCAGCCGCCATTTGATTTGTTCGGGTAATTTTTTTATATTCGAGACATTAGAATATACAACGATTGAGAGATTCTCTGAATGCGTTGCTTCTTTAGGAGGGACAGTAATATCCGTTGACCCAGTTAACAAAATTTGGATGGGCGATCATCGCCAAGTAATTTTATATCAGGCAAAAGCCAGTTTACATACACCTCATCATACTTTGAAACAATACTGGATCAAATACGGTGGTTTCTACACTAGATTTGATGAGCGTGCTTGAGAGTTACTATCCTGTAGAAATTGTTCTGACAGGCGTTTATACTCTAATTCAAAATTAAGTTTTGAATTTTAAATACTCCCCAAGGGGGTTGACGGCTAATTATTAATGTCTAATTGCTAATTTCTCATTGTGATTAGTTGTTAGTTATTAATAGTTAGCCGTCTAAGTTTGTTAGAAAATGTAACTAAAAAAATCACCAAAAGTTGATAAGTTAATATCAATAACCAGGAATTAGTAAATCTTAAGTAGGGACTGTTATGGCTTTGCATTTTAGTATTGCCACCCTACTACAGAAATTTTATTTTACTTGACAAATTAGTTCCCCTTACCCACAATAACCCAACTATGCAAACCTTCTTAGACGAAGAAACCAGACGACGCCAATATCAAGCATTTCCCCAAACAGAACCTATAGAACTGTGGACTACTGCTTCAGTTGATGACATTGAAATTGTAATTCGAGCAGTTTATCGGCAAGTGTTGGGTAATGCTTACATCATGGAAAGTGAGCGGCTCGTAGTTCCAGAATCCCAACTCAAGCAAGGTATAATCGATGTGCGTGAGTTTGTGCGTCAAGTTGCCAAATCAGAGTTATATCGCTCTAGATTTTTTGATAACGTTTACCGCTACCGAGCAATTGAACTTAACTTTAAGCACCTGTTGGGTCGCGCTCCTGATGATTACTCTGAGACGATACATCACAGCAACATTCTAGATGAGAAAGGTTTTGAAGCGGATATTGATTCTTATCTTGATAGCGACGAGTATCTAGATGCCTTTGGCGAGAACATAGTGCCATATTATCGGGGTTATAAAACTCAAACGGGCAAAAAGATATTGGAATTTACCAATATGTTACAACTGCTGCGGAGCAACTCTAGCAGTGATAAGAACTTAGCAACTAATAATGAACCTCAACTGGTGCGATCGCTAATTACCAACGCTCCTTACGGTAGACAGAAACTCACAGATATTAGTGCATTGCTGGCTGAAATATTCAAGCCTAAGCCAGAAACTGCTGCTCCAGTTAATACCTTTATTGCAGCTTCCACAGCAGCCGAGGAAAGCTTGCGGCAAAAAATTAAAGAGCAAGAAAGCCAGATTGCAACTTTGCAACAACAATTAGCAGACTTACGACCATTTGCCAGCATCGGCACAACAAAATTTAGTAGTACTTGGCAGTCTTCTAGTGTACCCACCAGCACAGGTGAATATACATCTTTGCAACAGCAAGCTGACGCCCAAGAAAAACAGATTTCAGCTTTGCAAGAGCAAATTGCTGATGCTCGACGATCTGCAACAATTGGGGAAGCTCGGTTGAATAAATGGCGCAGTCGCGTTTTTAATGGCTAATTTCTCTAATATTTCTCTAGTGTTTAGTTTTATCGGGTGGGTTAGGCAAGTTTAACTCACCTATTTTTTTACTGTAGACATGATATAAAATCAAGACCTCGTTGGTGAATTCAAAATCTAACAAGCTAAAAAGCTATAAACTCACTAAGCTAACGCGCCTACATATTGCACTATTTTCTGTGTAAACCGTCATTAGTCATTAGTCATTTGTGTTTACCAATTGGACTTTGGACAATTGACTTAGGACAACCTCTCCTGAAGGAGACGCTGCGCGTAGCTTGCTTCCCCAGAGGGGTACACCAGTTGATGTGCTTTTCTTTTTGCGTAACAGCTTAAAGATTTCCTGATATTTTCCGAGTAAGCTTGAAACAACAAATAATCAGAAAGTGTCTGAATTATTGTTCTAATAGACTTACAACTTATGCAAAAAGCTATAATTTATCGATACCGTACTTATGGACTAGTTGGGTTAATATCCTTAAGCGCTGTATTAACTACACCTAAATCTGCCTTAACACAATTGGCAGGCGATTCCCCAATTGGGCAAACTCCTATCCCTACTGCTAACTTAATCTGGCCAACTAAAGGGTTTATTTCTCAAGGCTTCCGTAAATATCAACATGAAGGCATTGATATCGCAGGAGAATCTGGAACTCCTGTTGTTGCTGCGGCATCCGGTACAGTTGTTAAAGCAGGTTGGGATAATTGGGGATTAGGAAATGCCATAACTATTAAACATCTCGATGGCAGCACTACTGTTTATGGCCACAATCGCCGTTTGTTGGTAAGCAAAGGTCAACAGGTTATTCAAGGTCAAATGATTGCCGAGATGGGATCTACAGGCAATAGTACAGCACCTCATCTGCATTTTGAAGTTCATCCAAATGGTCGAATAGCAGTTGACCCCCTTCGTTTGCTGACATCGGTAACTGCAAGTGTTGGCTCCGGTTCTCAAATTCAGCAAGTGGATAACCAGAACCGCCCAGTCTCGCCATCGCCAATAGCAAATCAAGTTTTACCCTCACAGCAGATAATTCCTATAAATTTTGCACCTGTAAGCACTGATACGAAATGTAATGGAATTAGTCTTATTGAAGGTGAGACTGCAAGCTCTCGTGTAAAAGTCTGTGAAGAAAATGGTCAATTATTTTATATTGGGCAATTGAAGCAAGCCCCTAGCAAGCCTATAAAGATAGTAGCTTTGAATATTGGTAAAGACAGATATCGAGCAGATAATGGTAGTTTTTATTATTTAGTCACTCCACAAAGAGTTGAAGTTTGGCGAAATGGCAGTCAGATTCGTTCTGACAGTTTTTATAGTTTAACGAAATCGCCTTGATATTGTTTCTACCTTACTTTGGTGAAGATGGTTATTTTAAATATCACTCTTTGCTATACCAGATTGTTAAAAACTTAACTACTACACAGACTTTATTTCGCTTAAACTCAGGTTTTAAACAGCTTTCATACCCCCTGCCTACCAAAGGTTCAGACAGGGGGTATGAAAGCAATTAGTTGAAGAAGAATGCAGAATTCAGAATTTTGACTCCTGAATTCTGTTCAATAAAACTTTCTGTTGAAATACACTTGCTAAAAGTTAAGTGTTAATTGAAGCAAGTGGTTGAGAGGCATTTGATACAGAGCCATTGTTTACGAGAGGTTGACGAGTTTTCAGGTCAAATTTGAAGCCATGTGGCAAAATATGAAGCTTTGCTCCACAAATTGCCAAAGACTCATCCTTCAAAATTTCGCCCATATTGTTATATGTAGCTTCTGATTCATCAACAATCGTAACCGCACCTTCACCAATCACTTCAATTTGGTTATCTACTACTACCATAGCGGTATTTTCGTCAATACCAAATCCCAAGACAGCAGGCTGTAGTATCAAAGCTGATATTAAACGTCCCAAGCGTCCCCGTTGGGAAAAATGCTGGTCAATTACTACCCCTGGTAAAAATCCCATACCTGGGCCCATTTCGACAGTTTCAATCCGAGGATGTGTTTCTGAGTCGCCTTCCACAATCATTACGTCTGGCATCACAGCAGCTCCGGCGCTTGTGCCTGCGATAACTGCGCCTTCAGAATAGCGCTGGTGAATCGCCGCATCGATTTCGGTGTCCTTGAGGATGTTGGTAATACGAGCTTGATCTCCCCCTGTAAAAAACACCCCAGTTGCTTTATTAATAGCTTCCAACGCGGTAGATGAAGCTGCATCTTCACGGGTTTCTGTATCAATAATGCGAACAGTTTCGGCTCCCAGGCGCTCAAACACTCTGATGTAATTTTCTCCCACTTCTCTTGGTAGTTCTGTGGCTGCTGTCAGAATTACAATATACGCCTTTGTACCTCCAGCGCGTCTGACAAAGTCCCGCAAAATTACGGAATCACCCTCTTTATCTTCGGCTCCGCCAATAATTACTAACTGCTTTTTGATATTACTTTCAACCATGATGCTCCCTGGGATTTGAGTTAATAAATTTCACTAAAACATGACAATTCAATGTATCAAATCATCCCTTTGATAGATTACTTGATAAAAGTAGGGTTAACATTTGCGTAGACGCATACCCCTACGGGGATCTTGCTACGCAAAGCGTCTGTCTGCGACACCCTGTTCGCGTTCGTACAGAAGCGGCTTGTCGTTAGACATCGCAATTAGACCAAAATACTTTTCTGAAAAATTATTTAATTTTCCAGTCACTAAATAAAATCTACAACATCAACTGCCTCTAGAAGTATTTTCTAGAGGCATTTTTGGCAATATTGCTAACGATCTATTGGAGATTTATCGGGCGATGCGAGTAATTGGTATTGACCCTAGCTAGATGCAAATAGATATCTGATGGCAAGTTCTAATGAATCCGACTTTTGTAAAGCAAGTTAGTTAAGAAAAAACGTGCTTGTTCGAGTGGGAGATGCCTGGGTTTGCCTTGGTAGACAATTTGATATTCATTCATGTCTGGGCCATCCCCATGTCCAGAGATCAGCTTTTGGTGAAAAGCTTCGTCAGCCAGTTCTCGAATTTCATCTCTTAGAGCAGCTTGTGTGCTATTCATACTTTGCTGTCTTTTTATACTGTCTTTTTAATGCCCTACATATATTTATACAATTTTAGGATGAGTGTTGTACCTTTCAAAGGTTATATCTTTAATTATTCATGAGGATGAATTGACTGTTCTTGGTTCCTAACAGAAGATTGAAGATTTAATTATGCCTTAAGATAGTTAAAAATGCTTAGTAATAAAGTTAACGTGGGTTCTGATTAGCTCAGTGGCAAAGCCATCACTCTCCAAAATTAACCTGAGTCAATCTACAATCTATAAGTCTGAGTAATTACAACTCAGCATTAAAAATTTAGGGTGTTTAGCCGAAGGTTCGTAATCAATGGTTCTACAAAAAAGCAGTGAATTAGTCCGCATTAATGCTAGAAGAACGGATGTATTCGATATTTTCAACTTCAAGCATTACCTTGGCCCCAACCCTTATTTAAATGTAGGGGCGCTAGCATTTGATTTTGCTCTAATTGACTCTAGAGAGCCTTTGCCCATTGAAGATTATATTGCCAGCATTGGCGATCGCTATCCAAATCTTCGCGAGCAAACCTACGAATCTTATGCCCATCTCTTTGCCCAAGTTGTATCCGAAGCGGCAAAATTGGACATGGATTTACACCTTCATCGCTGGAGTGTGAAGCCATATCCAAATCTCACCCGGATTAGCATTCAATCACTACATGAACGCACAACTAGAGAGGTAATTTACTTTGTTTGGGATTGGTTTGAAGCCATTACCCAAGATGAAGACTTTGCCTTTGATGACCAGCTGGTAAGGCTGCAAGATAAATTTCGCGCATCTGTCTACGGAGGCCCCACGGTTTACGCCCTATTGCGAACAGCTTATGAAAAAGGTATTCCCGCCTTTTATTTGTGGGAAGAAGGATTGATGCAATACGGTTTAGGAAAAAAACACGTCCGGGGAGTAGCAACAACATTTAACTGCGATAGCCATCTAGATTCGGAATTTACTACCCGCAAGGATGATTGTAAGGCATTTTTGAAAACCTTGGGTTTCCCAGTACCTGAAGGTAGTATTGTCTTTACCGAAAAAGAAGCTTTGGCAGCAGCACGAGAAATTGGCTACCCAGTGGCAGTTAAGCCAGTGGTAGGTCACAAAGGAATTGGTGTCACGGCTGATGTACAAGACTCAAAAGAACTGATATCTGCTTTTAATCGGTCACTGGCAGCGATTCCTGAAAATCAGCAAACCCGAATAATTGTTGAGAAAAGCATCACAGGATCGGATTTTCGTATGCTGTGTGTTAATGGTCGATTTGTAGCCGCCACAGAACGCCGTCCCGCATCAGTTGTGGGTGATGGGTATTTAACGCTTGCAGAGTTAATTCGCCAAGAAAACCGCAAACCTGCACGTTTAGACACGCCAACCTCGCCGATGAGTAAAATTCAGATCGATGAAGCGATGGAACTCTACCTAGAAGAACAGCGTTTATCATTAGAGAGCGTGATTGAGAAAGGACGCACTGTTTACCTGCGTAAAGTTGCCAATCTTTCAGCTGGAGGTATGAGCATCGATGCAACCCCGACAGTTCATGACGACAATATTATCTTGGCGCAAGATATTGCCCAACATTTCCAACTGACTTGCCTGGGGATTGATGTAATCACCAAAAGTCTTGCAGAATCTTGGAAATCCAGTAACTTTGCCATCTTAGAAATCAATGCTGCACCAGGCGTTTTAATGCATCTGAAACCTTCTGTTGGTGAAAGTGTTGATGTACCTTCTCATATTTTAGAAACCTTTTTTGAGTCGGGTACAGATGCCAGGATACCAATTATTACCTTTAACAAAATCTCAGTTGAAGAACTGCAAGCAACGATTGACCATATCCTTTTGCAAAATCCCAACTGGACAATAGGTGCTGTTTGCCGTGATGCTGTTTTTGTGAATCGCTCGAAAAAAGTATTAAGCAAAGATTACAACAGTAATGTTCAAACTTTGCTGCGTCATCCCAAAGTTGATTTGCTAATTGCCGAGTATCCTGAAGAAATCCTCGAAGAACAGGGCATATTTTACCAAAATAGTAATATCGTAGTTTTGGATAATCCCACCGAAATTGAGATGATTTTGGCGCGAGATGTTTTCGATGGTTCGACTGTGGTGATTAAAAAAGGCAACGATATTTCTATTCGTCGCAAAGGGTTGATTGAAGATTATACTTTGGGTGAAGATGAACCATTTACGCGGGTTTATTTGAAGGAAACTGGAGCAATTTTGTAAGTTAAGTAAATAGGGGACTGGGGATTGGGGACTGGGGACTGGGGAGTAGGCGGGTAGGGGAGAATAATTTATAACCAATGCCCAATGCCCAATGCCCAATGCCCAATGCCCAATCCCCAATCCCCAACCCCCAGTTCAACTGTTCCAAAGCTAGAGAAATTAAAGAGCGTAGAGTCAGCTAAACTAAAGAAGAAATTGCTTAAGAAGTTTTAATAATTGTGCTGTTATGAGTACTGATTCATCTGTTAATTCTCCCGAAAAACCTGAATCTATATTCGGGAAGCGTCTGAGAAACTTCTTAATTGTAATGGTAGCGATCGCACTTAGCGTTTCCCTCGTCTTAGGATTGCGAACTGAAACAACCTCGGCAACTCTAGCTAAGTTAAGCGAGACTTCCACACCGTTAGAAGTAGCCCTCAGCAATGGCAAACCATCTCTAGTAGAGTTTTATGCTGATTGGTGTACTGTCTGCCAAAAAATGGCACCAGATATCACTCAACTAGAAACAGAGTATGCTGACAAGATGAATTTTGTCATGTTGAATGTAGATAATACCAAGTGGCTGCCGGAAATGCTGAGATTTCGGGTGGATGGAATTCCTCATTTTGTATTTTTGAGTCAGCAAGGAGAAACCATAGCCCAAGCGATCGGCGATCAACCCCGGAAGATTATGGCTACTAACTTAGAAGCTTTGGTTACTGGTTCCTCTCTCCCTTATGCTCAAGCTAGCGGTAAAGTTTCTAAGTTTTCAGCCCCAGTAGCACCAACGGCGAATCAAGATGATCCCCGCAGTCATGGGAGCCAGGTGGTAAATTAAAATAATTCGTAATTCGTAATACTTCGGCTACGCTCAGTATAAGTTCGTAATTCGTAATACTTCGGCTACGCTCAGTACAAGTTCGTAATTCGTAGTTAAAGACTTTTATGTGATGGGATATTCTATGTAACTGATTGCCGCTTGAGACGCTTTTGAGCATACATTAATTTGTCAGACCTGGCGATTAGTTGTTCTAGTGACATATTGCTCTCTGGTGAGTAACGCTCTATGCCGATACTCATCGAAAGTTTATAGCTACGGTTTTGCTGTTGATTAAAGTTAGCGATATTTGTTTGTAGACGCGCTTGGATAGTATCAGCGTCCTTAAAGTAGCTAGAGATGAAAACAATGAACTCATCTCCACCCAAGCGGGCAACAATATCTGAACTCCGAAAACTTTGCTTAAGTAATCGACCAGCATCAATAATTAAAGCATCTCCCATGTCATGACCAAGGGTGTCGTTAATCTGTTTTAGTCCATCTAAATCAATGAACATAACCCAGCAAAACACTTTCATGCGGTGAGCAATTTTCAACTGCTGTGCAGCCATCAGCAAGAAAGCACGTCGGTTATGCAAACCTGTTAGTTCATCAGTCAGCGATAACTGTCTTCCTTCAATCTCTGCTTGTTTGCGGTAGCGAACTTCCTGAATGAGTTCTATTTGAGCGATCGCCTGACGACTTAGGCGGCGCAGTGCATCTAACTGCTGGTAACTTAGGCGATGAGGAATGGTATCCATAACACACAATGTCCCAATTGGAAGACCATCAGGCGTAATTAGAGGGACACCAGCATAAAAACGAATTTTGGGATTACCTTTGACTAAGGGATTGTTATTAAAGCGATCGTCTTTAAGGGCGTTAGAAACCACTAATATATCATCTGGTTGCAGAATGGCATGGGAGCAAAAAGACCAATCTCTGGGTATTTCGCTACTTTTTAGTCCAAGCTTAGATTTAAACCATTGGCGATCGCTATCAATTAAGCTAATTAAAGCAATTGGAGTCTTACAAATGTAGGCAGCGATCGCAGTTAGGTCATCAAATGCTTGTTCGGGTAGGGTATCTAGAATATTGTAGTCTGCCAGTGCTTTGAGCCTTTCCGTTTCATTGTCAGGTAGAGGAACAGGTTGGATTTTCACAGATGAATGTCTACGCCTTAGCCAGGAAAGTCTAGGGCATTGTAAATTTTGAAACAACCGCGGTATTACCTCTCCAGCTACAAGGCTGGGTAACATAAATATCTCTGCAACGAAAATCAACATTCGGTTGAATATACAGAAATATTTTATTACATGATGTGCTTCATGCCTTTGGTTTGCTCTGTTGTTCATGTCACCCTAACTTTCCCTGTGCAAATTACCTAACTATTTAGATACTTACAAGGTTTTTTGCCCCAAAGAAGCTTAATAAATATCAATTTTATTAAAAAATTATTAAAACTTATTCTATTGTTAGAGTTCTTTATCATGGATTAATGTTTTTGATACTACTAATTTGTTTATATCTACGTAAGTTCCGAGGGTTAGAAACCGATTAGGAGAACTTCTTCTTATAATTTTCTTGAGCGATCGCTTAACTTTGCAGCACAGTTTTGCTCATCTCTGCACGCTTACGCAGATATAATACGTATTTTAGAAGAAGTGGTAGACCTCCCTCCTTACCAAGGGCAGCTACGGTGTATACACAAGTCTGAAATAGCCGAGAAATCACGGTTTTACCCCACCCTAACCCTCCCCTTATAAAGGGAAGGGAACCGGATTTTTCTTATTTCCCCCCTTTATAAGGGGGGATTAAGGGGGGTAATTTGACTTGTACACACACCGTAGTATGTCTTGGGGAGGGAACTAAATTTTCTGTTGTCCCCCTTGATAAGGCAGGGCTGATTCATTCCCTAAAAGGCGCTGATTTACAAGCGTTTCAGGCAAAAAAATCAGGTGACTAAAAAATCTGACTCAAATTCTCACGAATGATTTAGGACTGCTGTATAAGCAACAGATACCTCGAAGTCGTGTTGAGGTACTTAAAAGTCGTTTTGAAGTACTCCAAAGTCGTTTTGAGGTACTTAAAAGTCGTGTTGAGGTACTCCAAAGTCGTGTTGAGGTACTTCAAAGTCGTTTTGAGGTACTTCAAAGTCGTTTTGAGGTACTTCAAAGTCGTTTTGAGGTACTCCAAAGTCGTTTTGAGGTACTCCAAAGTCGTGTTGAGGTACTCCAAAGTCGTTTTGAGGTACTTCAAACTTTGTCGCACCGCGATCGAGTACATAGGTGCGTAGGCGTAGCCCGTTGTAGGCATCGCTTTCATAAATCCTCACAAACAAGTCGATTGTTTGATTTTTCAGACAGTCGCTACATCGATAGATTTTATTACAAGTAATCACCCGAACTTGATATAATTAGCTGCATACAATCAGATATACTAAATCTCGAACGTGGTGGAATAATTTTCTCTACCTAGACTAATTTCCCGCATTACATTAAGCTCAAACTACTCTTTATACGACTCTAAAATTCCACTGCGAATCATTAGTTGCGGCCAAAACAACACAAAAAATACCATCCACGTTCCTATCGGGATGGAAACGAGAACTGTTAGCCAGATAGTTTTAAATAGTAACCAGCTACCACCAATCAGTGTTACACCCGTGAGAACTATAGACCAAGGTTGACACCACCAAGGTTTGTAGTTCCAAGGATTTATGGGCTTTTGTTCAGACATTAGTTTTATTTAGTCAAACTCCAAATATTATTTTAATAATTATGAATGATTTTGCCAGATTAAGTTTTATCGTACTCTATTTTGCCATAGTCAAGTTTGATAATTCGGTCTGCTAAATGAAAATAGCGATCGTCATGGCTAATCACCAGTACTGTTTTACCCCGCGATCGCAGTTCTGGGAGAAGTTGAGTGTAGAATATTTCTTTGAATACTGGATCTTGATCGGCTGCCCACTCATCAAATAGATAAATTGGTCGATCTTCCAAGTAGGCTGTGAGTAAAGCTAGCCGTTTTCGTTGTCCTTGAGAAAGAGCAGTGGTAGAAATTTGTCCATTTTCAACTTTCACTTTATGGTCTAGTTGCAGTTTTTGTAAATATTTTCTGGCTTGAGCATCCAAGTGAGAATTTTTTAATCCTAAAAGTTCTTCAAATAAATAAAAGTCGGAAAACACCACGGAAAAATGCTGGCGATACCATTCACGATTCTCTTCGCTAATTAACTTGTCATCAAACCAGATTTCGCCGTTGTCTGGGATATAAAGTCCAGTAATTAATTTAGCTAATGTAGATTTACCGCTACCATTACCGCCAACAATGAAGACTAATTCTTGAGGATAAAGTGTTAAATCGATGGGGCCAAAAATAAAGCTATTGTCTTCTTGCTCTGTGTAGTAAGTGTGGGTGACACTTTGAAATTTTAACCTGTGCCAGTCAGATTTCAGAGCAGGTGGAACAGTGGATATTTCAGTTCGACTAGCTAGAGATAAACCCAGTGATTCGATTTTTTGTAAAGCAATGCTAGCTTTGCTTAATAAAGGAAGTTTACTGATGATGTTATCCATTGGTAACACCAAGTAAGTAAAGGTCAAAATGTAGCCAGAGAGAGTTTCGGGATTGATAGTAAGCAGATTAGGGAGGACAAACAGTACAAAACCGAGAGCGAAAAAAAATATGAGTTGACCCCAACTTGAAGTTATAGCAAAAAGGCTTAGACCGTTAACGTTGTGATTGCGAAACTCGTTAGCAGTTGATTGTAGTTTCTCTTCTAAAAAGTCTTCACGCCGCTTGTAATTTAGTTTAAGTTCCTTGACTCCTTCGGTAATTGTGCGAAAATGTTTAAATAGATGATCTTCATCTTCACGAGCTAGAGTAAGTAATTGTCCGCCTCTGTTGAGTAGCCACTGACAACTAGCGATCGCAACTACTGAAATCCCACAAACCATCAACAATACTAACCAAGAAAGCCAGGTTATATACGTTATACAACCCAGGACGATCGCTAAATTAATAAAGATAAAAGGCATCTGATAAACAGCATTAGCCACCGCCTGAATATCTTCTGTTAAAGTAGCCAATAATCGAGGATTCCCTAAGCGTTCTAAATGACTCAACTCGGAAGCGAGAATCTGGCGACTTAAACGCATCCGTAATTGCAAGACTGCATTCTGAGAAAGGCGAATCAGCATCACTTGAGAAACGATACTGGTAATTAGTGCAACTATAGCCAGCCCCGCAAAACCCCAAATTATCGATGTGAGGCGGGAAGCATTACCGCTACTTGCAGCATGGCTAATTAAGGCAATCAAGCCAGCACTACTACCGCCACTCAAAAATCCGGTAGCGATCGCGATCGCCACCATCCCCCACGAAGAACGCAAAAGAAAGTAAATCAAATTCATGACAAATGCCTATACCCAGTTGGATACAACAAAAAATGAAAATCTCTCTTTTTATGTCCCATGCGCGATTTCCATAATAGTTGTTTGCCAACCAATTAAATTTGCATTGCTAGGGTAGATTTTATATTTTACCAGTTAAACATCCCTTCAAATATCACCATGAATCAGGCACAAGGTCAGTAAATCGCAAAGTTTTTCTCAAGGGCTACGCCTGTGCCAATTCAATTCCCCGTACATATTAGTTGTAAATAATACCTAAATTTTAATAAAACTTATATTCTTGAAAAGAGTTTCAAAAAATTAAATTATAAGGAATCTACGCCCATCCTAATAATTACCATTAACTTTACCAAAACAAATAGCACTAACCAATTCAAGAACCCTCGCAAACAAAAACGAAATATTTATGAAAGTTATAGTAACAGGTTCGTTAGGAAACATCAGCAAGCCACTGGCAAAGGAGTTAGTGCAAAAAGGTCATACGGTTACGGTTATCAGCAGCAAGCCGGAAAAGCAAAAAGACATTGAAGCTTTGGGCGCCACCGCTGCCATCGGCTCACTGGAAGACGTTAATTTTCTGGTGTCCACCTTTACTGGTGCTGATGCCGTGTATGCTATGGTGCCGCCAAACTATACCGTGCCCGATCCAAGAGAGTATTACCAGAAAACTGGCAGCAACTATGCACAAGCCATTCAACGGTCGGGCGTAAAGCGTGTGGTTCATCTCAGCAGTATGGGCGCGAATTTAGATAAAGGCACCGGATTTATCCTCGGTTCTCACGATGTAGAAGGCATTTTGAATCAGCTGTCAGACGTAGCCATTACGCATCTGCGCCCTGGTTACTTCTACTCCAATCTTTACAACTTTGTAGATATGATAAAAGGGCTGGGCTTTATTGGCGCAAACTATGGTGGCGACGACAAGCTTGTAATGGTTGCCCCAAGAGATATTGCCGCCGCCGCCGCAGAAGAGATAGAAACAGCTGCTACCGACAAGCAAGTGCGGTATGTGGTGAGTGACGAGCATACGGCCAACGAAACCGCTCACATCTTAGGCGCCGCCATTGGCAAGCCGGATTTAAAATGGGTAATCTTGACCGATGAGCAAACACAAAGCGGTTTGGAAGAGAGTGGAATGTCGGCACATATTGCGGCCAACTTTGTTGAAATGGGCAGCAGCATTCACAGCGGCGCATCGCGGCAGGATTATGAACTGCATAAGCCAATTGCTATGGGCAAAGTAAAGTTGGAAGATTTTGCAAAAGAATTTGCTGCTGCTTTTTAACAAGGAATTTACGCCCATCCTAATAATTACTCTTGACTTCACCAAAATAAATAGCCCTAACCGATTCAAAAACCCTTGAGGAAGTTATTAATTGTTTAGTTTGAAAAAAACTTTGCAATTTACTGAAGGTAAGAATGGGCAATTTATAATCGCTAGGACTTTGTTTTGAGCAAAAATACATTTCTAATTCCTTCTGCCTCCTACCTTTCTTTGGTAAGCTAGTTGGAATTACAGCTAATTATGTCAATAAACTGTCAAATTACCTGCTCAGTTTTCCAGGGTGAAATTTGCGATGACTGTAAATTTAAAGTCTTTAGAGAATCAAATTAACGTCGCGGGCAATTCTAAAACCGCTTCTGTCACTCAAGGAACCCGCTACGTTCCTTTGCACCATCGACGCATTCTGTGTATTTTTCCCAAGTACAGCCGTTCTTTTGGTACTTTTCATCATGCTTACCCACTTATGGGTAGTGTTCGGGCTTTTATGCCACCCCAAGGTATTTTAATTGTGGCTGCTTACTTACCTAAAGAGTGGGAAGTGCGGTTTATTGATGAAAATGTCAAATCAGCAAGTAGGGCTGATTACCAATGGGCAGATGTGGTGATTGTGAGTGGAATGCATATCCAAAAACCACAGATTAATCAAATTAACGAACTTGCCCATCGAGCGGGGAAAATTACCGTTGTCGGCGGGCCTTCGGTATCTGGGTGTCCAGAATATTATCCTGATTTTGACATTTTACACTTGGGCGAATTGGGAGATGCTAGCGATCGCATGATCGAATATCTAGACCAAAACTCTCAACGTCCGCAACAACAAATTCGCTTTGAAACCAAGGAACGTTTACCCTTAACAGAGTTTCCCACCCCAGCTTATCATTTGCTGAATATCAATGATTATTTCCTAGCAAATGTGCAGTTTTCTAGTGGCTGCCCTTATCACTGCGAGTTTTGCGATATTCCCGAACTCTATGGCAACAGTCCCCGAATGAAAACGCCAGAGCAAGTAGTCGCGGAGTTAGATGCAATGCGACAATCTGGCAATTTGGGAGCAGTGTATTTTGTCGATGATAACTTTGTTGGCGATCGCCGCGCCGCCATGAAGTTACTTCCTCATCTGATTGACTGGCAAAAACGCAATGGCTATCCCATCCAGTTTGCCTGTGAAGCAACGCTCAACCTAGCTCAAAGTCCAAAGCTGCTGGAAATGATGCGCGAAGCTTATTTCTGCACAATCTTTTGCGGTATCGAAACACCAGAACCAAATGCCCTTCATGCGATTTCCAAAGACCAAAACCTAAGTATGCCAATCTTAAAAGCGATTCAGGTTTTAAATAGTTATGGTATGGAAGTAGTTTCAGGAATCATCATCGGGTTAGATACAGATACACCAGAAACAGCAGACCGAATTCTCGAATTTATTCGGGCATCGCAAATTCCAATGTTGACAATTAACCTGCTTCATGCGTTACCGAGAACTCCATTATGGCGGAGATTAGAAGCAGAAGGACGACTTGTCTATGATGAAAGCCGGGAATCAAATGTTGAGTTTTTGATGCCTTACGAACAAGTTGTTGAAATGTGGCGGCGCTGTATTACAACTGCTTATGAGCCAGAATTTTTATATCAGCGATTTGCCTACAATATGGAACACACCTATCCAAATCGCATCGAAGTTCCTAACAGTCCATCTCGCACTTCTGGGGCTAATATTCGCAAGGGTTTAACTTATTTAACCAATATTTTGCTGCGGATAGGCTTATTTAGTAACTATCGCCAAACTTTTTGGAAAATGGCCAAGCCAGCACTAAAAGCAGGTAATATTGAAAACTTGGTTCACGTTGGACTTGTCGGACATCATTTAATTAAGTTTGCCCAAGATTGCGCCAAAAATGAAGAATCGGCTTCATTTTATTCCCAAAAAATCGTTACGAAAGTTCGTAGCTAAGGTAACACTTAAAATAAGTTTTGAGAGCCTGAAAATCTGTTAGAGGTATATACAGAACTGTAAAAAAGTAACCTTGAAGATACACTCGCGATACTTCCTTAGAAAGACGCGATCGCACTGCCACCTGCCTAAGATTGTAAGGGTTGAAAGCCCACAGTCCATGCAATTATTTGGTAGCGATAAAACCATCGCCAGCGAGTGTGGAGCAGTTACATAGGAATTTTAGATGGTTATGAACAGTTCAGTGACCCGACCTTTGGCTGTCGTGACAGGTGCCTCTAACGGCATCGGTTATGAACTTGCAAAACAGTTTGCTCAAAACGGCTTCGATCTTCTAGTTACAGCCACCGGATCGAGCATTGACGAAGCGGCTCAAGCTTTTGAGGGGCTGGGTGCTAAAGTTGAAACGGTGCAGGCCGATCTGGCTAGCTATGACGGAGTTGAGACACTCTACAACCAGATTAAGGCAACTGGGCGACCAGTGGATGCGATCGCCATCAACGCAGGTGTTGGTGTCGGTGGTGATTTCGCCCGTGAAACCGATTTAAAGGACGAACTCAATCTGATCGATCTAAATGTCGTATCCTCTGTACATCTTGCCAAACGGGTGGTAAAGGATATGGTTGAGCTTGGCAAGGGTCGAATCCTTTTCACATCGTCGATTGCCGCTTTGATGCCCGGCCCGTTCGAGACAGTTTACGCCGCCTCCAAAGCCTTTGTGCATTCCTTTTCGGAGGGGTTACGCAACGAATTGAAGGACACGGGCGTTACCGTTACCGCCCTGATGCCGGGGCCAACTGATACCAACTTCTTCCACCGCGCGGGTATGGACGACACGAACGTGGGCACGGATCAAAAGGACGATCCGGCTGAGGTTGCCAAGCAGGGTTTTGAAGCTTTGATGGCGGGCAAAGATCACATCATCGCCGGTTCGCTCAAAACGAAGCTTCTGGCGAATGTTAGTAAGGTTTTACCTGATACAGTCAGTGCTGAACAGCACCGCAAGCTCAGTGAGCCGGGGTCAGGCAACAAGTAATTTGCACCTAGTCAAGACTCATTTTAAGCGTTCTAAAAAATAAATTATCCCAAATTATTTGCACATCTGTAGGGATGCACAGCTGTGCATTGCTGTCAACTTAAGCTGAAAGCTTTTTCAAATCTCGTTTCCAGCCTTTGGGCTGGAAATGCACTTCAATTGGGCTGCTGCCGCCAGCAAGGGAGGCGGAGCCTCTAGGACGGTATTCCCAGTCGGAGCAGGGGAACGAGACAATATCTAAAAGCTGGTTATAGGCTGACTTTCACGTAAAGTTGACACCAATGCACAGATGTGCGCCCCTACTCACTTTGACAGTCAAAGTCGTAACGGAGGATTCATGCAAATTCATCATCTCAACTGCGGCTGTATGTGCCCGATTGGTGGGGCCCTCTTCGATGGCTTCAGTCGCGGCCCGAAAGCTCACCTCGTCTGCCACTGTCTGCTGATCGAGACAGAGCAGGGACTTGTTCTGATTGATACTGGCTTCGGGCTGCGCGATATCAACTCGCCTTACTCCCGCCTCAGCCCGTTCTTCATTCATTTCAATGGCATCCAGTTTGATAAAAAATACACAGCAGTCGATCAAATTGAAAAGTTGGGATTTTCCGCGCGAGATGTGCGTCATATTGTGCTTACCCACCTTGATTTCGATCATGCCGGTGGTCTGGAAGATTTCCCAGAAGCAACGGTACACGTGATGCAGACTGAGATGGAAACCGCCCAGGATCGGCGCGGATTCATCGCTAAAAGGCGCTTTCGTCCAGAACAGTGGGATGAGGTTAAGCACTGGAAGTATTATTCGGCGGGAGGCGAACCTTGGTTCGGTTTTGAAGCAGTACGTAACCTCGATGGGCTACCGCCAGAGATTCTCCTCATTCCCCTTGTTGGTCACACACGAGGTCATGCTGGTATCGCCATAAATACACCAGAGGGTTGGCTTTTGCACGCAGGTGATGCCTATTTTTATCGGCACGAGATGGACTCAGCCAAAAAAAGCTGCACGCCAGGTTTACGCGCCTACCAATGGATGATGGAAGTGGATCGTCAGGCTCGATTGCTCAATCAAGATCGGCTACGCGCATTATCAAGCGATCGCAATAAAGATGTACGCTTGTTCTGTAGTCATGATGCTGTCGAGTTCAAAGCATTCGCTGACCAATCTAGTACAACACGGCGGAAATAAACTAATCATTCCAAATCAATGAAAGCTTGGTTATAGCGATTCCCAGTTAAGTGAGGTACAGATAATATTTTGAAACGCAGAGGCACGCAAAGTAAAGCGCAGAGGTACGCAGAGATTTTTCGCTCAGACGGCAGATTCGTTGGGTGCGTGGTAAACGAGTTTCTCGTCCTTGGGGTTATCTAGGACTAATTTTTACCTATGGTGTCGTCACCAGCTTGTTGCTGCTGATTGCCACTAATGGTTCAATATAAGGTTATGCCAAGGAACTTGATAATTCGAGAACGCTGTTTCAATTGGGGACAGCGGACTTATTTGATGGGCATTTTAAATGTAACGCCCGATAGCTTTAGTGATGGAGGTGAGTTTAACACTTCCTCTACCGCTTTAGTACAGGCGCAAGCACTGGTGGCTGCTGGTGCTGACATCATTGATGTGGGCGGTCAATCAACTCGACCAGGGGCAAAGCAAATAACTCTGGTGGAGGAACTTGACCGAGTACTATCAGTATTACAGGTGCTAAGACCAAAGATTTCAGTCCCGATTTCTGTAGATACAACCCGTGCTGCTGTAGCCAAGGCATCTGTAGAAGCTGGGGCGGATATTATTAATGATATTTCTGGCGGCACTTTTGACTCAGAAATGTTGGCAACAGTCGCAGAGTTAGGTGTGCCGATGATTTTAATGCACATCCGGGGAACACCACAGACAATGCAACAACAGACTGATTATCAAGATTTGCTTGGTGAGATTTATAGTTTTTTGGCTCGGCAAATTGAGGCAGCAACTACTGCGGGCATTGACCTGGATAAAATTATTATCGATCCTGGCATTGGTTTTGCTAAAAACTACGAGCAAAATTTAGAAATTTTTCGCGGTTTGCGATCGCTCGCACCACTCAACTGTCCTATCTTGGTAGGAGCATCTCGTAAAAGTTTCATTGGTCGCATTTTAAATCAACCAGATCCCAAAGCACGAGTTTGGGGTACGGCAGCAGCTTGTTGTGCTGCTATTTTTAATGGTGCTGATATCCTCCGAGTTCACGATGTTCAAGAAATGCGCGATGTTTCATTAGTCGCCGATGCCCTATCAAGACAAGCCACACAAGGTAATTGCTAGGGTATTACTGTTCTTCGTGTTTTTTGCCGTTACCTTCTTGATTTACTGACTCGGCTATCAACTCCTGAAACATTTCACTTGAGTTAGCCGGGTCTACAAAGACAATTTTGGCATTACTGCTCTCACCAAGTTTTTGGCTAGCATCTACGTAATCTTGAGCCACAAGATACCGCAAAATATCCCTACTATCGGGATTGGAACGGAGAGCTTGAGAAATGATTTGCACTGAAGCCATAGTTCCTTCTGCTTTTTTAATCGCAGCTTCTTTTTCCCCTTCTGCTTCGGTAATCAGTGCCCGTTTTTTGATAACGGCGGCTTGTTCTTCTTCCCTAGACTTTCGGACACTCTCAGGTAGAGTAATTCTCTGAATATCTAATCGGAGAATCTCAACTCCCCAATCTGCCGTTACATGATTCAACTGATCTAAGATAGCTGAGTCCATCTCTGCTCTAGAGACGTTGGTCTGCTCTAGGGTATTTTGGGCAATGATTTCTCGGAGCGTAGTTGTGGTGATCTGTGTCAACGATCCTTGCAGATCCTCAATCGCGTAAAAGCTTCTCTCGATATCTCGAATCCGCCAGTATACAATAGCATCCACTTCTACGTAAATATTATCTTGGGTGATCACATTCTGAGGTTTGATGTCTGTAAACTGCTCTCGTGTAGTATCTTCCATGACAATCTGATCTACCAAGGGAACAATAAAATTCAGCCCCGGCTTAAGTTTTCGATGATACCGCCCTAAGCGTTCGACTAAGGCTTCATTTCCTTGATTAATCAGTTTTGCAGAACCTAATGCATAACCTATAAGGGCTAAAACTATAGCAATAATTGGCTCCATGTATGCTCCTATTAAACTTTGGGGAGAATTTAATGTCAAAGATATGCTACTAGCTTGTCATATCTTTGAGTTTTATGTTTTGAGTCTGTAATTTTATCAACACCAGCAGCGATGTCGAGTCGCTGCAAGTTTTGTACATATTCTCTAAGTGAGACTGTTTTGCGGAATGCGATCGCTATTAAAGCACCTTGATAAAACCCTGGCAAGGACTAATTGATGTAATCAACATTACTTGTACTGGCATTTTCAGACGACCAAGAATTTTATTCAGTATATTTACGTAAGTAAATCATATTCAGGTAAAAATTTGGCAAGATATAAAAACCCCACTATAATCGGATAAAAATTAGCTTGGGCTATTAAAAACATCAAAATATTATGAGTAGATTGTTAATCAAACTTATAGGTTTAATTCTACTTTTTACAGGATTATACTTTTTTGGTCAAAACATCATATTTGTTAGTGGTTACTATTCATATTTTTACCGTAGCTTGCCGGCTACAGCTTCAGTTTTAGCAACGATGATAGGTGTATTTGCATTAGTCTTTTTTCAAAGATAAACTGGTAACTTAGGATGGATTTTTCTAGGCATTGGTATAGTACTAGTTTTCTTAAGCGGTGGAGTTATTTTACAGCCAACTAGCTTATGGAATTTCATAGTTGCTTTTACAGCATTAGCCGCTGGATATAAATTACTAAATGAGGGCAAAATCAACTTTTAAAATCTGTAAATATAGTTAGATTGACTCATCTACCTTAGTAGCTAAGATTACATTATTCGCTAGTTCATAGTAAAGCCAGAAAAATTTAGTATTATAATTTTCCCATCTTCTCCATTGCTTCTGAGAGTGCATTAGGGCACTTAGATTAACTTTTAGTTAAGTAACGATTTTACGAGATAGAAGTACACATAACCCGCGTCAACCGGACGAATAGCCTCTTAATTGTGACTTTAGCTCAGAGGGGTTTTACTAAGGTTGAGGGTAATATTAGAATGGAAACTATTGATGATGAGGAAAAGGGAAGAATGACCCAGGTGGTTCTAGGAGAGAACGAAGGAATAGACTCAGCTTTGCGTCGGTTTAAACGCCAGGTTTCCAAAGCTGGGATATTAGCTGATGTAAAATATCATCGGCACTTTGAAACACCAATAGAAAAACGCAAACGTAAGGCAGTGGCAGCTAGACGCACAAGACGTTTTAAATAAACCTATTTGGTGTGATATCGGCATTGCTTGAGGTTATGACCGAAAACAGGCAATAGCGCTTGCGCCATTATTCATACAAATATTAAGCAAAGTCTGCCGCACCGTTAATTAGGGTGTAAAGAAGTTACTTTTCCTATACGTAGAGGGCGTTAGAGACTTTATCTTGGTTAGATGGAGCAAGCTAAAATCGCTGCCCATCAACCAAAATAAGCGCCTTTAAACATCGGTTAGCTTTCTTGAATCAGCTGATAGGATAGTATTCATCCAGCCCTAAGACTCAGAATTATTAATTGTGCGGCTATTACAAACATTCATCGCCTTTTCTACTCCCTGCTTGAGACTTAGTTCAATACACTCAACTACGAACTGAAGTACAAGAGACATCTGCTGATTTTCGGCAGCGGAAAATCGCCCTAGCACATGAGAGATAGCACCAGAATCATCGTTATTAGCTGCATCTTTGGGTTTACCAATACCGATTCGCAAACGAGGAAAGTTTTGGGTACTAAGATGTGCGATCGCACTTTTCATACCGTTATGTCCCCCAGCCGAACCAGATAAGCGCAAACGAGTTTTTCCCAAAGGCAAATCCATATCGTCATAAATCACCAACACTGACTCAGGCGGCAATTTATACCAACTTGTCACCGCTTGTATTGCTTGTCCTGAGCGATTCATATAAGTTAACGGTTTCAACAAGCGAATTTTACCTCCACCTGGGGCCATACCCTCGCCATACTCACCTTGAAACTTGCGGTTTTCTGTTAAGGAAATGCGCCAAGAACGAGAGAGAGTTTCTAAAGCAGCAAAACCGATATTATGGCGTGTTTGGTCGTACTTAGCTTCTGGATTCCCTAACCCGACGATTAGTTGTGGAATTACCAAAGCTGGTTGCGTAACAGCTTCTGTCATTTTGTCTACAGTCAATTGATATTCATCACTCTTCTAGTAGTACGCCTTGGCAACTTGGCGGGGTAAAGGGGCAGGGGTAAAGGGTAAAAGTTTTTTATCCCTTACCATGAGTCCCTTTACCCTTTACCCAACCTCCACCTAACATTTTTGGGTTGCCAGACTACTAGTAATGAAGGGTTTGTAGTAAGCACTAAAGTGCTTAGGGATTGCCAAGAAATAAATTATCCAATCTTGTGGGGTGGGCGTCTCGCCCGCCCTTAGTTATGGGCGGACAAGATGTCCACCCCACAAGAAAAATTGTATGTTTTTTTATTTGGAAGTCCCTTAGAAAATAAGGACTAAAGTCCTTACTACGAACTTGACAAACTACTAGCTAGGTTGGGAAGAACTAGCGGTATCCTGCTCAGATTTAGCAGGGTGGATTTGCTTAGGTTCCAATTCAGCAGTAGTCTGTACAACTTCTTCTAACTGTTCTGCTTCTTTTTGAAACTCGTTTTGAAACTCCTTGGAAGCTTCTTGGAAACTACGAATTGTTTTGCCCACACTTCGACCGATCTCTGGTAGCTTTTTTGGGCCAAAGATTAACAGCGCTACTACCATAATTACAGCCATTTCCGGCAGACCAATACCAAATATATTCATTTTTTGTCTCCTGTAAACTCTAAAACCACTACAGAAATTCACATATATAGTTAGTCTAGTCGGAAATCGCAACTCACAAAAAAACCCGGAAAAACCGGGTGTAACTTAACTTGTTATCCAAACTCGCTCGCTGTGTATGTGTTAGCGTCCTAAACTGCGCCAATCGACAAATACATCCTGAACCAACAGTGTTTTATTGTAAAGTTGCAGAATAATCAGCAGAAACACGAAAAATAGCCCTATAAAAACAGCCATTACAGGGGTAGTACCCCAACCTGGAGCCACTTTTCCATACTCAGAGTTCAGTGGTTTCAGGATATCTCCCAACCTAGTCCTTTGTGCCATAGTTCACCTAAGATTACTTGCCAAAGCTTTTTTTAATCTTCTGTAATATTCTATAAGAATAGCACTCATCATCTATCTCTCAATTATGGAACCCGCAATAGTTCTTAGCATTTCTGTGGCTGCCGTGGTGATTGCCATCACAGGAATTTCGATTTATACCTCCTTTGGCCCTCCTAGCAAGGAATTGAACGATCCGTTTGATGACCACGAGGATTAAAAGAGTCATATCATGTCCGCAGCGTAAATTTTTGATGCGATATCTACGATGGACTACGCCTACGTAGACAAGCATTGCTGTTGCTTGTCGGAGTTTTCTCGATGAGCGACTGGCGTGTGGAATGAAATGACTATGGCAATCATAACTAAATTACCCAGAGATCGTATTTGAAGTGCGTTACGGCTTAAGCCGTAACGCACACTACTTTGGATGTTTTTTAATTGGAAATCCCTAATGGCTTGCCACTACCTCTCCTTTCAGGCGAACTAGTCGGTCTGCCAAAAGTTTCTCAAGGTCTTCTAGTGCCTTGGTGAAACCTTTAATACCTTCGTCTAGTTTGTCAGTTGCCATGCGGTCAGCCGCGTGCATCTTGTCATAGCTAGCTTTGTCAACGGATATCTTTTCGATTGACAAGTTTGCTGCCTTGGCGGGGTCAAGTTTACGTGGCAGTTCTCCAATGGTTGCTTGCAATTCAGCCAATAGGGACGGTGAAATGGTCAGCAAATCACTACCTGCAAGTTCAGTAATTTCACCAACGTTACGGAAACTAGCTCCCATAACTTCGGTTTTATAGCCAAATTTCTTGTAGTAGTTGTAGATTTTGGTGACAGACAAAACACCTGGATCTTCGGCTGCTGGGTAGCTATCGCGTCCGGTATCTTTTTTGTACCAGTCGAGAATCCGACCGACGAAGGGAGAAATTAAGGTAATGCCAGCTTCTGCACAGGCGATCGCTTGGTGAAGACCAAATAACAAGGTAAGGTTACAGTGAATACCTTCTTTTTCGAGAATTTCCGCAGCGCGAATGCCTTCCCAAGTGCTGGCAATTTTAATTAAAACGCGATCGCGGCCAATTCCAGCAGCTTTATACTGAGCAATTAATTCCCGTGCCTTAGTTACAGTAGCTTCGGTATCGTAGGACAAGCGAGCATCCACTTCTGTAGATACACGACCGGGAATGATTTGCAAAATCTTTAATCCAAAAGCAACTGCCAAACGGTCAAAAGCTAGAGAAACTATCTGTGCTTGGGCGGCTCCGGCTCCAGCATCTTTCTGGGCTTGGAGTAAAGTTTGATCGACAATTTCCTGATATTCTGGCATTTGTGCCGCAGCAGTAATCAGCGAAGGATTGGTGGTAGCGTCTTGGGGTTTGAACTTTTCAATTGCCTGGATATCCCCTGTATCTGCGACTACAACAGTCACTTGTCGCAATTGTTCCAGTAAATTCTTAGACATAAAATACTCCGTGATGTTTGTTACAGGATTTACTTATTCCCCAGTTCTTTACACTCTTTACTCTTCCTTCAATTCTGATTCTGGCAATTTTTCTTGATCGTTGCCCAATTTTGCTTACTATCTTGTGCCACAGCCTTATTCTAAGTGCCTTATGCGGAAATTGGCTGTCCAATGGAATGCACTTTGATTAAACTAGTTGTTCCTGATTTACCAATTGGAACACCAGAGGTAATTACTACTTTATCGCCCTTATTCGCTAAACCCATGTCTACAACTGTGTTCACCACATTGGTAAACATCTCTTCGGCATTGTGGACTGGTGGGATCAGCAAAGCTTCCACACCCCAAGAAAGTGCTAATTGGCGGTAAGCGGTGATGTCGGAGGTCAGGGCAATAATCGGAGAAGTCGGCCGATATTTAGAAACCATTCTCGCCGTACTTCCTGATGTAGTGTTACAGAGAATTGCCCGTGAGCCTGTTTCATAGGCGATACGACAGACGGATTCTGCCACAGATTCGGTAACGCTCAGACTGCCTGCTTCATGACACCAAGCATTTTTGCTACCCTCATCTAAAGCCTGTTCTGTCCGCACGGCGATATTGTGCATCATCTCGACGGCGGCGATGGGATATTGCCCGACAGCTGTTTCACCAGAAAGCATTACTGCATCCGTACCATCTAAGATAGAGTTAGCAACATCGGTTGCTTCGGCGCGGGTGGGATCGGGGGCGCTAATCATTGACTCTAACATTTGGGTGGCTGTAATCACTGGCTTGCCAGCACGATTGCAACGGCGAATAATATCTTTTTGAATTAGGGGTACTTCGTGAATTGGCACTTCCACCCCTAAATCGCCACGGGCAATCATAATTGCGTCGGCAACCTTCAGAATAGAGTCAAAGTTTTCTACTGCCTCCGCTCTTTCGATTTTGGCAATTAAGCGAATCGAAGCGCCAGCCGCTTCAATCATCCGCTTGGCGGGTTCTAAATCTTGTGGCGATCGCACAAAGGACACCGCTACCCAGTCTACACCCAACTGAATCCCAAAGCGCAAATCCAGCAAGTCTTTTTCGGTAATCGAACTTACAGGTAAAGGAGTTTGGGGCAGGTTTACTCCCTTGTGCGTAGAAACTAACCCGCCATTTTTCACTTGGGCCCGAATGCGATCGGCATCGCGATCGGTAACTATCAATTTAACGCGACCATCATTAATTAAAATCGGTTCGCCTGGTCGCACCATTGCGAATAAAGTCGGCAATGGTAAGGGTAGTTCGTCAATACTCTCACCCTTTTCTTGCAAAACAAAAGTAACTTCAGTACCAGCTTCCAGATTTAACCCTTCCGGTGGTAAAGTTCCCAAGCGAATTTTAGGGCCACATAAGTCTTGCATAATGGCGATCGGCTTTTGCAGTTCAGTACTAATCTGCCTGAGATAGTGAGCCGTTTGGGCGTGGAATTCATAAGCTCCGTGGGAAAAATTCAGCCGTGCCACATTCATTCCAGCTTTTACCAAGGATTGCAGCTTTTCAGGTGCAGATGTAGCCGGGCCGACAGTACAAATGATTTTGGTTCGACGCATAGGGATTGGGGGTTGAGGAGTAACCTGCAAATTTGGATGCTTTGAGCGTAGGCGTAGCCCGCACTTCGACAAGCTCAGTGACCATCGTAGACATCGCACAAAACATCCAAATTCACACGTGCTTCATATCACTGGTTTGCTAAATAAAAATACTAGATTCCGTTTTATTTTCGGAGTATTTACCATTTGACCCAAATCCCAAAAGTCCCTAGTCAAGAGTCAGCAGTCAAAAGCTAATGACCAATGACCAATGACTAATGACTAATGACTAATGACTAATCAAACCACAGCCACTGTCGGTGCGAGTTGTTCCTTCTGTGACATAGACAACATCAAGTCAATCACGCGATTTGAGTAACCCCACTCGTTGTCATACCAGGCAATTACCTTGAAGAAGTTGGAATTCAACTCAATCCCAGCACCTGCGTCAAAGATACTGGAATGGGTATCACCTTGAAAATCTGTGGAAACTACTTCTTCATCTGTGTAACCCAAGATACCCTTTAATGACCCGGCGGCAGCCTCCTTCATAGCAGCACGGATTTCTTGATAACTGGTGTCTTTGGCTGTTTTGAAAGTTAAATCAACTACGGAGACATCGGGAGTCGGAACTCGTAATGCCATCCCAGTTAACCTGCCCTTCAATTCTGGTAAAACCAATGCTACGGCTTTCGCTGCGCCTGTGGAGGAGGGAATAATATTTTGGGATGCACCTCGACCACCCCGCCAGTCTTTCTTGCTGGGGCCGTCTACAGTTGGCTGAGTCGCAGTCATGGCATGGACTGTGGTCATCAACCCTTCAGTCAACCCAAAGTTGTCATTAATGACCTTGGCGATGGGAGCTAAACAGTTTGTAGTACAGCTAGCATTGGAGACAATGATATCCTTACCAGGGTCAAATAGGTGATGATTGACACCCATTAACAGGGTAGTAACTCTATCTGGATCTTTGGTGGGAGCGGAAATTACCACTCGCTTTGCACCTGCCTTCAGGTGGTTTGCAGCTCCTTCATAGTCAGTGAAGAGTCCGGTAGCTTCCACGACATAATCTGCGTCTAGTTTTCCCCAAGGTAACTCTGCTGGATTCCTAACTGACACACAAGGAATGAAATGTTCGTCAATCAGGATGCCGTCTTCCTTGGCTTCAACCTTGTGCTTTAATTGACCGTGGGTTGAGTCGTACTTTAATAGATAAGCGAGGTTATCTGGTGGTACTAGGTCGTTAATACCCACAAACTCAATGTTGGGATTATCGATGCCAGCGCGAAGTACAAGTCGCCCGATTCGACCGAAGCCGTTGATACCAACTTTCAATTTAGTCAAGATTAAACCTCCCGTTGTGGAAGTTGAACAAAAGGAGAAAGTTAAAAGTCAAAATAGATTGCCTTTTACTCTTTACTCTTTGATCCTGACAGTCTCAGTCGGCTAAGGCATATTTACTTGGCATATTTTAAGGATTGGGCATTGGGCATTGGGCATTGGGCATTGGGCACTGATTATTAATTCTTCTCCCCCTGCTCCCTGCCCCTCTGCTCCCCTGCTCCCCTGCTCCCCGCTCCTCAATTCAAGTGGGTTGGACAAATCGCTTAATTTCACCACAGGCAATATAAGATTTGCCATCTGGTGCGGTTTTGACTTCATCAACGACGTAAAGCATTCCTTCCTCGCGCACCGATCGCGGAAAACGCATATTCCAATCCGGTTCATATCCGTCGGAAACCACTCTAGCACGTAGTTTGCTGCCATCTTTGACACACTGAACTAAAATACTGTCCCCGACGCTGTCAGTTGTGGGCAGATCGGCAGCACTGGCAGGGCCTTTGGAAGCTTTACCTGTGTTAGCTCGATTGGATTGTCTAGGGGCAACGAAGATATCTGTTTCACCGGGTTGAGCAAAACGGGTGATTTTACCACGTACCCGATAGAAAGTAGCATCGCTTGAGAGTTCCAATCCTTCAACGACATAGCGCGCCCCTTCGGCACGAATGGCACGAGGAAACTGGATGTTCTTGGTTAAATCATAGCCTTCAGACATGACCTTGACCCGCAGTTTACCCCCTTCACGAACGCAGTACAATTCAATACCTGAACCGACTTCATTCACAATCGGCATGGCGTACACTTCATCGCCAGTAGTGACACCACGACCCACCAAATCGCTGCGATTGCGCGTCATCGTTTGGTAAGTCTGATCTCGCATCTCTTTCCGTCCGGCATTGCCTAAAGCTTTTTGAGCGATTCGACTGGCGAAATATTCCAGCTGATCGATTTCTTCAGCAATTTCAAAATTCTCATTCAAGCCTTTATCTCGCAAATCTTTCACGAGCGCCCGCAGGGTTTGTTCAGCTTCCTGATGCTTGCTATGTTCAGCGAGATTAAGGGCAGTCTCTTTGGCCTTAGCAATGGTAAGGCGACTCAGTTCCAGAATTATATGGCTTGTAGCAGCAAAAGCTGCTTCCTCAACAGTGCCAACTTTGGCGACGACATCTATAGTACCGGAAACGCTTTGAATACGGTCATCTTGCACAACATCGGCGCTGTAATGCAGTTTCATCACAGGTAAATCACCAACTTGAGCGCTTGATATCCCCAGACTCAAACCGAGAAGTTTGTCCTCATCCTCGTAAAGCTCTCCTAAAGTGATGACAGCTTGACTGGCGTCATTCTGGCTAACTTTAGCCAGACTTAAGGTATCAACCAGGCTGACACCATCTGCCAATTCAAGTGTCACCTTGAGGTTCTGTCCCACTACTGCTCTTAAACTATCTAGCTCAATACTAAACACTTCAGTTGCTTCATCGATGCTTTGAATGAAGTAGAAGTTGCCTGTGGCTGCCCTTGCCATTCCAATCAGCAAGTCTTCGTTGAAACCTTGAGCAAAACCTAACGTAGTTGTGATAATACCTTCCTCAGCTTTTTGCCCTGCTGTCGCCGTCAGGATTTTGGGGTCTTGAATGCCCATATTGGCGTGACCATCGGTAAGCAGAAGAACACGGTTGATTTTTTGGGGATCGAGTCGCGTCTTCACGTGTTCGCAGCCTTTGAGCCATCCCCCCGATAAGTTGGTAATACCGCCTGCTCTCACTTTGCGGATGGAATTTTTCAGTGCGGCTTTGTTAGTCACAGACTGGGGTGGCACAACGCTATCCACTTCATCGTCGTAAACAACTACTGAGAGAATGTCATCTGGCTCAAGTCGCTCTACCACAGACTCAGCAGCTTTGAGTGCGTGATGCAAGGGAGCGCCTGCCATAGAGCCGGAACGGTCAATTACAAGCGAAAGGTTAAGGTTACGTCGAGGAGATTTAGCTATGTCGGCACGAAAACGTAGCAAAATATTTGTCTTTAATGAAGATCCGGCGGCGAGGATAGACTGGTCAAATTCGTAACTTGTCTTAATCATTTTTTATATTCCTCAAAATTGTATTTTTCAGCTATAAGCCTTGTGATACATAGATAGTAAGCGCTTTATTTAGTTTACCCAGAAATAATTTTATTCAGTATAAAGCTGGAATTTTTTGTAAAATTTTATAGTTTTAGAATCTTAGACAAAGCCCGTTGTAGACATTCTCGGCTCTCCGGTATTGAAAGGCGATCGCACTGGTCACTATTGCGGGAAACTGTAAGCAGATATATTAAGAGAGGAGAACCTAATGAGTTGGACGAAAGTTCTTGCAGTCGAAGCACTTTCCCCTGGTGCGCGAGAAGTGGTGAAAGTTGGCAACCGGAAAATTCTGCTTTTGAATCACGAAAATCAGCTTTATGCTGTAGATAACAACTGTCCCCACTTAAAATTACCGTTGAAAAGTGGGAAAATTACTGAAAGTGGAGCAATAGTTTGTACCTTTCATCGCAGTGCTTTTGACTTGCGGACTGGTGAGGTACAAGGATGGTGTGCCTGGCCACCTGGTGTAGGTAAAGTGCTCTCGTTGGTTTCACAACAAAAAGCATTGCCAGTATTTCCAGTTCGTGTTGAAGAAGGCAGTATCTGGGTTGATGTGCAAGAGGAATAGCACCCTCTCCCTGAATTTACTGAAACAGTGCTAAATAAAAAAAGAAAAACCCCAGCTAAACTCATTTGCTGGGGTTTCTATCAAAATTTACCTATTCCAGAGAGATAGGAATCATTGAATGAGAAAATAGAACATCTTCTCAAGCAGTTGGAACACTTTGCTGTGATGTTATGTTGGGTTAGTTGTTGCCATTGCCAGCTTCTATAGAAGCTGTAGCACTTTGAGATTGGCCTAAATTCACTTTAAAGACTTTGCTTTGTTCTTGCTCTAGTTTGGGTAAATTCAAAATTAAAATCCCATCTTTCAAGTCTGCCTTAACTTTTTGATTCTGAACTTTGGTTGGCAGAGGAATTACTCTAGCGAACTTGCCATACCGGAATTCCGAATGAACTTTAGCGTTAGATTGGGAATGTTTTTCGTAACGATGCTCACCAGCTATCGAAACTGCATCTTGAGTAACTTGAATATCCAAGTCTTTAGCTTCCAGACCTGGAATCTCAACTCTTAATAGCAACTCTGAACCATTATCATGTAATTCAACCGCAGGAACCCACGCTGTTCTCGGTGATGCAGAAATCTCGGAGTTATCGCGCTCGGCTGCTGTAAGCTCAGAGAATAGTTGATCCATTTGACGACGCAGAATTTCCATTTCACGGAATGGTTCCCAACGAATGAGTGCCATATTTTAATCTCTCCTTAACTTTCTAATTCAATCTTGGGTAATCAAACAAAGTTTTAGAGGTGTTTTTTAGAGAGGAGTTTTATTTGCTTTGTTTCTTCTCTCTAGTAAGTAATTTAATAAAAGAAGAATCTCAAAATAGTTGGGTAAACCGTACAGCCATAGGTTGGATTTACCGTATCAAACAAAAAAAGGATGAAAAGCTTGAGAATATTGAATGTCAAAGAAGTAGGCGATCGTAAATTAAACTATATTATGTAATGTAAATTTAATTAAATTCGCTTGTAGCCAGAAGCTCTAGCCCGATCTCAGGGTTAGATTGACAGAGACGCTGGACGTAGCTTGCCGTATGAAGACTTGCTAACGCTTTTGGCGTTTCCCTAAGGCGAAGGGCTACGGTGTGGATACAAGTAGAAAAAAGCTCGATTTCCCATTGTTCTCAGATTTATCTCGTTCTCATACAGAGCATGGCAATGGCTGATTAGCGGCTGCTGTCTCCAGTTAGACATTGAGTCAGAGACTCAATGAATGCATTCCCAGTTGGAGACTGGGAACGAGTCAAGCCCGATCAATCCAGATTTTTAGGACTTGTATGTACACCGTAGCTATTGGCTATTTGGGATTATTCGGATTTAATTAAGTAATGAAGCGGACATGATATAAACAGTTATCCTGGTTTATCTGCAACTTTTATATACACCTAGCGCTGAAGTATGCTTGTAAGCGACGATGATTTTATTTACAATTTGGTGACAGAGTTTTGCTTTCTGATTTCATGCTCAGTTTTATTCCAGAAATTCTTTCTGATTGAAAATTAACTTAGTAACTGATATGGATGCTCAAAAAATAAAAATTTTATTAGTTGATGACAACTTAGAGAATTTACATTTTTTATCAGACATCCTTCAACACCAAGGTTATCAGGTAGAAAGTGTGATTTCTGGGCAATTGGCAATCAAGACAGCACTCGTTTCTCCCCCGGATTTGCTTTTGCTAAATGTTCTCATTATCGACAAGGATAATTATCAAGTATGTCAAGATTTGAAAGTTAACGATAAAACTCAAGATATTCCGATAATTATTTTCGGAATTTTCGATGATTTTTTGGAAAAGATAAGCGTCTTCAATTTAGGCGATGTTGACTATATTACTCAACCATTCAAAACTAAAGAAGTTTTATTACGCGTCCAAAATCAACTCAATGTCCAAAGATTGAAAAAACAGTTAAAAGAAAAAAATGCCCAACTGCAACAGGAAATTCAAGAGCGTCAACGGCTTACAGTTGAGTTAAATATTTGCAACAGACAAATAGAAGATATTTTTAAAGAAATTCCCGTTAGCATTAGCAAAGCCTTTTGTAGAGAAGTTTATCAAAGCGAACGCCTGGTAGTCGAAGCCGCCCTGAAGAAGAGTGAAAGTCAGTATCGGCTTTTAGTGGAGACATCCCAGGACGCGATCTGGTCGGTGGACATTGATGGACTAATTACCTTTGTCAATCCAGCAGTCAAGCAGATTTATGGCTACGAACCGCAAGAAATGATCGGGCGTGCCTTAATTGATTTCATCTCACCGACACAAATTGCTCAAGATAAAGTAGCTTTTGAGCGTGTTCTTCAGGGAAAGTCTATCTTTCAGCATGAAACTACCTGTGTCGCTAAAGATGGTACTTTACTTTATCTAATGTTGAATGCGATCGCATTACGCAACGAAGACGGTCAAGTTATAGGCATGACGGGCACTGCTAGTAATATTACGCAGCGTCGAGGTGTGGAAAAATTACTCCAAGAAAGCGCGATTAAGCTCCGCAATCATAATCTCGTGCTCACACAATTGGCACAAAATCAAATACTTTATCAGGGTGATTTGAAAGCAGCCTTGGGTAAAATCACAGAAACAGCTGTCAAAAATATTGGCGTAGAAAGAGCTAGTGTCTGGCTGTATGACGCAACAGATATAAAAATCCAGTGTTTCGATCTATTTGAGGGCAGTCGCAATCAACATAGCGAAGGACTTTTCTTATCAGTGGCAGACTATCCAATTTATTTTGCAGCTTTGCAGCAAAACCAATCAATCGCCGCAGATGATGCTCATACCGATCCCAGAATTAAAGAATTTTCTGCCTCTTACTCAAAATTAAACATCACCTCTATCCTCGATACACCTATTAGGCTGGAGGGAAAGACCGTAGGAGTTTTATGTCTGGAAGCAGTGGAAGTTACGCATTATTGGACGCTAGAAGACCAAAATTTCGCTCGCTCTCTGAGCAATTTAGTATCCTTGGTATTGGAGGCAAAAGAACGCCAACGCGCAGAAGCAGCACGACGGGCTTCTGAAGAAAAGTTAGCATCAGCTTTCCGGTCATCTCCCGATCCAATTGCCTTAATTACTGTTCAGGGCAAACGCTACATCGAAGTAAACGACAGCTTTTGTCGGTTTTTTGGTTATTCTCGCTCTCAAGCGATTGATCGCACCGATAAAGAATTGCATATTTGGGTGAATCCAGAAGAATATAATTTTCTTACCCACATTCTGCAACAAGCAAAAGCCATCCGCAACTATGAAATTGATGTCTGCACTTCAACAGGAGAAATTAAAACAACACTGTTGAGTGCAGAAATGATCGAGATTGATGGGCAATGGTACGTACTAGGAACCACCAAAGATATTACTGAACGCAAGCAGGCAGAAAATGAAAGCCGTTTGTTGCTGTTGACAACCCAAGCTATCACTCGCGCTAGCGATGTCAACAGCGCCTTAGCAGTGGTCTTGCGCTTAATTTGTCACACCATTGGCTGGGATTTTGGTGAAGCCTGGATACCTAACGAAGATGGGACTGTTTTAAAACACAGTTTAAGCTGGTACGGGGAACAAAGCAGCTTAAAAGAATTCTGCCAGCAAAGCCAAACTTTGAAATTTGCTCTGGGAGTGGGATTACCAGGAAGAGTTTGGCAAAGTCAAGAACCAGAATGGATAGAAGATGTTTCTAAAGTTACACAACCAGTTTTCTTGCGATCGCCACAAGCCGCAAAGGTAGGATTAAAAGCTGGTTTTGGTGTTCCCATCCTGGCTGGGAACCAAGTATTAGCTGTTTTAGTGTTTTTTAAACGTAGCTCAGTATTGGTAGATCGGCGTTTGCTCTTGCTAGTCAGTGCTGTTGCGGCTCAATTGGGTGGGTTGATTGAGCGCAAAACTTTAGAACAAGAATTAGCGCTCAGAGAAGCTCGTCTCAATGCCTTTTTTAGCAGCGCTCCCGTTGGCATGAATATTGTAGATAAACAGCTGCGATTTGTGCAAATTAACCAACTGTTAGCGGAGATTAATGGACTACCCCAGCAAGCTCATATTGGCAAGACCATCCATGAAGTTTTACCCAACATCGCTCCTTTAGTAGAACCAATTTATCAACAAGTTCTGATAACTGGTCAACCGATTATTAATCAAGAATTAAGCAGCACATCAATCAAACAACCAGATATTATCCGCCACTTCTTAGCTTCTTATTTTCCGATTGTTGGTGAAAGCGATCGCCCCTCTGGTGTTGGCACAGTTTTAGTAGAAATTAGCGAACTACATGCAGCCCTACGCGAACGCAAACACGTCGAACAAGAACTGCGTTTAGTCAACGAACGCCTACAATATCTGCTCACCTCTAGCCCTGTAGTCATTTATAGCAGCAAAACCTCAGATGATTTTAGCATTACTTTTATCAGTGAAAACGTTAAAGAAATGGTAGGCTATGAAGCGCAAAAATTTATCGGTAACTCCAGTTTTTGGCTCGATCGCGTCCATCCACAAGATATTGAACCGATCTCGGAAAAATTTTCCCACCTTATTAAGCAGGAGTACATTTCTTATGAATACCGGTGGTTACACGCTGACAGAACTTATCACTGGTTCTACGAAGAGATGAGGTTAATTCGTGACGAAGCGAATTCCCCGATCGAATGGGTTGGTTATTGGGCAGACATTAACGATCGCAAATTGGCACAACTAGCTTTGCAGTCAGGTCAGCAACGATATCAACTTCTGGCAGAAGCTTCACCAGCTTGTATCTTTCATACTGATGTGGATGGCAATGTTTTATATTTTAATCAACGCTGGAGTGAAATTACTGGATATAGTTTAGAAAGCTCTCTGGGAACACATTGGGCAAATGCCGTACATCCAGACGACCGCGAGCAGCTATTGTTGGCATGGAATCAAGCAACAGCTGCTAAGTCAACCTATAAATACGAACATCGTTTTTTGCATGATGATAGTACAGTTGTCTGGGTAATTTGTCATGCTTTGCCAGAATTTAGAGATGATGGAGAAATTAAAGGTTACATCGGTACCATTACTGATATTACCGAGAGAAAATTGGCAGAAGAAGCCTTGCGTGAGAGTGCAGAGCGAGAAAGAGCGATCGCGCAAGTGATTCAAAGAATGCGTCAAACACTGGATTTAGAGACAATATTTGCAGCGACAACCGAAGAATTACGCCAAGTACTAAATTGCGATCGGGTTGTTGTCTATCGTTTCAATCCTAACTGGAATGGCGAATTTGTTTCTGAATCGGTGGGTAACGGTTGGATTTCTCTCATAGAAGAACATAACAATGACCCTCATCTCACAGAAGGTGTTTTACAAGATGGGCGTTGTCTAGCGAAAATTTTGGATAGCGCCGATAATCAGGTGGAATATCGCGATCTGCAAGTAACCCCAGGTGCAAGTTTCATCTGTGTCCCAGACATTTACAACGCTGATTTTCATTCTGCTTATATCAACCTTTTAGAGCGCTTTCAGGCTAAAGCCTATATTATTGTTCCGATTTTACACGGTAGTCAGCTTTGGGGATTGCTGGCGAGTTATCAAAATTCCGATCCCCGCCAATGGAAACCAGGAGAAATCAATATCGTAGTTCAAATTGGCAATCAGTTGGGTGTTGCTTTACAGCAGGCACAATTGCTAGCGCAAACTCAAAGGCAGTCACAAGCATTGCAAGAAGCTGTGATCGTTGCTGATGCTGCTAATCGTGCCAAAAGCGAATTCCTGGCCAACATGAGTCACGAACTGCGTACTCCACTTAACGCCATCCTCGGTTTTACCCAAGTCATGAGCCACGATCGTGATTTATCAACTGAACATCAGCAAAATCTAGCAATCATCAATCGTGCAGGCGAACATCTCCTGAATTTAATCAACGACATTTTGGAAATGTCTAAAATCGAAGCTGGCAGAATAACCTTAAATCTCAACAGTTTTGACTTAATTCGCCTCTTAGAAAACCTCGAAGAAATGTTGCGCTTCCGCGCCACCTCCAAAGGATTGGAATTAGTCTTTGAATATACATCTCACCTTCCCCAATACATCCAAGTTGACGAAAGTAAACTGCGTCAAGTCTTACTTAACCTCCTGGGAAATGCCATCAAATTTACCGATACTGGCAGGGTGACACTGCGGGTGGGGATGGGGAGTGGGGACTGGGGAGTAGGAGAGGCAGGGGAGCAGGGGAGCAGGGGAGCAGGTGAGCAGGGGAGCAGAGGAGAAGGAGTAGTAGTAAGTCTTTCCCCTCAGCGCCTCAGCCCCTTTGCACCTCTGCCCAATGCCCAATGCCCAATGCCCAATACTTCGACTTCGCTCAGTACAAGTGCCCAATGCCCAATGCCCAATGCCCAATTCCTAACCTTTGAGGTTCAAGATACTGGCCGCGGTATTGCCCCACAAGAAATTGATTTGCTCTTTGAAGCTTTTGGGCAAACTGAAACCGGAAGAAAATCGCAACAGGGAACAGGACTAGGTTTAGCAATTAGCCGCAAATATGTGCAACTAATGGGAGGAGATATTAGCGTCACCAGCACTATTGGCGAGGGAAGTAAATTTACTTTTGATATTCAAATTGGTCTAGCCATAGCCAGCGAAATCCAGATTGAACAAACTAGACCCCAAGTTATTAGTTTAGCGCCTGCTCAAAGTGAATACCGTATTTTAGTGGTTGATGATTCCACAGACAGCCGTTTAGTGCTAATGAAAATTCTCACATCTATCGGTTTTGCAGTCCAAGAAGCAATAAATGGCATTGAAGCGATCGCACTTTGGCAGACATGGCAACCACATCTGATCTTAATGGATATGCGGATGCCAATTATGGACGGCTACGAAGCTACAAAAGTTATTAAAACTAGAGAAGAAACCTCAATCCAAAATACCAAATCCCAAATCCCAAATTGGAAGACAATTATTATTGCTTTAACTGCTAATGCTTTCGAGGAACAACGAGAAGCAATAATCAAAGCGGGTTGCGATGATTATATTAACAAGCCTTTCCGCGAGGAAGAATTACTAGAAAAGTTGAGCGAATATTTGGGAGTTCAATATATTTACCAAGAAGAAAGCTATCAGCTAACAAACCTAAAGCAACAAAGGTCAAAACTAATATTGACGCTTACAGATTTAGTGAATCTATTATCTGAAATGTCCCCTGAATGGGTGAAACAGTTATATACTGCCGCAGCTCAATGTAGTGATGACCTGATTTTAGAATTAATTGAGCAAATCCCTTCAGAAAATGCTGTACTGCAAAATTTTATCAAGAATTTAGCCCATGATTTTCAGTTTGAGAAAATTATGGAATTGACGAGTATTGCAGGAATATTATCTAGTTAATACAAATTGATTTACTAGTAAGTAAGTTTGTAATCAGGACTTTAGTCATTCATTTTCTAAGCTCGACTTTATCCATTTTTAATTCAATCAAGCAGCGTAAACAGCAATAT
>NZ_JAVRCD010000042.1:0-76080 GCF_034530895.1 Nostoc sp. DedQUE08
TTTGAACTGGATTCATCCACCTTTTATCTCCGTTAACGAGTATTTGAACTGGATTAATCCACCTTTTATCTCCGTTGACGAGTGTTTGAACTGGATTCATCCACCTTTTATCTCCGTTGACGAGTATTGGATACTCATGCAAATTCCAGCAATTTTTACAAGCGTGGAATACACATAATTTTAGGGACACAATATATTGTGTCCCTATGCGTGTAGTCTATTCAATTGAAAACCGTTGTAACTCTAAGCCAGATGCAACCTAATTAATCTTAATTTCCGATTTTTTCTTGGCAATCAGAGCTTAAATCAAAGCTTTGACATTCTCTAGCTTCCAGTAATTGCCTAACTGTATTACCAGGCTGATAACTTATCAAAGTTCCTGCAACCGCAGTCAGTGTAACAAAAGTAGCTAGTCCCAGCAAAGTCGCTCGTTTTCTAGGTTTGATTGTACTGATGAAATTATCTAACCCAGTCGCACTACCAACAACCTCAATTGTCCCAAGTGCTTTAAAAGCAATAGCTGCATTAGCATAGCGGCGTTTTCGGTTACGTTCCACCATTTTCATCAACCACCATCGGAAACGCGGACTAATTTGAGGAACTAATTGCTGGAAATTAAAGCGATAGTTATCATCAATTAATTTGCCAATCTCAACAGAACGGGTATTAGTAAGTAAGCAAATTAGTGTTGCTCCTAAACTATATAAATCTGATGCCTCTGTCAGAGAATGACCAAACTGTTCCTCTGGTGGCATAAAACCTAGAGTTCCGGCTATAAAGCTGCTCAGAGCTACTTTCGCACCCTGTCTTCTAGCCAATCCAAAATCAACCAGGTAAGCATTTAGTTCTTTATCAACCAAAATATTCTCTGGCTTAATATCCCGATGAATAATTGGGGGAACTTGCTTTTGCAGATAAACCAAAATTTCTAAGATTGACAGAGCAATTTGCTTAATTTCTTCAGGATGAAAGCTGCGTTTTAATCCCAAGGATGGGGCATTTTTATATTCCTGCACCAGATAAAAAGCCCCTGGCATTTCAAAGCAATCTATATAGCGAGGAATGCGAGAATGATTCAGTTGTTGCAAGATTTCTATTTCGCGCTGATATGCTTTCACACCTGATAAATCTGCACCTGCACGAGCAAAACAAAACTCTTTAATTACCACCTGTTGATTAGATTTGAAAACATTAGCTAGATAAGTAATCCGTCCCCCTTCTCGGTTGCGTCCTAGTTCGCTGATGACTTGATAGCCAAGTTCTGAAAAATCTGGATGGTGATTTAAGGGTATTACCCCTTTATCTCCATTACGCATATCAAGCTCCATTTCACACATCATACGAGTTTGATTATGTCAAGGCGCAATTAAAAGATTAAGATCCACTCACCCAGATTGTTAGCCCCATTTTTACCCTGCTTGGGCTAATACATATCGGCACAAAGGCGAAATTATCACCTTTGCGCTAGCCAATGGACAATCTGGGCATTGACAACCTCTGGAACCTCATCGTGAGGACAATGACCGGCATTGGGAATGGGAACAATTTTGATATCTTTGCCATTCTCCCGTGCCTTTTCGTAAATCTTGGCCCCGGTAATTGGTGTCCAAGGGTCGTCAGCACCCCAAATTACTAATAAAGGACGTTCTACTTTGGGCAAAAGTTCCTCTGGGCTTGGGCCAGGAGGGGCTGTGAGTATAGATGCGAAGACTTGTTGCGCTCCTGGGTCGCAAGAGGGAGTATAAAGTAGATCAACTAATTCATCGGTGACAGCTTCACGGTTCCGGTAAACTTGGTACAGAGTGCGGCGAATTTGGGCTTTTTGGCGGATGCGATTATAGACCAATTTACCTGTAATTGGCGATCGCACAAACCGATTAAAAGCTGCCATCACCATCCGTAGCGGTGGGTTCAATTCGTGAGGACGATGGCTCAATCCACCCGCAGAGTTAATTAAAATACCACCAGCCGCGATTTCTGGATGTTCTACCAGTACAATCAAGCTCAAAAGTGCGCCGATGGAGTTGCCAATAAATACAGCAGGTTCGTGTATGTGTGCTGTGCAGAAATCTTTCAGCAGTTCCACCCAAACTTCCACACTGTAATCAATGGGCGCTTTATCGGAACCACCAAAACCCAAAAGGTCTATGGCAAATACCTGGTAGCCAGCATCAGCTAAAACCGGGATATTTTTGCGCCAGTGTCCAATGGAAGCGCCAAAGCCGTGAACCAGAACCAAAGGGCGTCCTGTACCCATGACAGTGTACTGAATTTTGTAACCCTGCCAAGTCCAAATAAATTTTTCAAAGGCGTCTTGAGTTGCAAGCGGTTGTGTAGTTACAGTCATTATTAAGATTAATAAAGTCTTTCTTCAAATATAGTAATTTTCTCTGACCTAAAATGAAGTTTCAACAAAATGCTATTTTAAAATCAGTTCCAGTTGAGTTAAAGTCTTTGCCCTATAACCTATTTTGAATTGGAGCGTACCCCTTTGGGGATCTTGCTACGCATAGCGTCTCGGAGAGAAGCGACCATGACCCTTTCTGCTAACCAACTCAAGACCGAAATTATCTACCTCAGTTCTGATGGTAAACCAATGGCAGAGAGCGATCCAGCACGGGATTATCTAATTTATGCTGTAGAAGCCTTAGACATTTATTTCCAAGACCGAAGTGATGTTTACGTATCAGGGAATCTATTTGTTTACTACAAAAAGGGCATTCCTAGCGCTGTGATTGCTCCTGATGTCTTTGTGGTATTTGAGGTAGACAAGAAAAAGCGCGTCAGCTACAAGGTTTGGGAAGAAGGGGGTAAAGTCCCTAATTTTATTTTGGAAATCACTTCTGCAAGCACCCAAGAAAACGATGAAGAGGATAAACCCAAGAAATATTCACTTTTAGGTGTGCAAGAGTATTTTCAGTATGACCCAACCGGAGATTACCTCAATCCACGACTAAAGGGTTCTTATTTATTGGAGGGCAAATATCAACCGATTACATCCAACTTTTTACCCGATGGTGTCTCGTCTATTCACAGTGAAGTATTGGGTTTAGACCTCAGATTGATTGACGGAGAATTGCGGTTTTTTAACCCCCAAACTGGGAGAAAATTGTTAAGTCATAAAGAAACAGAACAAGCGCGACAAGAAGCAGAACAAGCGCGACAGGATGCAATACCTAGATTATTGGAGTTAGGCTTGAGTATAGAACAGATTGCCAGTACTCTTAGTTTATCGGTTGAAGATGTGTTACTTATTTTATCGTTGGATCTGGGGAGATGATCTTTAGAGCTATAGGTAAAAATTACTATAATTGAAATTACGATCGCTCTGTGGTGAGAACGCAGTAGTAACTTCAATGCCTGCAATAAAGCTGACATCATTGATAATGAAGGTAGGCGTTATCTTCACATAAGTTTATGTTTCTAACTTGGTTAGACAGCAACTCTTGGCTGCTGGAAATTGGCGGACAACGAATACTAATTGACCCTTGGCTGGTTGGTTCGTTGATTTTTAGCAATTTGGATTGGTTATTTAAAGGTTCGCGATCGCAAAATCGTCCAATCCCAGATAATATTGATTTGATCCTGCTATCTCAGGGTTTAGAAGACCATACTCACCCACCAACGCTCAAGCTGTTAGATCGCAGCATCAAGGTTGTAGCTTCTCCCAATGCTGCTAAGGTAGTACAGCAGTTAGATTACACCCAAGTAACAGTATTGGCTCATGGTGAAACTTTCACTTTAAATAATCAAGTAGAAATCAAGGCTTTCCCCGGCTCTCCAATTGGCCCGACTCTGGTAGAAAATAGTTATCTCCTCAAAGAATTGGAAAGTGGTTTAACTGTATACTACGAGCCTCACGGGTATCATTCTCCACAACTTCAGCAATCTGCACCTATCGATGTAGTGATTACGCCGTTTATTGATATGACGCTACCTTTGCTTGGGCCGATTATTAAAGGACAAAATAGTGCTTTAGAAGTCGTCAAATCATTACATCCTCAAGTAATAATACCTACTGCTGCTGGTGGGGATGTGTCCTTTGAGGGCTTGCTGATGAAACTCATTCAAACTAAAGGAAGTGCTGAGGAATTTTGTTCGTTATTAGAAAAGAACAATCTTTCGACGCGGGTATTTGAGCCAAAACCAGGCGATCGCTTTGAACTACCATTAGAAAAACGAGCATTAGCAATTTAAATTCGAGGACAGATACTGCTTGCCATGTTATTAAACTAACATGGCAACTACTAATTTTTTTCCATAGCTGAATTATCTTGCATATATACTTCTCTAATCGGAAAAGGAATTTGAATTCCTGCTTGCTGATAGCGTTTGTGTAATTTTTTGACAAATAGATGTTTCCCAATCCGCTGATCGAAGTATTCACTTACCCGCATATAAAGCGTAAAATCTATACTAAAATCATTAAAAGTATGAAATCTGATATATGGTTCATTTTCTTTTAATTCTGGTGCAATTTCTTGCATAACTTCTTTAGCAACTTCTACAGTCACTTTTTCAACTTGTTCTAAATCGCTATCATAACTGACACCCACATCCATTGTTAAAGTAATTTCCTTTGCAGGTAAATGATAATTGGTGAAAATAGCCGAAGACAACTTAGAATTAGGAACAATGACTATATTATTGGAAATTTCTTTAATTGTCGTATTCCGCCAAGAAATATCTATAACATATCCCTCATGACCAGCATCTAATTTTACATAGTCTCCGGTTCTAACTTGCTTAGAAATAACTAAGTAAAAACCAGAAAACAAATTTGCAAGTGTGTCTTGAAGTGCCAAACCAACTGCTAGACCACCAATACCTAAAGTTGTGACTATTGGTGTAATTTGAACGCCTACCGTTTGCAAGATGATTAATGTTCCTAAAACTAAAACAGTAATCTTAGCAAGGTTAGAAATTAGTGATGTGGGAATCCCTTCTGCTCTGCGAATATATAAATTCAGGAAACCAGCAGTCAATTTAGCCAAGACTAAAGTTATTGAATATAGAAATGCCATCGTCAGAATTTTTTGCAGTACGATGGCAACATTTGGCTTGAGGGGAGCGCTCAGAACTGCCCAAAAAAAACCGCCAATGACAAACCAAAGAAAAGTCATCCGGTGTAGAGAGTGAAATAGAATTTTACTCCCGGCAATTCGTTTATTAGTAACGAATGTTTCTAGTTTTTTAAAGATAACTTTTTCACCAATTATTCCAGCCAGAAAGCCAGATACAATAAACACTATCGGCGTAATCCATTCCATCATATAAATTTTAAATTTGGAGTTTTACATTTTAGGATAACAGCACTATTGCTGCAATTATGGCTAAATTTTACCTTGTTATTTGCCGGATTATCTGCTTGAGATTTTCTTTCCTTATGGACTTGCCAATTATTTACCACCCAGATTACATTGCTCCTCTACCTGAAGGACATCGTTTCCCGATGTCTAAGTTCCGACAACTCTACGAATTGCTGTTAGCTGATGGTGTAGCGAATCAAGAACAATTTCACACTCCTGAACGTCCGCTACTAGAATTGATAGAGTTAGTCCATACTCCAAGCTACGTTCAAGCTTATTGCGAAGGAACCCTAGACCCCAAAGCACAACGTCGCATTGGTTTACCTTGGAGTCCAGCACTAGCAAATCGTACTTGTGTAGCGGTAGGTGGTACGATACTGACTGCAAAACTGGCACTAAGTCAGGGTTTAGCCTGTAATACGGCTGGTGGAACTCACCATGCCTTTCCCAGTTATGGGTCTGGTTTTTGTATTTTCAACGATTTAGCGATCGCTTGTCGCGTTTTACAAAAATTCGGACTCGTCCAAAAAATCCTGATTGTCGATTTGGATGTCCATCAAGGAGACGGTACAGCTTTTATCTTCCAAGACGACGACAGCGTTTTTACTTTCTCCATGCACTGCGAAGTCAATTTCCCCGGTACGAAACAAAACAGCGATTTGGATGTTCCTTTGCCGATAGGAATGGAAGATGACGCTTATTTACAAACCTTGGCGAATTATTTATCAGATTTATTGTCTAAAGTCAAGCCAGACTTAGTATTTTATGATGCAGGCGTTGACCCTCATATAGGCGATCGCTTGGGCAAATTAGCCTTAACTGATGCTGGCATTTTTCGCAGAGAAATGCAGGTTCTGAGTACCTGTATGAGTAGCGGTTATCCAGTCGCCTGCGTTATTGGCGGCGGTTACGCTGATGATATGAAATCTTTAGTATGGCGGCATTCCCTGCTACATCGGGCTGCTAGTGAAGTTTACCGTCACTATAAACTATAGTCATTTAGTGGGCAATACTAGCCAAAATCGTAAAGTTTTTAAACGCAGAGGAACGCAAAGTAAACGCAAAGGTACGCAGAGTATTGCCAAATTTAATTCGTAGCGAATAGGACTAAAATAAACTTTGCGCTCCTCTGCGCTTACCTTTGCGCCTCTTTGCGTTTAAATTTAAACCCTATTTTGAAGGCATTGGCAGTACTGGATGAACAACGGCAAACTCAGAATATACGAACTAGCAAAAGAATTAAATTTAGATAGCAAAAAGCTATTAGTAATTTGTGAAAAACTCAAAATTGTAGTCAAAAGCCATACTAGTACAATCTCAGAATCAGATGGAGAACGCATTCGTCTAGCGGTAAATAAACTAACAGCAAAATCCTTAAAAACTAAAACAACCTCTGAAGATTGGGGCTATACATTTATAGCTTCAGCAATTGATAGCTTTATCCGCCATCTTGAAGGTGAGGCTGCCTTGAAATCATATTCCGATTTTAGGGAGCGGCGCGATCGCGCCAATCAGTTAATGTATGAATGTGTCGGTAAAAAGCCTTCTCTATTTTATGTGCGTCGCAAAGGTGCGGGGAAAGAAACAAGAGAGGAAATCTGGGATTTGACAATAGCAACAGACTCCGATGATTTTCCATTACCCGCAAGACTTGACAAGCTCAGAAAAACATTAGGATTTAGAGCAGCTGTACAAAAAGATGGACGCGACGGTATAAAAATACTTTCGGCTCAATTGTTACAACTCTCACGGGGACACGCCGACAGCTATGCCATAGCTTGTCGCTTGCGTTTACTGGCTAATCATCAGCATCATCTCGATATTCCGCCAGCGACATTGAAGCGCATCGCTACCGCGCCAGTTTGTGGCGACCATATACCTACAGAAGATCAGCTAAAAGCTTGGAAAGCATTTTTGCAAATTGAAGAAAAAATCGCGAAAGCGCGTCAATTTTGTGTGCGTTACGTAAGTCATAACTATAACTTCAAAAGACGAATCAGTTTTGAAATTGATCTAAACTCAGCCACCCTTGACGGCTTTTATCAAAATTCCCTCGAAGTAGATAATTTTTGGGAACGAGCAAGAGGCACAAAAAACGAAGATTTAAAACTTTTTGAAACTGCTCCCGTTGGTAAAAATTGGATTAGCGGTCGTCAATTAGGGACTGTTGAAGAAATCGATCCCAACCGTTGTATTATCAGCCTCAGATTAGAACGCGATTTGGCTGAATTCATGGCAACAGAGCGTTATAAGTTGCCAGATACAGGATTTTTGTGTTTCGAGGCAGTTGGTGATATTCAACAGATTCAGCGCAAGAAAAAAGCTTTAGATGATTTGAATAATGGTTATACTCAAAATCCCTATTTGGGTAACTTTTTATTCGATGCTTCTCAAGCTAGACAGATCAAAACAACTGTTGAACTGCAACCACAAGATTTATTATTATCTTCTGCAAATCCTGGGCAGAAAGCAGCAGTGGAGAAGGTACTTGCCGCAAAGGATCTTGTTCTCATCCAAGGGCCACCAGGTACTGGGAAAACTACCGTAATTGCGGAGATTTGCTATCAAATTGCCCTTCGCGGGGGACGCACTCTAATTGCTTCTCAAGCCAATTTAGCAGTAGATAACGCCCTGAGTCGATTAGTTCACAACCCAGTAATTCGCGCTGTACGCAAGGGGAAAGCCGAAAAAGTTGGGGAAGAAGGACAGCCATTTTTAGAAGACCAAGTGATTGGCAGATGGCTAGAAAATACTGCAACTGACTGCGAAAATAATCTGACTCAACGGCTGGAAAATATTAAAATTTTCACTCAATTGCTGGCATCATCACAAAGATTTACCGCTTATTTACAAGCAGAGGAAGAATTTAATCAGCAACAAACTAAATTCAATGAAAATAAGATAAAACTAGAGGTAAACTTTCAAAATCAAGAAAAAGATTACAACGAAAATGTAGATAAACAGAACGAGGTTGAATCACTAATTGCCAAATTAGAAAATATATTAAAGACTTTACCAAATATCAACTGGGAAGCTTCAGAAGTTACAAATTTATTGCCACTTCTTAAACCCTACACAGAAGGTAACAGTTTAGTAGAAGAGTTTTTAGCAAATGTTCGTAAAATCATCAAATATACTGATGAGCTTGGCTTTGTGCGTCCGGCGCTTGGTGCTTTTGGTTTAGCGGCTTGGTTGCGTAAAACTGTAGCAATAGAAATTTCTGGATTTAAAACTTCTTTGACTGATGCTCAAGAAGCAAGTAAAGCCATCTTAGAAGTTGCAGCATCAGTGGAGGTTATCAAACAAAATTTCGCCTCGTTAAATCAGTTACAACCAGATTATCAGCAATATCTTACCAAGCTGCAAAATATACAGCAAACAATCCAGATATGGCAAAACCGCAAACGGGAAATAGATTACATTATCTCAGCAGTTAAAGAATGGAAAGCTACAGCACCTTCTCATCTCTATCAAACTTTAAAAGATTGTTATCAATCAGTTATACCACTCACAGAAAATTTAGTTGACTTACCGCTAGGTTTATTGATGTTTGCTAATACATTAAAAGTCCCAATCTTACCAAACAATCATAAAATAAATCTACCTGAATGGGAAGTATTAGCAAAGGCGATCGCTTATGAAATAGACGGAGGTTTTACTGACAGGCGGGGTAAACAGCATAATTTTAGCTATTTTTTACAAGAAAATTTTAGTCAGATTCCAATGGTGCTATCAAAAAGCGATCGCACTCAATGGCAAGAAACCTATCAACAGTTTAACAATTATCAGCTACTCAACCCCAAACAACGAAAATTACTGGTTGAGAATACCCAGGTTTTCTTAATTAGAATGCAACGGACTTATGGTACATCATGGGAATGGAATAATATCGACTCTACTCTCACCCGTATTACACAAGAATTGTTAGATATTATCCTTGCAAATGCGCGTCAATGCGTTTTAAAAGTCAAAACGGAAACCGAGCAACAACTTCAGCATCTACAAGGACAATTAAATGAACTTCAGAAAAATAAAGTTAGCCAACAGCAAATATCTATTACTCAAGCTGAGGTAGAAAAAGCACAGCAGGATGCTAATTTCCAACTAGGACAAGTGATTAATATCTTGCAAGAGCTTAATCAAAAAAATATCCCTTCTCAATTACGTATTTTAGTTGAAAAATATCTGGCAACACAATCAAATATTTGGGAGCATCCCCAAGAATTTGCAAATCAAGTAAATTACTGGGAAACTTCCATTAGTCAGCTTGAAACCTTAATCTCATTATTAGAACCTTTTGCCGTAATAGAGATAATTAAACATTCTCTAAATGAGCATTTATCAAAGTTACAAGAAGAAACTGAAACTTCTATACAGCATCTACAAAAATTACAAACTAATTTACGTGAAATAGATCAGAAGTCACAACCGCAGCCATCAGGAAACCTAAGAGAAGAACGAAGCTGGTGGTTGACAGAATGGCAAACAATACCTGATAAATTTAAACCAGAAAATTCCCAAGCCGACTTATTTAGTATAGAGTTTTTACGCAATATCAATACTCAGTTTGAATCTTGGCAGCAACAACTCCAGATAGACGAAACTTATCTCAATAAATATCATAATTTTGTTCAAGATTGGATAGGAAAATTAAGAGAGCCAACTGAAGGCGATAGGGACGATTTAAGGCGCATTTATTTAGATAATGCTAATGTCGTTGGTATCACTTGTGTTCAGGCTGCAAATAGAGGTTTTTCAGAAGAATTCAAATCTTTTGATGTCGTTATCATTGATGAGGTTAGTAAGTGTACTCCACCAGAGTTACTAATTCCAGCTTTGAAAGGCAAAAAGCTAGTAATGGTAGGCGATCATCGCCAATTACCACCCATGCTTGATACTAGCACTTTAGAAGAAGTAGCTCAAACAATTGGCAATACACGAGACGAACTACAGTTTTTAGAAGAATCATTATTTAAAAGTCAGTTTGAATCTGCTGATGAAAGCATCAAACAAATGCTAACTACACAGTATCGAATGCATCCATTTATTATGGGTGCAATCAATCAGTTTTATGATGGTAAACTAGAATCTGGTATTGTAGAGGCGGACACGAAACGCGCACATCATCTAGCAAGCGAAATCATCCAAGAATCTCAGCATCTTATTTGGGTAAAAACGCCTATAGAAAATCAATTTTTAGAGCAACGAAATGGAACTTCTTACTTTAATATTCCAGAAATTAATGCGATTGAACGTTTGTGTCATCAGTTTGAGAATACTTGGGCTTCTAAAGTTGCTAATGGGGAACCAAAAAAAGAAATTGCTGTAATTACATTTTATGGCGCTCAATTAAGAAAAATCGATGAACGTCTGCAATCTGAACTTTTTCCTTCGCTAGAAATTCGTACTGGTACAGTAGACAGATTTCAAGGTATGGAAAGACCTGTTGTAATTGTCAGTATGGTTCGCAACAATAGCAAAGGAGATGTGGGATTTGCCAAGAAACCAGAACGGGTTAACGTTGCATTTTCCCGCGCTCAAGAACTATTAATAATTGTAGGTTGCCATAATTTATTTACCCATCAATCAGGTAAAGTCGGAAGTATGTATTCTGAAGTATCAAATATTGTTAGTCTTCACGAAGGTTTCGTTGATGTTTCTCGCCTCTTCAGCTAAATCTGTGGTGTGCTTACGCATAGCCCGCCGCAGGTATTGCGCGCGACATAAAAACCTAAATTTCATAAACTGTAACTTAGGCTAAGTATCTTAACGGAATTTGCTCCTAAACAGGACTTACGCAACTGGCACAGTGCGATCGCTAGCCAGTAGTACATAAGTATTTAATTACCCAGAATGTATTTGATATTTACAAGCTCAAGCACAATTTGCTTTTTAATTATTTAATTGAGCAACTAAAACGTCCAGATATTGCTGCCTTCTATGTAGTTTTTGGGTGCTCGGTGCGCTTCGCACATCATTGCTTGTGCCAGTTGCGTAAAGTTCTGAACCAAAAATTCTTAGGTCTACAAAGACTCTAAATAGTTCAAAAGATCCGCCATTTCTTGAGGACTAGGTTGGAATTTTGGCATTGGCGGTGTTTCGCCACTGATCACTTGGTGAATCAGCCCATACCGAGACTTGTGCTTTGAAACAGCTTGCAAACTGGGCCCCACTCGCCCGTCTGCTTCCAAGCCATGACAACCAGCACAGTTAATTTGAAATATCGCGTGTCCTTGAACTGGGTTTCCTGTTAGGGATAGAACACTCTTGACGTATGGATCGGAGGCTTGAACCAACTGAACACCAAAAAAGCCCAAAGGGACTCCTAGCAGTATAGTCAGCGTCAATAAAACGATCCGCTGAATCAAAATTTCAGGTTTGTTAATCTGGTTATCCAAAAGGTTTGCTGTGAAAGTCTAGGTGTGCTAAAAAGTTTTCATTTCCTACACATAGCTTAAAAGTTCTTGATTGTGTCTGCAAGCACAGAAGACTATTTTTTTGTGACCAGTCGCACTCCAAAGGGCTGTAGGGCGCAGGATTCATACGAAATTTGGTAAAATCAAAAACAGGCAACGAATATTTAATAATTACAAAGAGGAGATTACAGTGGTTGAACCCCTGCTATCAGGTATTGTCCTTGGTCTAGTTTTCGTAACTCTCGCTGGACTTTTTTACGCTGCATATAAGCAATACAAGCGCCCCAATCAGCTGGGGGGATGAGGGAGTGCTGGGTTAGGAGTTAGGAGTTAGGAGTTAGGAGTTAGGAGTTAGGAGTTAGGAGTTAGGAGTCATATTCTTCTTCATCTCCTTTATCTGCTCCTGATTCCTGATTCCGAATTCTGTAGAAAGTAAGTGATGTGTTGCCGTAAACTTTCTGGCGGCAAATTTCCCAAGCGGGAATCTCTGGCGGTGTCCAACCTTGTGAGGCGTGTTCAACTGCGATTTCACCGCTAGGATCTAAAAGTTGATAGTGAGCGATCGCTTCTAATACTGGCTGGTACAATCCACTGGCATAAGGTGGATCGAAGTAGATTCTATCAAACTGCTTACCTGATAAAATCTTTAACTGCTGGGTAATATCTCCCCGCAATACCCGAAATTGCTGGTCGGCATTAGTTAACTGCTGCCAATTTTGTTGGATGGTGGCACAGGCTCGGCTCGATTGTTCAATTCCCATTACTAGGCTGGCTCCTCTACACAAAGCCTCTGCGCCCATTGAACCAGTACCAGCGCATAAATCTAGCCAGCGACAAAGAGCAATTTCTCCTTGCCAAATATTAAATACTGCCTCCCTTACCCGCGCACTAGTGGGTCTAGTTTCTTTCCCTGGTAAAGTTTTTAGCTGGCGATTACCGTAAATTCTCAGGCTCATTATTCATTGGGCATGGAGCATTGGGCATTGATTTTTGATAATTGGACTTTGGACTTTGGACAAATGACAAAATAATTATGCAGGAATTTTTTCGCGGACTTGAGCAACGAAATTAGATAGGATTTGCAATCCGATATTAGAGGATTTTTCGGGGTGAAATTGTACTGCCATCAGGTTTTCGTGAGCGATCGCAGCTGTGACGGTTTGAGTACCGTGAGTGATAGTTGCTGCACGGATTAGCGGGTCTATTGGGTCAACATAGTAGGAATGGACAAAATATACCCAAGGATCGGAGGGTAAATGCTCCCACAAAATACTTTTTGGTTGAGTGATTTCTAGTTGATTCCACCCCATATGAGGAATAGTTATGTCAGCTTCTGGACGAAACCGCCGCACTTTTCCTTTGATAATTCCTAGCCCTGGTTGAGTACCTTCGGCACTTGATTCAAAGAGAATTTGTAATCCTAAACAAATTCCCAAAAAAGGTTTACCAGATGCGATCGCTTCTTTAATAGGTTGTTCTAAACCACGCGATCGCAGGTGTTGCACTGCTGGATCGAATGCTCCCACTCCCGGTAGGACTATAGCATCTGCCTGCTCTAATTCCTTTGGAGAATAAGTAACATTCGGAGTTGCCCCAGCTTTTTCCAACCCTTTGCAAACTGAGTGCAAATTTCCCATCTCGTAATCTACGACCGCAATTACTGGCATTTACCTGCTCCTTGTAAATTTATTATGGAGGGTTTTTCTATTCTAAATAATATTTGTTATGAAGAAAAGAATTCTATTAACTTCTTTTGACATTTGGCTAAAAGATCAACAGTCAAATTCTTCTGATGATTTATTACTTGAAGTGAGCAAACTTGAGTTGATACCACATGACTTAACTTTTTTACGCCAGTTACCCGTAGATGTGCAACTTGCTAGTACTCAGGTAATGGAAAAAATCAAGGCAATCCAACCTGATTACATCATCTGTTGTGGCATGGCTGCAAGCCGTACACAATTAAGTGTGGAAGCAGTTGCTAGCTGTGGAGAAATTGTTTTGCAGACAGAAGTTGATTTAGAAAAATTAGTGGCGGGAGCAGCAAAAATTCAGATTAGCTATGACTGTGGAAAATTTGTCTGTGAAGGTCTTTACTATTCAGTGTTGGACTACTTAAGCCAAAATAAACTCACAGCACGTTGTATTTTTGTCCACGTTCCGGTTCTCAATCAAGAAAATTTGATGGGTATTATTGCCGATTTCGTATTAATTATTAACAAACTGGCACTTTCATCAAGTTGTTAATGTCTGTATGGTGAAAGAAATATCTAAGTATATGTTGCCATTGTTACTAATTTTTCCAATTGCCCAATCAACTCCTGCCAAGCTACCACCTGAAGAAGTCGTACAACCACAAGAAGTACGTCCTTTACCAGGTCAATTGGATACAGTGCCAACCTTTAACAGCAATAGTCCAGAATTGGTTTTGAAAGAAGGGATTTTACTTTCCACCTTTCCACCAGATGGGAAAAAAGTGCCAACAGCGCATCTGAATTTTCCCTTTCGGGGACGATTTGATATTTTTGCCCATCACGTTGCGAAGGCTGAACCACCAGAGAATTTGCGTTCTCTATATTTAGGGATAATTTTGCATAACCCTAGTTTGGAACCAGTGAAAGTAAATATTTGGCAGGCGGCGAGTTATTTAAGTCAACCGGATGCACCATTTATTCAGTTACCATCTTTTAGTCAAAATCTTTTAGGTAAAATTTTTGCCGGGCCAGGCGATCGCGTCATGTCTGATGTGCTTCGGGGAGTACGACAAGAGATTTTTCCTGCCCAAATTGAGATTCCACCAAAGCAAAGTCGGATGTTACTCAATTTACCAATTCCTGTACAGGGATTGACACCACCTTTAAATGGTCGGTCTACATTCATACGACTGCAAAGTGATGGCACTGTCTATGCAGCTAGCCTAGCGATGTTTGCACGGGAGAATCCTGATGGCAGCGAGCGATCGCCTACCTTAGAAAAGTGGCAGAATTTACTAGATAATGGTGATTTAGCTGGGCCACGAGATAAAATTCCTACTCCCTTAGAGGAAACTGGCAAACCAAGAATTTATGGGCGTGTTGCGGGAGTGGTTGGTGGTTCGCGATGGAGAGCCTTATTAGTAGATAATCCTAAAGCTAGATATCTAACCATTCCCCAGCCTGGTCAAGTGTTTTCCTACGCTCTGAGTACCCTGCATGGCGGTACATTAGGAACTGGTCAAATTCAAAGTGCGCCTATGCTGGTGCGCTATCCTGATACCGCATATCGCGCTCATGGCAACTATGGAATTCAATATAATCTGAAGTTGCCGTTATACAACAATACTCAAAGTCCTCAAACTGTTAGTGTGTCGATACAAACACCACTCAAGGAAGATCGGTTAGTCAAACCAGGGTTACGCTTTCTGAGTACACCCGCTCCTCAAGTATTCTTTCGAGGGACAGTGCGAGTACGTTACAAAAATGACCAAAATCAGCCGCAAACTCAGTTTGTGCATTTAGTACAAAAAAGAGGTCAACCAGGGGAACCGTTAGTTTTATTAAAGATGAAAGCTGGCGATCGCTCTTTGGTAGAAGTAGACTTTCTTTATCCACCGGATGCTACACCACCGCAGGTATTAACAGTTTCAACTCAGGCTGAACCTCGGTAATGAGTCATGAGTAATGGGTAAGGACTTTTTTCTAATTACCTGTTACCAAAAAATAATTAAAGCCTGTTCTAGAGCTTTTCACCCCAAGTTTCTATATTTAGGGTGAATACTTATTCCGCTGCATACACTGCAATAGAAATAGCAGACTTTAGCAGGAAATAAAAGGACGGCATGACAACAGATCAAAAAATGAATCAAGAAACTGAATTAAATTCGCTCCAGCCGCTTGTTGGAATCTTGATTTTACTGGTAGAGGATGAGCCAGATATTGCAGACTTACTCATCTTCATTTTGGAAGCAGCCGGTGCAGAGGTGATGGCTTTAACTGATGCAGAAGAAGCTCTTGCCTTAGTTGAATCGCTTCATCCCGATATTCTGCTGTGCAATATGAAATTGCCCGAACATGATGGAAATTGGTTAATTGAGCAAATTCGAGTGCATTCTCGCCAATTTTTAAGACAGTTACCTGCGATCGCTATCACTTCTTATACACGGGAAGTCTCAAGCTATAAGGCTTTGAATGCTGGTTTTAATCGATTTCTAGTCAAGCTTGAGAGTCCAGAAGAAATTGTAGATGAGATTGTTCATTTGTTATCTACCGATCTGTAAATATAACTAGCCAGCCTCAATCTCGTTTTTGATACTGATTTCACACAATACTCTATGGGAGCGCACAGCTAGCTATACACTCCTAAAAACGATTTTAAGAAAGGAAACCATAGAACCCTAAGTGAGTAGGGTAAAATGTTGGATATATTTGTTAGCTTCGTTGAAAACCCTTTGCTGGCTTTTGTTGCCCTTTACCCTTGGGCTTAGATTTGCTAACTTCTCCTAAAGCTTCCTGAAATAAGTTATGCAAATGTATGGGTACACTGGCAATGTCTGGCAACTCTGGCTCAATCGGTTTGTGGAATTCTTGCAAAAGTGTATCCAAGTCACTTTCAAGCCTAAATGGACGTTGCAAAAATGTTTGCAACACCTTTTCTAATTGAGTTGGATACTGTTGCGCCAATCGATGCCAAATAAAAGCATTAATACTTTTATCTTCGAGGTAGTAGCGAATTAGTTTTTCTGCCCCTTGAACACTTTGCCAGTCCTCTGCCGACAAGATTGCTTGTACTTTACTATAGGTTGGTAAAAACATTTGTCCCCAACGGGGATGAGAAAGAGCCGTTACCTGTTCTGCTTTCTTGAGTTCAGCAGGTAAATCAACCTTTGGCATCACCATTTTGCTCTTGCTGCTTTTGTTGTTAAACATCTCAGAGACTATGTTGGAATCTGCACCAAATTCTTGTGCAGCTGCTTTTATTTCCTCATCGCCAATTCCAGCTGCTTCTGCTACTTCCGCAAGAGATTTAGAAGTATCAATTCCTGCGGCTGCAAAGGTTTTTTCAGTAATTACTTCTTGAAGCTCCGCTATTTTTTTATTAAGCTGGTATCCAGGTAGTGTGATTTCATCAGTGCCAAAAAAGTCCACAAACTGCTGATGATATTTTTCTACTGACTGCCAAGCTTCTTCTAGCAAGTCTGGAGCATCGCTGTAAAGATTACTTTTATAGTTTTCTTTGAAATTACCAATTGCTACGGCAAGTTTTGGTTTACCTAATTTACCCATGATTGTGTAGGGGCCAGAAAACGTCCAGTAGCTATCGGTAACGGGAGAAATGCGAGTTAGCAAGATTTCTCCAACTTTCAACCGAGATATTGCCTGTAATGTTTGGGTATTGTTTGGCTTGACGATGTAGCGTTTATCTGTCAACCAGTTTGTCAATTCAAAGCCATCAGGTACAATATTATTAATGGCAAATAAGCCAATAAAAGTATGATGCCAACTGTTAATTAGGCTGCGATCGCTTTCTGCTAAATCTGGATGGCTTTCGATAAATAACTCTAAAGGAGACTTATCACCGACTTTCCCGGCTGTCAAAAAGCTATCGATGGTTAAATCCTGCTGTGTATTATCACCACTTCCACGGCGCAACTGTTCTGCTGCATAAGTTTCCAGCGCTTGTGCCAGTTCGCCTTCAGCATCAAGGACAAAATCAACTAAGGCTTGTTTTAATTCGTGCGATCGTTCTAATATGACATCCACAAGTTAATCTCTCGGTGCAACAGATGTAAATTATAGCCTTTGAGAGAATTTCAGCATCTAGCAATAGCTAGATTTATGGAGATGCACACTTAGCAGAATGGCTTTTTGGATATGGGATTTATTTGTTTTTTGTCAAGCCCTGATGCTGTGCATTTGGGGTTGTTCACTGGATTGACAGTTTTCAGTGGCGACATTGTTTGTCAGCTTTAATATTTTGACAGGTAGCCTCAGCTTTTATCTGGGCAATTCCGAAGGACTGACACAACAGTGGCGAAATGCCATGCTTACCTTCATTACCTATTCAGCGACTTTGTTTGAGAAAACAGTGAAACTGCTGCTGTACAAGTTGATTCCAGTTGGATTTGTGACTTATTTGCCGATTGAGGCATTGCGATCGCTAGCTTTGATTCATTCTGTACTATCTGTGGCTGGGTCAACTACCGTGCTATTGGTTGGTGCAGGTGTGTTTTACCACGGTTTATGTCGCTACTCCTCAGGCAATTTGATGTAGATACGAGGCTAAGTTCTTCCAATGTTTAAAGTAGAGCTATCTTGAGGTAATTAATGAGACAATACACGATTTAACGTTTTAGAAAATTACTGTTAAAGCAAAGTTAGCCTCATGCTCATTTAAAATGGCGAATTTTCTTCATCTATATCAGTTTCTATTACATAATACTGTACATCATCCCCAGGTTTAGTAGTCAATAAGTTTATTTGTAGTTTCTGTAACCAAGGTAGCTTGTAATAAATCTGCCCAGCCTCAGCTATTTTGCGAATCAGAGCATCGTAGGTTCGGATTTGAAGATGAGGATTATTTTTATTATGACTAGGACTTACGCACTATACAAATCAACCAAAACGTGTATTACGGTATTTAGTCTTTTCAGAGGCTTCAGATAACCCTGATTTATTCCGACATTTGCGATCGCTGGATGCAAAACATGGCTAAAATACCCAAATTGTGTTTAGTACTTATGTACGATGCGTAAGTCCTAATGACGTGCTTTTAATCTTCGTTTTTCTTCATTATTTTTAAACTCATGCTCCCTTCCAATGATTAAAACACCTTTTGGTTCTGTAAATGTAGTTATTCCATACGCACTTCTGATTGTTTCTTGATTAGTAGTGCAATAGTCAATGTATCTTGTAAGCTGATTAATTCCTCTATTCGCTGCATCTCCAAACCTGAAATCACCGTTCTTATCTTCAATCCAAATAGTCTCATTTGCTCCTTTTAACTCTAGAACCCACCATGTAATTCCATCCGAGTTCTCTCCTGCAAATAAGTAATCAGGTTTCAAACCTTTTGTTTGTGAGCCAACACGCGGACGAATAAGCTGTTGAGGAATAACCCAAGCGTTGTGATGCCCTGTTAAAAAGAAAACAGAAACAAATGCTAGTATTTCCGGATTTACTCTCAAAAAAACATCGATTTCTGTCTCATCACAACTTCTAAATACAAGAAAAAGAAATTTATTTAATTGTTCTGGAGTAACGTCAAAACGATTAACTTGAAATTCCTCAGGTGGATAGACACTCATTACTTAGTAATTTACAATTTTAGGTTTGCTTCACTTCCGTGTTATTTGCTACCAAGGTTTCTTAATGGACAACCTTTTTATATTATTTATCAATGAGTTACTTAGCAGTCTTTTTAAGACTTTGCCATCTTTGTCGCAGTTGCTGCAAGTTAGGTGTATGACCGCCATAACGCCAACTAACATAAGCTTGACAAATTTCATCTATGACCTCAGCAGTTGCTAGAGTATGATGCTGGTATGAGACTCTGGCATACTCTAAAGGTGTTTGTGCTGGATGTTTGCCTAAACCTTTTTGGGTTGTCCATTGCAACATTTGTTGATAAAGGTTCTCCATCGCTGGCAATTTCTTTAACCATCGGCGGTTGCGCCACTGTCGCCACTGACCCCAACCCAGCCAAGCGAAGAAAGCCGTTGTAGTCCCCACAATTAAGCCAGTTAATACGCCGAACCAGCCTTGAGAGAATAAAGCTAAAAACCAAGCGATCGCTCTAATCACCCAACTCAATATTGTCTCAAATACATTATTCAACCAACCTGTCAGCGGAGAAGGTAGCCAGCCAGCAACCCAATGCCACAATTGGCGTAACACACTAAAAGTTTGAGTGTCTTCAATTGAAGGTGGTATCAGAGGATGATTGGGAATAGGGTCAAAGGCAAACCAACCATATTTCGGAAAATACACTTCCGTCATCGCATAAGCGTCAGTATTACGGACAACATATAACCCTGTAAATGGATTAAACTCTCCCGCACTAAACCCTGCTACCAACCGCGCTGGGATACCAATGGAACGCAACATTATTGTGAGAACTGTAGAGAAATGGTCTGGATAGCCTCCTTTTTGCTTAAACAAAAAAGTTTCTACCAAGTCTTCTTTTTCACTCAAATAAGGTAGTTCTAAGGGATTTTGGGGAACAGAGTAGCGTTGCTTTAAATATTGAGCTAAATAGAGAGCCTTTTCGTAGGGTGAATCCAGGCTTTTAGCAGACTTTGCGACTTTTTCTTGATTATAGTTAGCGAGGATTTCTTCGCTACGTTGCCGGACTTTTTCGGCAATTTCGGGAGGAATTTGTAGATAATGCTTTTTAATTTGTTCTGGATATTTAGTAGAAGCTTCACCTAATTTAGTGCGATCGCGATATGGTACTTCTGAAACTACTGTGTAGGTGAATCCTTCTGATAATTCTACAGGCGATCGCAATCCGTCTTCTTTATCAAGAGCGATCACTGGTGCTGGAAAATAAACTTCCTTGGGATTAGCCATCGCTGGAATTAGGTTAGGCAAATCCGATACCACTGTATAAGTTTGTACGACCTCTTGGGTTTTAGCAGTGAGTACAGATGGGGGAATAAAAATTTGGTAAGACCAAGGCGATCGCCTGATAGTTGTAACATTTTCATTCCGAGAAACCTCCCATCCCTTACTTGTATAGCGATCGAATCCTAATACTCGCCAAAAACCCTCAGCTTGCGATCGCACCCGCATGACAACCTTGGGTTTCATCTCGCCCCGCAGGTTTTGATTCATTTGGCTATTAAAACCGTAATAAAAATTATTATCTACTTTACCTGGTTGACCAGTTTTATTTTGTCCCGTACCACCGCTACCACTGCCTTGATTCTCACCTTTCCCTTGACGGACATAACCGGGATTAATGATACTACGACCTGTGAAATTACTTTTTACTTGAATAGCAGAACTTACAGGAAAATTCCGTAATTGATAACCAGGAAATCTGGGTAAAACAGCAAAAATTGCCAGCCCCAGACCGACAATTAGTAAAAAAGTTAGAATTAAAAATTTAAAATTAAGACTTGAGGAATTCTTCTGATTGAATTTTTCCTTTTGAGTTTTTAATGGCTGCAAACCCAAGCGCGAGCGGTAATCTAGTACTAAAGTTGGCAGAGCGATCGCTAAAAATAACAGCAACACAGGTGCAAATGCTAAAGTCTGACTTAGGGTTGCTGCTACACCCAATAAAATCAGTCCGATCACAATCGAATAGCCCAAATTTTTCCGGCGCGGTGTATCAAAGCTGTGTAACACCTGGAGTTGAATTAATAACTCTGCCAAACCCAACCGCGTATCATTCAACTCTCCGACTAATCGCCCAAAGAAAGCACCCAGTGCTACTAACATTCCAATGGCGATGCAGAATTTAATTGCAACATTGCGATCGCGGCGACGATAATAACTCCAAATTGCACCCACAACACTCAGGGGTAACGCCCAAAAACTGAATGAAGTCTCAGCGGCAATATCCGTCGCCACAATTCCCAAAATAACCAACGCTAGCACCAGCACCCGCAATAAAATTGAATCTTCCACTTCAATCAAAGGCGACCCCTGCGGATTTTGCCGCCAGAAACTACCTACAGGGATACGCCAAAACCGATTCATCCTGGATAAGTTAAACATTTGAGTCTAGTAGAAGCAATGATGTAGATGCAAAAAACACAATGCGGGGGACGTAATTGCCTACCCTAGTACTGTGTCAAAAAAATTAATTATGGATAGGGGTAGAGATGGAGATATACGAGAAATGGGTGATACGGTGAATTGAGAAATAATCAAATACTTTCTCAATATCCCAATGTCCCCATATTCTCGCGTCCCTGTGTCTTTGTAATAACTGCTTCTCGTAGACACCCTAATGACCGCTTGTTGAAAAATAGGATGAGCTTCAAAACCAGGAAAATCCTCTTAATATATATCGGCGTTGATTGACATAGTGTGCTAGCGGTGGCAATTTCAACTAAATCGTGGGATTAATCACAAACAACAACGACTGTTCGTCTATTTCTGGAAATTCAACTTCTAGGGTATAAGTTGGGTTAAGTTGCTCGCAGCCTAACTCTACATTTAAGTATCCCGAAGTCGAAGATGTTGTCATTGCTAAAGTGCCACTTCCCCGCAGCGTCAAAGTTCCTTTAACAGGTAACTCAGCTTGAACAAGCAACTTCGTAAGTTTACCTAGAGACTGGTATTCTACTCTGATGTTCAAAGCACCAACACTGGTTAGCCACTGTCTTTCTACTACCGGACTGGTTGCTGAAACTGGTAGAGTCAGATTTTCCAGCAGTTGTTTAGCTGCTAGCAACGACAAAGCCATCTGTTGACGCGGTTGTAAATCTGAGTAATCGCTCTGAATAGCGGGCATTGTCTCCAGTGTACTTGCAGACCGATAAGTGCTTCTTAGCACCAATCCAGCTATATCATTTAGTGCTTGAGACTCATTGGGAAAAAAGTTCTCCACCACTTGAACTAATTTTGCCCCCAATGGCACTGAAGATGTCACTAAAGCCTGACATTGTTCTAGCAATTGCTGGAAAACTCTTTCCGGTAAGCGGGTTGGCAAGGTCAACTTTGACTGTTGTACCATCCATCCCCAGCTAGGAACGAGTGTCATTGACGGCTCATCAACAAAATCAGGATATTCGATTAATTGTGTTTCCCAAGGAAACAACGGTGGATGTTCTTGGGCTTGGATTTGTAGCCGATGCTTAAGGACAGCTTGAAAACGATCTTGCACAGTAGGAATTTCTCCCAATTGAAAGGTCTGGGGCGTTCCTCCTAATTTTGGCTCACTGCTTTTTGAAGCAGTGGCTTCCTTGAGGAGGTTTTTTACCCCGTCATTTTCCTCACATTCTACCGATCGCTCGTTATTTTTGACATCATCTGTCAATAACCAATCGAGACACCGGTGTTGTAAGGATTCTGAGTCACTATTCATGAGTAGATGCACCCGATCCGGAAACTAATGAGTTACGAATTTCCCAAGCTTGCTCAAGAATCTTAAACCATCGTTTTTGCAGTTGTGCCATTGACAGCCCTAAAGTTTTTGCTATTTTTTCATCAGCTTGTCCTTGTTGCTTCAACTCTAATAAAGACCGTTGCTTATTGTCCAGCTGTGCTGTATATACTTGCCATTGCTGAGGAGTTAAACCCAAGTTTGTGTGTAAAGAAGCTTCCAGCCACTCGTGAACTAATTCCCAACGGTGCAACAGGGCGAAGCGAATCAAATGATACTTAAAGCGCTGCTGCAAATAATCTCTCTGACGAGGAGTTAAACCTAAAATCGACTCAATTTCCTGTGCTGATAAATCTTGGAGGCGGAGGGAAAAATAATCAGCGCAGTCAGATTGTTGTCGTTGTTCGAGATAATTCATTAATTCCGTAACCACAACGGAGCGCAAGGTGTCTTCTTCGGGTTCGGGTTCGGCTTGCGTTGCCATTGTCGAGCGCAATTGGTGAATTGCTGGTTCTTCCCAAGAACCGTCACCTTCATTATTGCTACCTTCTGCGGCTTGTTCTATATCTACGCTGGTTTCTGGAGGTTGCTGTTGGGAAAAAGTTTGTGCCCGGAGGATAATTAGCTGTTGCTGGCGACCTGGTAAGGGAATGCGTCGCTTGCCGTAGCGCTCGGTAAATGCCATATACTCGGACAATTCCAAGAGTGTCTGAGGGCGATAAGTGGCACCAAGCTGATTTTCTCGCCGGAAAGCATTTAATGCCTCTAAATAAAAACTTTGGAGAAAATCTTCAATTATCGTCAGCCGCCCTTGATAGCTCAATTGCTTCTGAGGAGGATTAATATATCGATAAATAATTGCACTCAGAGTACTGTGTAATTCGACTCTGCCCCGATTTGAACCCAACTGATAGTACCTGAGACACTGTTGCAGCCGATGCCGAGCCAAGGTCATCGCCGAGCTTTCTACAGATCCAGAAGCTTGGATACGTTTACTCTCATGACAAATCCGGTAGACTTCGGTGGTAATACGTGTTGCGACATCGTGGCAATTTTGTTCCGAAGCTTTGGTTGACTGCTGAAACTCCTTGGACAGGAGTTGAAAGATCGCCTCCACGCCTGTAGAATTTTCTCCCAGAATAGTTGCAGATGGAATAGTTGCGGTTGCGGCTGAATTCATAGTCTCGGTTTTCAAAAGACCCTAACTTAACTTAAATACAACCTGTAGGACTGTGGGTATTGGCTAGTTTGGTTTTACGTATAAGCTAAACGCAGGCCAATCCTATATTGAGGATATGGCTGATTTTATTATTCCCAATTCTGATGGGATTGTTCACACTTGATAGATGTTATTGCCATTACCCAGGAGCCGTATACAAGTCATTATGGATTTAGAAGCACAAATTCAATTGCTGATTGACAATGCACCCCGCGATGGTGTGACACCACACCTTGTTGCAGCAATTGCTCCTGCCCTTAGAGCGATCGCTCAAAAATTACGCTACTCCCAGTACTATATTCTCCAAAATTCGGAGTCAAGCTGGGTTTTAACTACATTAAGCAATCGTGCTAACCCAGGATTGGAAAAACGTGTGATTTACGCTTTCCCTACCATACAGGATGTCTCTCTAATTTCCCCTGATGGGCTTGACCCTCAAATGCTAGCTAAAATTACTCCTGTCACCCATATTTTGTTCCAATTGGTGGCATTAGAACCCGTAGATAGTATCGTTTTTTTGGAGACGCCGGGTAAGACCACTCATACCGTCGAAGTTCGGCGAACTGAACTAGAAAAACTCATGCAGAAACAGTTACGACAACAGCGATCGCCTAAACAGATCCCCCCTGATATTGCATAGAAAAAATTTGGATGTGGGGTTTTTTAGATACAATCCCACATCCAAATTTTTAAATCTCAAATTTCTTTAAAAAAGTTTTTTAAATCAGTGAAAAAAGAAATTTTTTCTTTCCGTTACACCATACGATTGACTCAACTTTCGATGAAACCTAAAATTGATTAAAAAATAGTTATCAGTGAACATTTTCCCTTTTCAAATTTTAGTTTCCTAGTGAAGCAGAGTTTTATACTTAAGAACTTTCACATAAAAAATATCCCATTTTTGATTGTGAAGTACCCAGTAACCAAAAACGGGTAAGTCTTTAGAGTGAGCGCTCAGTCAAACACTATTCACTCCCCAAGTAGTAATTTATTTTTTGGAAATCCTTAAGAACCTCCAAATAAAAACCCCACTTTCTAGCTGTTCAATAAGTGGATTGAATTAAACATAAAACTGCTTTAGTGCATTAAAGCGTTAACACAACACAACATTTCAGCTTTTCGGTACGTTATGTAAGCCACAACACACCTACATCTAAATCCCCACTTTCTACCTGAGAACTTTGATAACTGATTTAATAGAGGCGACTCAGTGTGTACTCAGCGATGTTAATCAATGCCTGGTGTGATTCTGAGAATGGCAGAACTGCAAGATGTTCAATTGCCAACTTAGCATGATGAGTAGCTAACTCTCGCGCCTGCTGTATACCTTGACTATCTTGAATCAATGCTAGTGCTTGCTCTAAATCTCCTTCTTGAGCAAACTTTCGTTCAATCAGCACTTCCAAGGATGGTTTTTGGGCTAAAGCAAATAAAACAGGTGCAGTTAAATTACCACTTTTAAGATCCGACCCCACCGGTTTACCCAAGGTATCTGCTGTACTGGTGAAATCTAGAATGTCGTCAACAATTTGAAATGCTATACCAAAATGACGACCGTAGTTATACAGATGCTCAACAGTTTCTTGTGAGACTTCACTGAGTAACCCAGCAGCTTTAGAACTGTTAGCGATTAATGAAGCTGTTTTGTAATAACTCTTCTGGAGATAAGTATCAATAGAAATGCCAGCATCAAAACGATTTAATCCCTGCTGGATCTCCCCAGTAGCCAAATCCATAATTACTTCTGAGAGGAGTTTTACCACCTCCAAATTGTCCAAGTTTGCTAAATACCAGGACGATTGAGCAAAAAGAAAATCTCCTGCTAATATGGCAATGCGATTACCGAACAAACTATGAACGGTAGGAACGCCTCGCCGCGTATCTGATTCATCTACCACATCGTCATGTACTAAGCTTGCTGTGTGAATCATTTCTGTAATCTCAGCTAGGCGGCGATGACGCGGTGTAATCTCTTGAGCTAACATTGTAGCCCGCGATATTAGCAGGACAATTGCTGGTCTGATACGCTTTCCCCCAGCTCCGAATAGATGTTCGGCTGCCATAAACAGGATGGGGTGGCGATTTCCAACTAGCTGCTTTAGGTTATCTGCTAGTAGTCGCAGGTCTGCTTCCACAGGGGTAAACAGGGAGGTGGCTGGGGTCATGGATGGGCGGACTCTGACTTAGGTTACGAAAGTTTACATATCCTATACTCATTTTAAGATAACCCTGTGCCAGCGCAAAGTTTTCATCAGGTAATCCCGTTTTTATGAGTCTATGGGTGATAATTAAGGTTGCCAAGATTTTTGTCAATAAGCAATTGTACTTAATTAGTGGCTGCTCAAACTTTAAACTAACTTAAAACAAGAATTCTCAGTACACGAAAAAAATGTTAGATTAAATTGTGTTAAGTAGTTTCTCATCTCACCTTTCTCGTCACAGTTCTGAAAATATTCAAGCAATATTACTTATTGACAAAAATGAAGTGATTTAAATTCGTCGCAAAGAGTAAGGCTAAATTTCTCCAGATTAAGGTGTAGCTCTTCAAAAAATTTGAAATTTAGCAGCCGAATAAGCTCAAAATTCAGGGTCGTTGTGTTACGCTAAAATATAGGAATTTTAAATTTTGTAAGATATTCGCAGCCCAAAAGTTAAGTCAGCTACTAGTTGATTTTACTTAATTGGTGCTGTGAGCCTAAAATAAATATTCGTCGGTTAGATTAAGGGAATAAATTCTTTAATTTTTCCTACGATGGGTAAAACTCCTGGTTTGGAGCTATGTGATATCCCTATGGGAAGCCGCTACACGTACTTAGCGCACGTAGAGCGCAAGCATTGCTCTTTATTGCAGCAGTTTAAGCAAAAATAAAGCAGATCGAGTAGACCGCTGAGAATCGTAGTTTTAGATTGCTAAACGGCAAGCTAACTGCTGTGGGATCTATGGTTTGCAAGAAGTCGCATTAGGTCATAAATTCTTTGTCCGTAGAGGATTTTATCTCTATAGGTAATTTTACCATAGGAAACTACAGTCATCAAGAATGTACTTGCTTGGCTGAGGTTCTACTAATTTTATGAAATTTTATATTCGTTTAGAAGGGTGCTAGTAGAACAATGATTTACGGAAGTATACCTATGATGATTTTTATTTTAGCCTCTGGATATTTGTTCACAGTCTACCTGTTATTAGCACTGGCGAAGCGAACGGGTACAAAAACTGTTCCTACAAGTTTCTCTTCATCTACCAAAGGAAAACATAAGCAGGAGATATCAGTTAATAGTCAATAGTCATTTGTCATTTGTCCTTAGTCCTTCGTCATTTGTTTCGATAAATGACTAAGGACTAGGGACTAATTAGTTTTATTGGAGTTGGGAAATAGCGATATCGGTGAAAGAAACCTCTTCAACCATTGGTGTATAGCCTAGCCACTGCACTCCTGACTGAGAAAACTGTTGCGGACAACCGCTGACGGCGAAGCGAGTTGGTAATGGTAGATGAGTATTTCTTAAGCCTAGTAAGTCTAGTTCTTGCGCACAAGCCGCCACAACATGAACAGCTGGATCGACCAACTGGACTTGAGAGGGGAGGAGCGATCGCAGTACTGGTGTAAGGTGGGGATAATGGGTACAGCCGTGAACTAGGGTGTCAATTTCCTGCTCTAATAAAGGCTCTAGGTAGGCTCGTGCGACTTGTGCAGTGTAAGGATCGTGAATGCGGTTTTGCTCAATCAATGGCACAAACTCTGGACATCCAACTTGCCAGACTTGGACATCGGGAGCAATTTCGAGAATAGCGTGCTTATAAGCATTACTTTTAGCTGTAGCTGGAGTGGCAATTACACCAATCCGCTTTCCTTGCTGCACCGCAGCTTTTGCACCCGGTAGGATTACTCCCAAAATGGGTATGCTAAATTCTTGACGCACGGTTTCTAGGGCTAAAGCAGAACTGGTGTTGCAAGCCATAATTACCATTTTTACTTGCTGCTGTTGAAGCCAGGTAATAATTTCACGTGTAAATCGTAAAATTTCTGCTTGGGAACGAATTCCATAAGGAAGTCTAGCTGTATCCCCAAAGTAAACAATTGATTCATTGGGGAGTTGTCGATATATTTGTCGCAGTACTGTCAGCCCACCCACACCACTATCAAAGATGCCAATTGGGGCACGTTGGGGTTCTCGATCGGAAAAATCGTCAAGATTTCCTTCAAAAATGGAAGATGAATACACAGGCAGATATATATTTAGGTTTTGGGATTTAAAATACAGAATTTAGCAGACAATCTCTAATTTGACTACTAAATTCTGCGCGTCAAAGAAGTTTAAATACCACCTCTTTAATTAGTAATTTGTACTATATTACCTCTGCTGTAAGTATTTTAGAATGCCACGAGCGATCGCTTCTGCCATCCGATTTTGATATTCTGGTGTTCCCAATCTGGGATTATCCTCGTAACCAGTCATATAGCCTGTTTCTACCAAAATCGAAGGCATGGAGCTTTTCCTGAGAACATAGAATCTCGCTTTGCGAGTTCCCCGATCTTTAATAGTACCGATGTCCTGGAGAATGGTTTTACGAACTACTTCAGCCAGACCATAACCACTATCGAAATAATATACTTCTAACCCATTGACATCAGGGCGATTATCAACGGAATTAGCGTGAATACTGACAAACAAAGTCGCATTAACTCGCTTGGCAATATCTACCCGTCCCTGAAGTTCTACGAAAAAGTCGGCATCCCGGGTTAGTACCGCTTGTACACCATTTTGCTCTAAAATTGCTCCTACCCTTTTCCCAATAGGCAGAATCACATTCTTTTCTAAAAGTCCTCCCAATCCAGGGGCACCTGAGTCTTTTCCACCATGTCCTGGGTCAATAACTACTAGCAATTTCCCTCTGGGAACTGAGGGGCGTGGCTGTGGCTGGGAGATTGGACGGGGATTATCTATGGGATTTGGTAATTGTCCTTGGTCTGGTAATGGCAGAGGAGGTAAAGCAATGGGTGGTGTGATGCTGCTACTACGTCGTAATTCTAAAGCTAAAAGCTGGTCGCCAACTTGGTTGAGTTCCCCAATTTGTACTCCAGCGGCTGGTTGAACCAAGACGGTGACAGTGTTGGATTCTTGTGGTTGCAGGCGTACCCGCAAAATCGGGCTATTAGGATTAAAAGTCGGGCCTGTGACTTTCGGAGCTAACTTAGCATTGTTGATAGTGATGCGGAACAGACCAGAGGTTCTATCCCAGCCTCCTGTAGCAGACAAAGTTTGGTCGGCTCGAATCAGCAGTTGTGTACCATTATTAGCCAGTTGTACAGACTGAATGCTAGCAGGTGTGTTACTTGGTGCTATGGGACGTGGACTGTTACTTCCAGGCAACTGGGCAACTCCACGACTGGGTAGAATCACAAAACCACCAACACTGCTAGTGGTTGCTCGCCAATTTGGACTATTTTCATCTACTTGTAAAGTCAGGCGAACAACAGATGGACTAGTTTGCAGCTGGCTGAACTGGATACGGCTAACACCATAGCGATTAATTGACAAATCTCGCTGTTCTAAACTTGGTGATAGAGTTGCGCCAGCAATATCGATGTTAATTGCTTTTTGATCGTTGCTACGATTTACCTGAATCTGAGGATTACCACCATTGGTACGGACAAAAAAACCATCACCAGTGACTTGTAAGTTCTCAATTTGAGTAACTTTGGCGACAACCATTCTGTTGTTCAGCGCTCTGGTATTCAGTGGATTTACAGAGCCGCTTGTTACCACATTATAAATATTCCTTGGGGGAAATGTTGGTGTAGATGTTCTGGGTGAAGTATCAGAGACTATAGCTTGTTCTGGTTGCCCTTCAGTGTTTCTTGCAGGTACATTGTCCGCTTCTGGTCTAGGCAATTGCACTGTCCAGCGATCGCCAGTTGTACCTACAAATTGCACTCGTTTGGGGTCTAAACTATAACCCGGAGTCAGTTCAACCACTATGCGTGTTGTTTGTTCGTCAAACTGCCCAACACGAATAGAACGAATTGCACCCCCCACTTGTTGGGTTAGCTGCGGGCGGCCAAATGTGGTTCCTGGTAAATCAATTACTAGACGAGTCGGGTTAAATATTAATTGTGCTTGGGGTTGAACATCCCCTTGAGTATTAATTTCCAGCTTGTTTTGATTGGCATCAAAACGCCAAGATTCAAGTCTCGCGGCCATTGCCGGCGACGATAGCATGAAGATGGTTCCAATAGTACTGGATAGTAACCAGCGTAATTTCACAGTCTTTTCTCCTGATTCACATTTATGGGAGCCGTCAACATCTCAACATATTGGCTAATCCTCACACCGTCACCGCGCACACTTGAGTTTTGCGCTGTTATTAAGACACAGCTAATGGCGTAAAATATAGCACGCTCCTCTGATTTTGCCATGCCATTAGCCTATATAAATTTGACTGCCAATTTTAGATTTTAGATTCCCGATTTTAGTTTTCTGCCAGACTAGGGTCTTGCTACACTACCACCTGTTGTAGGTGATACAAATCCAAAATAGTTTGACTGAGTGTAGCCGTACCTTCCAAAGAAGCAAGCTACACATAGCGTTCCGCAGGACAATCTAAAATCCAAAATTTGTTGAATTGCAAAGTATCAAATGACAATAACAAAGAAGCTACTCTTATTCCGCCGCAAGAATACTTAAATTGTTTTACTACTAAATTGGATAAAAATGGTAAAGATTAGATGTACTTACTCAACAATTTAGAAATTTAGACTAAATTACTTATCTTCTCTTTAGATACTGAAGAACCCCACGAGCGATCGCTTCTGCCATTTGATTTTGGTAAGCTGAGGTTCTGAGCCTAGCCATATCCTGTCGACCAGTCATATAACCCGTTTCCACGAGAATAGAGGGCATAGAACTTTTTCTGAGGACATAAAATCTGGCTCGCCGCACTCCCCTGTCTCTGACATTCAGGCTTTGGAGAATACTGTTATGGACAATGCGAGCTAGACCCAAACCACTGTCGTAATAATACGTTTCTAACCCATTAACATCGGGACGACTCGCACCTGCGGAATTAGCGTGGATGCTAACAAATACATCAGCATTAGCTCGCTCTGCTAATTGCACCCGTCCCGGAAGAGTAACAAAATAGTCAGAATCCCGCGTCATAATAACCTGTACGCCATTTTGCTGCAAAATCTCACCTAGCCTTTTACCAATAGGCAAGATAACATCTTTTTCGCGCGCCCCACCTATGCCAAGCGCTCCTGAGTCTTTACCACCATGTCCGGGGTCAATAATAACTACCACTCGCCCATTGGTAACTCGGCGCTGTGGTTGTATTAGGGGTCGCGGATTTGGATTGTTTGGGTCTGGGAATGGCCCGCGGTTCGGCGGTGGTAGCCCAGGTAAAGCATAGGGTGGTCTTCCGGGAAGGGTGACAACTCGCCGAGAACCTTGTATTGGTACCAAAAGCTGGTCGCCGATTTGCTGGGGTTGCCCAATTTGCACTCCTCCTGCGGGTTGAACTAAAACAACCACTGTATTGGATGCTTGAGGTTGCAGACGTACCCGAAGAATGGGGCTATTGGGAGCAAAAGTAGGCCCTATAACTCTGGGAGCTAACTTGGCATTGGTAATTGTGACTCTGAAAATACCTAAGGATCTATCCCAGGTTCCCGTAGCAGATAAAGGTTGGTTGCCTCTAATTAGCAATTGTTTGCCATTATCCGCAAGTTGCACAGATTCAATTGTTGCTGGCGAGTTATTGGTAGATGCTCTACTGGGAAAGGAAACGGCTTCTGACTGATTGTCCGAATTATTACTTCTAGGCAATCTGACAACCCGACTAGGTAAAACAATCAAACCACCATCGCTACTATTAGTTGCTCGCCAATCTGGGCTATTTTTATCTACTCGCAAAGTTAGGCGGACACCAGGAGGTTGGCTTTGCAATGAGGTGAATTCGACGCGGCTAATACCATGTTTGTTAACGGGTATATTACTCTGCTGCGTCAGACGTGGTGATAAAGATGCACCAGAGATATCTAGAAAGATGGTAGCGCGATCGCGGCTACGAATTACCTGAATCGGAGGATTACCACCACTGGTACGAATGAACAACCCATCACCTGTTACCTGTAAGCTCTCAATTTGAGTTGCCCCTCGTGTAGTAGTAGCAACCCTTGAAATATTAGATTGACGTTCGGAGTCTGGGGTAACTACACTGTAAGCACTTCTAGGAGATGAAGCTACTTTTTCGACTTCTGGTTTCGGTAATTGCACCGTCCAGCGATCGCCAGTTGTACCAACAAATTTCACTCGTTTCGGGTCTAAACTGTAACCAGGAGTCAATTCGACAACTATGCGTGTTGTATCGATATCAAACTGTCCAACACGAATTGAGCGAATTCCACCACCCACCTGTTGGGTTAACTGTGGACGACCAAATGTAGTTCCCGGCAAATCAATTACCAGCCGAGTTGGGTTGAAAATTAGTTGTGCTTGGGGTTGAACTGCTCCCACAGTATTAATTTCCAGCCTGTTTTGATTGGCATCAAAGCGCCAAGATTCAAGTCTCGCGGCCATTGCTGGCGACGATAGCATGAAGATAGTTCCAATAGTGCTGGCTAGTAACCAATGTAATTTCACAGTCCTTTCTCCTAATTCACATTCATGGGAGCCGTCAATATCTCAACTCATTGGTAAATCATCACACCATCACCACTTAAACTTGACTTCTGAATCCCTTGTTTGATTTTTAAGCCAGTATTTAGACACACTTAAATCATCGATCGGGTTTCAAATTAAGTTTAAATCCCCATGCGAAACCTTCCACCTTTACAGGTGGAGAACTCTGACTCCCAATAAAGCTAGAAAACTGATAATTGATAGCTGTTTACTGATAAGTGTTTGTTCTTTGCTGCCATCGATGCACTGAATAAATAATTCCCATTACTGTCAAACGATCTAGCAAAATTATGGGTGTTACTCCCCAATTATCTGGAAAATATTCAGATAAAGGCTCACAAGCCCAGGGAGACTAGAAATTAAGTAACATTCTGAATGCTGGTAGAAATTATAAACAAATGATTATTCTACAATCACACGGGACGGAGATTTGAGGATAGAAGTTTCCACTGCACAATTGGAGCAGAGGGGCAGGGGAGCAGGGGAGCAGGGGAGCAGGAGGAGAATAACTCCTAACTCCTAACTCCTAACTCCTAACTCCTAACTCATTACTCCTAACGCCCCATTCCCCATTCCCCATTCCCAATAATTAACGATCGCCAGAATCTGGAGTTACTCCCAAATTGCTGCTGTCATTTGATGCTGGCACCCTCGACTGAGGTGGTTCAATTACCAACGAAGTCCCAGAGGAACCGTCTAAAATTAGTTGCTCTGAATTTCCGTCCACGGTTTTTGGATCTGGAAACACAAATCGTAACAATGGAGGAGCTAAAAAGGTTGTCAAGATAACCATCATGATAATTGCTGCCCCTAATGGTTTCGAGAGAGCGCCACTGGCAGCGCCGACACCAGCAAACACTAACCCAACCTCGCCTCTAGGAATCATCCCCACACCGATCGCTAAACGGTTGATTTCCGGTTGACCAAACACGCTTAAACCTGTGATTACTTTACCGAGAATGGCTACTGTAATCAGGAAAGTTGCCATAATTAGACCTTCACGATTGTCGGGAATTGCTGGGTTTAAAACTCCCAAATCGGTTTTTGCCCCAACAGTCACAAAGAAAATTGGCACTAACATATCGGCAATGGGACAGACTTGCCTTTGCAGTTCTTTACGCTTATCTGTTTCTTCTAGAACTAAACCAGCTGCAAAAGCTCCTAAAATTGCTTCTAATTGGATGACGGCGGCCAGGTATGCCATAGCAAAAGCGAAGACGAATGCTGGGATTACTAGTCCACCGCGTGTTTTGAGTTGATCGGCGATCGCTACAAAGGACTTATTGAAAACATTCCCTAGTAGGATTGCTCCCAAAATAAAACCAGTGGCACTGATAATCAAATAAATCACTTTGCTGACATCCACCACGCCGTCTTTAGCTAAACTGGCAACTACCGCTAAAACGATGATTCCTAGTACGTCATCAATTACCGCAGCACCCAAAATAATCTGCCCTTCTTTAGAATTGAGCCGCCCCAATTCTGACAGCACTTTGGATGTCATCCCAATACTAGTAGCAGTCAAAGCCGCCCCTGCAAAAATTGCAGGTATAGCGCTAATCCCAAACAAAGTCATTAGACCCACAGTCCCAGCAGCAAAGGGTACTGCTACCCCAACTACTGCGACAACAGTAGCTTGAATACCAACTGCCATTAAATCTTTTAAATTCGACTCCAAGCCGATTTCAAACAGCAAAATGATCACACCCAATTCTGCCAGAACGGAAATGACCTCGGACTGGGCTGCAAACACTGCTGGAGCGGCTTCAGGCGTTAAACCAGCAGTGGTTTGAAGGAAGGACACAATCAAAGAATTAGAACTGTCTGTGCCGCCTTCTGGAAACACTAAAAGATGGAAAACAGAGATGCCAACTACCACACCGCCAACGAGTTCGCCTAAAACAGGCGGCAAACCCACTTGGTTTGATAACTCTCCACCAACTTTGCTGGCGAGATAAATGACTACTAAGCTTAGTAGCACTGCTTCGACTACCATTGAACTGTCTGCGGCTTGTGTTGCGCTAGCCAGCAGAGGAAAAGAGAAGTTGATTGGTTCTAACAAATGCATTAGGTTCTCTGAAAATCCTTCTCTTTGATTTTGACGCGTTTCTGAAAAACATCCTATGGAGAAGCAATCCGAATTCAAAATGAATACGGCGTAAACGTTTCATTTAGGCTGTGCAGTACTAGTGTAATTTTTTTAGTTTCAAAAAATGTAACCATTTCAGCTTTTGACGATCGCAGTGTCAAAGTAAGAACATACGAATCGTATCTGGCGATCGCACTTAAGTTGTGAAAAACTTGTGGTGGCTGTTGGTTCTCAACGACCAGCAGCAGATTGCTATATACCTTTATTTAAAACATCTGTGGATACTTTGAGGAGTGCAAATATGATGACTAGAGCCGCTTTACCCGGTTCTCATTTTCCATCGGCAAACCTGTGGAAAATACTGCCTTTAGCAATGCTTGTATGTGCAACTTTTGCACTACCTGCATTCGCACAAGAAAAAGATAGATTGTCACGAACCCTTAGTGTCAGTGGTCGCGGAGTCGAAACAATTCCGACAACTCTGGCACAAGTTAGTTTAGGAGTGGAGATTCAGGGGAAAACAGCCCAAGAGGTACAGCAAGAAGCCGCTCAGAGGTCATCGGCGGTGGTTGCGTTTCTCAAGAGCAAAAATGTTGAAAAATTACAAACTACCGGTATCCGTCTCAATCCGGTTTACAGCTACACCAATAATGTGCAGCGAATTACAGGCTATGCTGCCACTAACACTGTGAGTTTTAGTATTCCTGTTGAGCAAGCTGGGACATTATTGGATGATGCAGTCAAAGCCGGTGCAACACAAATTAACGGCATTACTTTTGTTGCGAAAGATGAAGCGATCGCCGCGGCTCAAAAGCAAGCATTAAAAGAAGCTACTCAAGACGCGCGGCAGCAAGCTGATGCCGTTTTTAGTGCCTTGGGTTTTAAATCCAAAGAAATAGTCAGCATTCAAGTTAATAATGCCAGTGCGCCTCCACCACTACCAATGTTTTTACGGGCTGAGGCTGCGAAATCAGCTGATGCTTCCACCCCGATTGTTGGTGGTGAACAGCAAGTAGAAGCATCGGTGACGTTGCAAATTAGTTATTAGTCATTTGTCATTAGTCCTCTCTTACAAAGTTCTGATCGCCGGAAGCCGGCGCTCAGACTTTGCGCTTTGTCATTTGTAAAGGCAAAGGACTAATAATCAATGCCCACTTGCCCTGAGCGGAGCCGAAGGGATGCTCAATTAAAAATGTTCTGAAGACATATCTCCTGTACCGCCTTCTGCATCTCGCTTAGAGCCTAATAAATCAAGTTGATCTACTTGAATCACTGGTGACGATCGGTTTGCTCCTGTTTGGCGATCGCTCCATGTGTCAAACTTCAAAGAACCTTTGACAGCAATTTGCCTGCCTTTACGTACATAATTGCCTGCCACCTCCGCCGTTTTTCCCCATAGTTCCAAATTAAACCAGTCGGTATGTTCACCTTCTTTTGTGCGACGATTAACAGCTAGTGTTAATTTACACTTCACACTACCAGACTCAAAATACTTAATCTCCGGGTCGCCGCCTACACGACCAATGAGGGTGACAACATTGATACTCATCGTGTTACCTTTCAGTACAAACGTACTTAGCAATTTCGACTTTCATCATAGCGAATTGTGAAAGACTTGAAAATAATCTGTTAAACAGTTAACAATATAATTGACTTGAAAATTTATACACATTATTTGGAGTAAACACATAAAAGTATACGGATATACTAAGTTAACCAGAGAATATTAAAAAGTACGGCGCTTGAGACATACTAAATATTTCTGGGAATCATATAAAAATATTGTCTAGTTTACTCAACTTAGGATACAAACATAATCGAATCAAGCACGATTAACTCTTACCGTTGTAGTCAAAAAAAGTATCGCACATAGGGGGCTTACAGACGCGTGGGTATTTTTAGGAACTTTCGCACTTCATGGGATATGGGTATCGACCTTGGTACTGCAAACACCCTGGTTTATGTATCTGGTAAAGGTATTGTACTACAAGAACCTTCTGTAGTTGCTATCGATGTCAACGAAAAGGTTGCACTAGCAGTAGGAGAAGAAGCCAAAAAAATGCTCGGTCGCACACCGGGAAATGTGATTGCTTTGCGTCCTTTGCGGGATGGTGTAATCGCTGACTTTGATATAGCCGAACTGATGCTGAAAAGCTTTATTCAGCGTGTAAATGAAGGTAAATCTCTAATCCTACCCCGAATTGTCATTGGTATTCCCAGTGGCGTCACAGGAGTAGAAAGACGAGCGGTGATGGATGCAGCTCACCAAGCAGGAGCCAGAAAAGTCTATTTAATCGATGAACCTGTAGCTGCGGCTATTGGTGCAGGACTACCTGTTGCCGAAGCGACTGGCAACATGATCATCGATATTGGTGGTGGGACAACAGAAGTTGCAGTGCTGAGTCTTCAAGGTACGGTAATCAGCGAATCTGTACGTATTGCTGGAGATGAACTGACTGATGCGATCGTTCAGTATATTAAGAAAGTTCATAATTTAGTCATTGGTGAACGTACTGCCGAGGAAATCAAGATTCGGCTTGGTTCTGCCTATCCGACTAATGATGATAATGACGCGATGATGGAAGTCCGAGGCTTACACCTGCTTTCGGGTCTACCGCGAACTGTAACCATCAAAGCCCCAGAAATCCGTGAAAGTATGATGGAACCGCTATCAGTAATTATCGAAGCTGTGAAGCGGACACTAGAACGCACACCGCCAGAACTGGCAGCAGACATTATTGACAGAGGGATTATGTTAGCTGGTGGCGGTGCTTTGCTCAAAGGCATAGATACCCTTGTTAGCCATGAAACAGGGATTATTACCCACATTGCTGCCGATCCTTTGAGCTGTGTTGTGCTGGGAACAGGTCGTGTGTTAGAAAACTTTAAACAGTTGGAACGAGTTGTTATCGAAAGCTCTCGCAATATGTAACAAAAAAAATATCAGACTTGAGTTCTATTTGAGTTCTATTTGGGTTCTATATACATAGAATCCAAGTAGAACTTAATTTATATAAGTACATGTAGGTATATATGGTGACAATACGGCGTTGGTGGGATCGTAAAGGGTTGCAAATTGGCTTGTTAGCTTTAGTAGTTGGTAGTGCTTGGATATTGCGACAGACTCAAGGAGAACTAGTGCTTGAGACATATCAGGCAATTACCCGTCCATTAGAGATGTTGCAGTCAGGGCCAACTCCAGAAGAACGTCTTAGAGATGCCCGGATAATGGAATTGCAAACCCGTATAGTAGATTTGGAAAGTCAAAAGACAAAATTACAAGATTTATTAGGCTATGTGGAAAAAGAGCCACTAGCATCACGGCCAGTTCCAGCACGGGTGGTGGGACGTAGTGCTGACCAATGGTGGCAACAAGTGACGCTGAATCGCGGTGCAAATGCAGGGATTCAGGAAGGCTTCATAGTCAAAGCAGAAGGCGGATTGGTGGGTTTGGTGGAGAGCGTAACTCCTAATACTAGCCGCGTGTTGTTAATCAGTGACCTCAAGAGTCAAGTGGGTGTATCGATTAGCCGCACAGCAGCTAAAGGCGTTTTACGAGGAGATTCTTCTGCTGAAGCTGTATTGGAGTTTTATGAAAAAGTTCCAAATGTGAAAGTAGGAGATTTAGTTTCCACATCTACTTATAGTCAGAAATTTCCCTCTGGTTTGGCAGTAGGACGAATTAAGTCGTTGGATTTAAAGAAACTCCCGGCATCAGTGGCGAAAATTGAGCTTTTTCCGCCAATCCGTTCTCTTGATTGGGTAGCTGTTTATCCCAAACCAGAAAACCAAGAGTCGGCAAATCAAGTGCCGCAAAAGTCTAAGTAAATTCTTTGAAAAAATCACTAGAAAAATGAAGATTCCTGCATTTGGTGGTAGCAGGCAGAAAAAGCCAAAATCGTCAGAGCGAAAATCGAAATTCCAAATCCAGCCGCTGGCTCGTTGGCATCCCGGTATACGTCAGTTGTTTGGTTGGATAGTGACGGCTAGTTCTGTACTGTTATGTTTGCTATTATTACCAACCCGATTCCCAGGTATGGAATTGTTGGGAATTGGCCCTAACTGGTTATTAATTTGGGTAGTAGCTTGGAGTGTGAAGCGCACGGTGTTTGCCGGAGCATTAGCTGGTATAGTTCTGGGGCTACTTCAAGATTCGATGACATCACCTAGCCCGACTCATGCCATCAGTTTAGGGATAGTGGGGGCTTTAACTGGTCTGCTCCAGAAACAGCGTTTTATCGAAGAAGATTTTATTTCGATTGCTGTAATTGTCTTTGTTTTGGCAGTTTTGGCAGAAACTATCTTTGGGTTGCAATTAACTTTGCTGGGCAATGAGCGCAAGGTGACAGATATTTGGACATATTATCAGCGCGTCGCTCTTGCCTCTGCCATTCTGAGTAGTCTGTGGGCACCTGTCGTCTATTATCCGTTGAATCTTTGGTGGCAGCGGCTGAAATTATTGGAGCAATAGTAAAGTTAGAGACGCGATTAATCGCGTCTGTACAAGAATTAGGAGTAGAGACAGGATTAATCGCGTCTGTACAAGAATTAGGAGTTAGGAAGGGAATAGGTTACAGGTGACAGTAAAGAAAATTATCTTTTGTACCCTGTAACCTAAATCTTTATGAATTTGAGCAACCTCTGGCAATATGGATTCAAGTTACAGTGAACTGTAAGTCTGAATATTACAGACTCATGTAAGTTGAGACAGCCAATAATAGCGCCTAGATATTACTGTTTAATTATCAGGAGCAAAGCGCGATTCTCTTGTGGAGAGGCTGCGCGATCGCGTGCAGAATATTTACAGTGTTGCCTAAAATTATGGATAATTCCCCAGTAATCGCTCAAGCAGATGCATCCTTACCAAATTACACTCAGGAAAATACACCAATAGTGGAGTCAGCAGCTGGCTCGAATTCACCACCGAAGCAAAAGGTAGGAACTGACTTTGACTCTCGTATGATGCTGCGGTGTTTAGAACTTGCCCGTCGCGCTTTAGGGCGGACTTCGCCCAATCCGTTAGTGGGAGCGGTGATTGTCAAGGATGGCGAGATTGTCGGCGAAGGATTTCATCCTCGCGCAGGTGAGCCTCATGCAGAAGTGTTTGCCTTGAGGGCAGCAGGCGTTGGCGCAGCCTCTCCTCAGGAGAATCGCGCTCGTGGTGCAACAATCTATGTCAGCCTCGAACCTTGCAATCACTACGGACGTACTCCCCCTTGTTCGGAAGGATTGATCGAAGCAGGGGTGGCAAAAGTAGTAGTGGGTATGGTTGACCCCAATCCACTGGTGGCTGGAGGTGGCATCGCCCGTTTACGAGCGGCAGGAATCGAAGTATTGGTTGGAGTAGAAGAGGAAGCCTGTCGTCAGCTAAATGAAGCTTTTGTGCATCGCATTCTCTATAAACGACCTTTGGGAATTTTAAAATATGCCATGACTTTAGATGGCAAAATTGCTACTACCTCTGGTCATAGCGCTTGGGTGACAAGTCAAGAAGCCCGCAGTGAAGTACATCTAGTGCGGGCGGCTTGTGATGCCATAATTGTCGGCGGTAATACAGTCCGACAAGATAATCCTTACTTAACCAGCCATCAGGTGGGGGCACATAATCCCCTACGAGTGGTGATGAGTCGCCATCTTAACTTACCGGCCAGTGCCCATCTGTGGCAAACCGCGGATGCTCCAACTTTGGTGTTGACACAGAAGGGTGCTAACCCCGATTTTCAAAACCTGTTGCTCAACCAGGGTGTGGAGGTGGTGGAATTAGCATCACTGACACCGGATAAGGCAATGGCGTACTTATATGAACGAGGTTTTTGTAGCGTGCTGTGGGAGTGTGGTGGTACTTTAGCTGCTAGTGCGATCGCTCAAGGAGCAGTGCAAAAAGTTTTGGCATTTATTGCCCCAAAGATCATTGGTGGTAGTATTGCTCCCACACCAGTGGGCGATTTAGGTTTTACTACCATGACTGAGGCGTTGTCTTTAGAACGTGTTCGTTGGCGTGTAGTAGGCTCTGACTGCTTAGTGGAAGGTTATTTTTCCCCAAAAGCTAATAGTCAACAGTAATAACACTTGACGATCGATCTATTTATTTATCTTGATTTTGCGTTGGCGTAGCCCGCACTTCTCTGTGAGACGCTGCGCGTAGCTTGCTTCCACGAAGTGGTACGACAAAGCTCAGTGACCGCCGTAGGCATCATGAACATTGGCGTTCATGGGCAAGATCGCGTATGAGGGCTAGTCGAGATTGAATGTAATGGCTAAGAAAATCAGTTTCGTTAGAATCTAACAACACTTGCGTTTCGGTTTGTTTCACTAACCACTGTACCAAGCTAGCATCATCCAGTTGTAAAAGGAGCTTGGCTTGAGCGGTTTCAACCACTGACCAAAGCTGACGTATGATTGTAGGAGTCATCAGACCTCAATTGAATAATTTAGCTTTGCTGTCTTCAGATTACACAATTCCAATCGAACTTTACGACATGAATGTAGAAGCTGAGACAAGTATTATTAAAAACTTAATAATGGTATTTATAACTTTATGAAGATTAAGAATTGAAAATAAAGAATGGGGAATGGGAAACACAGATTTTTATGGATTTAGTTGCAAAATTTAGAAAACAAATGCACTAATTCTAAAAATTGGGTTTTTGTGTTTGGGAAGACTGAAATTATCTTGATTGTAGCCGAATAAAGTCAGTTTTTGAATCACTATGTTGAATACTGAGTCTGTCTTGTAGGATACAAAAATCTAACTTTTGAGAATAATGTTTGCCAGAAAGTTAACACTGTTTGGCTGTAGATGGATTTACAAAATCATGTAAATCTGCATCCCAAATGCTGATGTAAATAAAATCACATTGTTGGCGGATAATTTGACCCTTGACTGAGCCATTTTTAAAACTAAAATTATCAGATTGACGCTGTTGTACCTGTTTGAGTCCCTGCTTAATTTCTTCAGTGGCTTGCCCTGCTAACATTCCATTCAAGGTAGTCTCCATTACTTCTGGATCTACCGATTGAGCAAAAGATACCTCAGTTTGACGCAGCGTTTTAGAATTGCGATCGAATAAGTAGCCAAGGTCAATTTTGTTTGGCACTAGTTTGTAAACGACAGCACGAGTTTTGCCCCATGCGCCTCTTAAATCTTGATTTGGTTTGCCGAGGGTAGCTTCTACGATGTTTCTTGTTGTACCTGTAGGGAATGCGGGAACGCTTTCTCTGCTGGCAGTGGCAGCTAATTTACTGCGCGGCTTATTTTGTGGTGTAGAACGAACTTCTGGTTTAGGAACTGCGCTTACCTCATCCTTTGGTTCTGGCTGTGGTGTGGATACTGCTATCGGCGCTGGAGTATCTGAAGTGAGAGGCTCTTTTTCTGGCTGTGGTATGGGTACAACTGGAGAATTAGAGGTTGGTCGCCGTCGTGGTGGTGAGCTAGGGATAACTGGAACTGGAGACGTTTGGGAGGAAATGGGCGGTTCGGTAGATGCAGAAGTAGGAAAAGATTCTGGCGATGGCGTGGGATTTGTGCCAATGGTTGTTTCTGGTTGTTGCTGACGAATGATGCTAGGAATTGCTACTGCACCAATCAAGCCGCCTATCAACAAACTACCAACAATCACAGCAGGTTTTTGCCAGTTTCCAGGATTGGAAGACTCTGGAATCGCAGAATTGTTTTGTGGAGAATATAATGGCTGAGTTTGCCGAGTCGATGCGGTGGGAGAAAAACTAACTCTAGAAGGATTTGCAGTTAACTCAGTAGGTATATTACTAGCAGATTGCAGGGCGTATAGCATTTTACTAGCAGTGCTGTAGCGATCGCCAGCATGAGGCTTAATTGCCTGATTGAGTACCGCGGCCAATTGAGAAGAGACGTTAGGGACGTGCTGCTGCCAAAGTATTTCCCCAGTTTTTAGATCGGTTACTAGTTCTTGCGGGTGTTTGCCAGTCAGCAGATAAATTGCTGTTAAACCTAAACTGTAGATATCAGTGGCGTAAACTGGGCGACCAACGGCTTGTTCGCTAGGCATATATCCCGGCGTACCAATGACAAGCGATCGCGTGGGGTATCCTGGAGAATTCACCACTGAACGGATTGTTTCTTTGACTGCACCAAAATCAATCAACACTGGCTCGTTATCAACAGAACGCAGAATAATGTTATCTGGCTTGATATCCCGGTGAATAATGCCTTTACTGTGAACATAATCTAAAACTGAAAGCAGACTCAAGAGAATTTGCCGAACAGCAGTTTCACTCTCAAATCCTTTGGCTTCGACAATTTTTGTCAGAGTTTGACCGTGAATCCATTCTTGGACGAGGTAAAACTGTCCATTCTCAGAAAAGTAGGCATAGAGTTTGGGAATTTGGTGACTACTTTCACCCAAATACTCCAAGGTTGCGGCTTCCCGTTCAAACCGTTGTTGGATAAGTTGGTAGGTTTGCGGGTCATTATTGGTTATTGGTTTTAGTTGCTTGATTACACAGCGACGGCGAGAAGGCATGTGGACATCTTCTGCTAGAAAGGTTTCGCCAAACCCACCAGCGCCGATTACCTGGATAACTTGATAGCGATTGTTCAGCAGGGTTATTGTCATGAAAAATTATAAGCGTAGACACCCAGTGCGGAGCCTGAGACTTCTTGTCTTCTCCAAACTTGTCGTCAGACATCGCCCTTTCCAAATGTACATCACATGAGCGAAGGCAAGGCGAATATACTCTGGTGAAATTAAATATGCGTTATCCAAAATTCTTGTAGAGACGTAGCAGTGCTACGTCTCTCCATTCTGATGTTTAATGCCAGCCAATGCATTGGTATCGCACAATCCTGCCAAATTTACTTCGCTACGAATGAATGAAATACTGTACTAAGTGAACTCTATAGTCTCAACAAACTCTAAAATACTTTCTTTGATGTCTTCAGCCTCTTCCTCAACAGAATCAGGAGTTTCGCCGTTAATAAAACTGTGCTGACTACTAACTATATACAAAAATTCACCACTGATGAAGGTGAGCAACCCCCGGTACGCATCTAATCTGCTCGCAGTTCCATTATTTTCTTGCTTAGAAATTGTCGAACCTTTGGGCATATTAATTAACACGTAGTAAGCACCTCGCAAAGTATTTTCCAGATATTCGGTATATTCCACAGAAGCATCTGGTACATTGACAAAAATCGCTTGGGGTACATACTTGTCTACTAAAATTGTTTGTAAATATTCTTCTTGTCCAACAGACTCCAATTCCTCTAACTGTTCTAAGGGAAAAGGATAATAATCGATTCTCAGTAAAGTACCGATGTCATCAGAAAAGCCAACTACTCCTTCCTGGCTTTGAATTCTACCGCCCTGCTGCGGATCGACCGGAATCGGCACGATGAAATTACCTAAAGGGGATTCATAGGTCTGTTCGCTAAAATCTTCGATGACTACTGTCTCATCTTCATCGTCTGTATATTCTTCATCTTCTGCTTCTTTAAAGGCTGCAATTACCTCCTTGATGATTTCGTCTGCTTCTTCATCTTCCAGTTCTAAAGCTGCCTGTAGCTTTTTTAGGTAGATTTGTTTCGATTTGGGGATGGCGAGGTCATCGTCTAAAAGCACTATTACCCCAGCTGCAAAACCATCTAGCACTAATTCATCTGAGAGAGATACTTTAGCGGTATTAAACAAAGGCCCAATTCCCTCTTCTTCGGCAATGGAGATCAGTCTATCAACTATTTCTGCAATGTCATCTTCTGAGTATTCCTCGAAAACCTCGAATTCCCAGAGGATACCCGCTAAACTTTCTGCATCTACCTCTTCAATAAATGAATCAGCGATCGCAGTCACAGTTGCGATCGCCGCCACCGCTTCCTCTGGACTTAGTGATTCCTCTGATGTCTTTGGTGAGTTAAAAACCTTGTCATATTTAGTCATAATTGCTACCTAAATTAATTCCTTGATAGTAATAACAGGTTGAAAGTGACAATGGTCAGTTTACCAATGGAGCGAATCTTCTAGAGAAAAAGTTGGCTGATACGTGGTTTACTCAGTATTACTCAGGTGTAACAACTAAACCTTATTGACAACTAATATCATCTAATGAGTTGAGGTGTTCTAAAATCTTTTCTCGAATATACACCTAAGTACCAGACAAACTCAGTATTTACTACAGGTTAATTTAATTAAATATTGTAAATTTTTGTAACCCAGCAATTATCTTTAATAACTGCTATATTCTTTTATTTTTATCCTCTAGCAGATGAATTATATCTACCGATAGAATTATAAACTAGCTAGCGATAGATACCTACACCGTAAGCAGGATGTCACAATACCCAAGTTTGTAGTGACACACAATACCTGAAACGTTGTACTGTTGGTTCTGCAAGTGTGAATTAGATGAAATTTTGAGTTTTTTTATGGTACAAACCCCACCATCTCAGTTTTCACCAGATCAATATAAAGTAGATCCTGCAAAGGAAAATGTAGAAGCTCTTATACAAGAACCGCAGTTAGATATTGAGATTGCTCTAGAGTTCCTTTACACCAGAGATATTGAATTTCGTCAGGAAACAATTTATTTTCTCGTAGTCGATCGCTTTTATGATGGCGATCCAGATAACAGCGAAGGTGCAAACTCAGAACTGTACGATCCAACTAGACAGGATTGGGGTAAGTACTGGGGTGGCGACTTGCAAGGTGTCATCGATAAATTAGATTATCTCAAAAATATGGGAGTTACCGCTCTTTGGCTAACTCCCCTGTTCGAGCAGGTTGAGGAGTTATTTGTTGGTAATGCAGCAATACATGGCTATTGGACAAAAGACTTTAAACGGCTTAATCCTCGATACATTGCGGAGGGAGATAACCCTTCTTTAAACGCAACTCAAGAAGAAAAAAATACGACCTTCGATCGGTTAATTACAGAAATGCACAAGCGCAATATGAAGCTAGTGCTGGATATTGTCTGCAACCATAGCACACCTGATACTAGCGGTAGTAAAGGTGAATTATATGATGATGGTGTCAAAATTGCTGATTTCAATAATGATGTCAATAATTGGTATCACCACTATGGCGAAGTCCAAAATTGGGAAGACGATTGGCAAGTACAAAACTGTGAATTATCTGGTCTAGCAACCTTCAATGAAAATAATGCGGAATATCGGGAGTATATTAAGTCAGCAATTAAACAATGGCTAGACCGGGGTGTAGATGCACTGCGGGTGGATACTGTCAAGCACATGCCGATTTGGTTTTGGCAAGAATTCACTGGCGAGATGACCAATCACAAACCAGATGTATTCATTTTTGGTGAATGGATTTATAGTAATCCCAGTGACGATCGCTCAGTGGAATTTGTTAACCACTCAGGCATGACACTTCTAGACTTTGGCTTGTGCGTGGCAATTCGAGCCGCACTAGGACAAGGTTCAGAAAACGGATTCCAAACAATTCAATATATTTTTGACCAAGATCATCGCTACAACGGGGCAACAGAGCTAGTTACCTTCATTGATAACCATGATATGTGCCGTTTCCAATCGCTGAATCCCGATCCAGCGATGCTGAAGGTTGCGATCGCCTTAATTATGACCTGTCGCGGCATTCCCTGCATATATTACGGCACAGAACAGTATCTGCATAACGACACTGATGGCGGCAACGACCCGTACAACCGCCCAATGATGGAAAATTGGGATACTGAGAGTGAGATTTATCGTTGCATCAGACTGCTGTCTGGCTTACGGCGACTGAATCCAGCCGTATCAATGGGTAGCCACTGGCAAAAATACTTAACAGCGGATGTTTACTGCTATGTACGCCGTTATCGTGACTCTGTGTGTTTTGTCGCTTTAAATCGGGGAGGAGAAGTTACTTTACCAGAAGTAGAAACAGAATTGCCCGATGGCGAACATACCTGCGTAGTGACTCGCAACAAGTATGAGGTGAAAGATGGCAAGATTTATGACCTAGTACTAGAAGAAAGGGGAGTAATTGTTTTCAGCCACGTTGGCGAACGGTTAAAAGCACAAACAATTGTCCGCGTCCAACTCAATGGCGTAGAGACCCAACCTGGTGAAATTATTGTGGTGACAGGAGATTGCCCAGAGTTAGGTAACTGGGATATTGGCAAAGCCTATCCTTTAGAGTACATCAACACCAATACTTGGTTTGCCGAAATTCCCTTTGATGAAAGTGCTGGTAAGCTAATTGCTTATAAATATGCCATGTGGCGGGAAGGGCGATCGCCTCTGCGCGAAAATCTCGTAAATCGTCGCTGGGTGATTGCGAAAGAAGGTACTGTCAAATGGCGTGATACCTGGGCATCGGGAAGAGAATCTTAGAAATATAGAAGGAGTTATGAAGAGTGAAGGATTCAAATCTTGATTCTTCACTCTTCATTATTTATGAACTTTAAGTAACAAAAAATACACAAAGATGCGTATTTAATCGCAGTGTAGGCCATAGTGTAGTAGTTATACACTTTAGTAATTTTGTACTCATGAGACTCTTCTCCTACTGCCTACCTTGTGATAATGGCTCCGCTCCTAACCCATTCTGGGAACTTTGCACTCTCGCAATTTGCAAGCCTGATATCCGACGAGTAGCAAGCATTGGAGATTGGGTTGTAGGACTTGGTTCCAAAAACTCACCAATTGGCGATATCAGGAATTGCGTTGTGTATGCGATGCGGGTAACGAAAAAGATGACATTCCAAGAATACGACGAGTTTTGCCGAGTTCATAGTCCTGATAAAATTCCAAAGCGGGACAGCAAAATATTCAAGTATCATGTTGGCGATTGCATCTACGATTACAGCAAAGGAGAACAACCACTACTGCGACCAAGTGTTCATAACAAGAGTCATCAAGAAAGAGATTTACGCGGTATAAGTGTTTTGATGTCGCAGCACTTCTACTACTTCGGTAACAAGCCTGTTCATTTGCCTGATCAGCTCACTTCAATTGTTCATAAAGGGCCAGGACACAAATCAAAAGCAAATGATCCATACAAAGATGTATTTGTAACTTGGATCAATAATTTAGGTTACACGCCTAACCAATTACATGGTGAACCCCAAGGCAAAAAGAAATTTACCTTAGAACGAGATATCAGCAGTTGCCGTCCTCAATGCAACCGACAAGATAAAAAAAGTAATAAAAGGAGTAATTGCTAGATTCCTTTTGAAAGATTAAGTAGGACAGCATAAATAATTAAAAGTTTGTAGTCAGCGCTTTCGCCCTAGTTTGTTTGTAAAATGTCTAGTAAAGCACTGCATTGAGCAAAAATAGGCAAAATGTTGCTGAAAACAAAGAGGTAACTGTTGATGAGTAAAACGACACTCTACAATCAGGACTTTCTGGTGTGGACGCAGCAACAAGCTGAGTGCCTGAAGAAAGGACGCTGGGCTGAATTAGATGTTGAACATTTGGTAGAGGAACTAGAGGCTTTGGGTCGGAGTGAACAAAAGGAACTTGGAAGTTATTTACAGGTGCTTTTAATGCACTTACTCAAATGCCAATATCAACCAGAGCGAAAAACTAAAAGTTGGGTTAACACAATCTCAAACTGCCGAAACCAAATTCAAGATTGCTTGGAAGACACTCCTAGTTTGCAGTGCCTTCTAGAAGACAGGGAGTGGATACAGAAATATTATCGCCGCGCTCGTCGAGATGCCGCAAATGAAACTGAAAAGCCAATAGAAACTTTTCCGCTTGAGTGTCCTTTTACTATGGAACAAGTTCTTAATTCTGAATTCCTGTAAGTTAAACTGCTGAGACTCAGTAAGTAAGCATAATTAAACATAAAAAAATCCTAGTCCGTAGTGAGTGATTGATCGCTCAAAACAAAGATTATCAGCTTCCTCAAGGTGGGAGAACACTACTGTAATTTAACATCGTGGGTGCATAGGCGAGCATTTACCGCAGGCATCGCACATTCATTACAAACTTATAATATTGATGATATCTATCCACCTCTGACTTTTTATTGCGATAATTCCCAAGGGGGACGCGCTCTCCACTGGTCAGTTAAAGGGGGATAGATGACACTCAAGCGGTTGGTTTTATTTTTTGTGATGACGCCGATAGCAGTTCTGTTGGCAGTTTCGGCTTTATTCGGTAGTTGGCAAGAACCTCAATTTCAAAGTCGTTTGGAACTATACCAAACAAATATTGCTTTACAAGCTCAAGCTTGGCAATCAGAAGATAGCAGTGATGACAAACTCCAAGCGATTCGGGAAGCAATACTTGGTGAGCAACCTCTAGAAAGCGCTACAAAGCAGTATCAGGAGGCGCGTCAATCAGTTCAAGCTAATTTAGACAAAGTTAACAACAAACTTGCACAATTACGCTCTCAAGCGGAAATAACTCCCGCACCTCCAAAGCCTCTACCGGACGCTCCTCCCACTATTAAAACTTCTAAACAGGAACAGCAACAGTTACAGCAGTCTTTTAAGCAATTACAAAAATTACTGGCTGAATTAGACCTGCGCTTGGGAATCTTACAAGCACAGCAAGGACAGACGGATACAGCCTTCAAGACTTGGAGCGAATTACAACAACGCTCAGATATTAATTCAGGGTTTTGGGAAACCGCCGCTGTATTGACTGGACTGTGGAGCAATCCTCCTCGTATCCTCCCAAATGCTCAAGAACCAATTCAAAAGAATTTAGAAGGTTGGTTTCGGTCTACTGCTTTGGTTAAGTTATACCAACTCCAACAACGACAAGATGCGTTATCAGCAGTAAAAGCCGCACAACAAGAATCTTCTGCTCAAGCAGTAATTAAATTGGCAGTTATTGGCACTATTCCCACCTTGGCAGCTTTAATTGGTCTAATACTGCTGATTTTATTATTTGCTCAACGCTTGTTGAAAGGAAAAGCCTCGTTATTAGCTCAAAATGCTGATATCCCCTGGTCAACCCCTTGGGGTGGTGAAACGGTTTTGCAGGTTTTTATCATTGGCTTTTTCTTTATGGGGCAAATTTTTGTGCCCTTAGTAATATCGTTGCTACCCATCCCGCGTCCCATTGTGGATGTGCGACTTCAGGCATTTTCTGTGTTGGTTAGTTACTTTTTAGTAGCATTAGGTGCGCTGTTAGTACTGTATTTCTCTCTCAAGCGCTTTTTTCCACTACCGGAATTCTGGTTTCGCTTCCGTTTTCAAGATAACTGGTTTTTGTGGGGACTGGGAGGTTATTGCACGGCTTTACCTGTAGTTGTGGTGGTATCTTTGATTAATCAGCAGCTATGGCAAGGACAGGGTGGGAGTAATCCTCTGTTGCAATTAGCGCTGGAAAGTCAAGATGGTGTAGCGCTAGGTATATTTTTCTCCACAGCGGCGATCGCAGCTCCATTTTTTGAAGAAATCCTCTTTCGCGGTTTTTTGTTACCCTCTCTAACTCGTTACTTACCCGTGTGGGGAGCAATTCTGATCAGTAGTTTGTTGTTTGCGATCGCTCACCTCAGCTTATCGGAAATTCTCCCCCTGACCGCATTGGGCATTGTCTTAGGAGTAGTTTACACGCGATCGCGCAATCTCCTCGCTCCTATGCTCCTCCACAGCCTTTGGAATAGTGGTACACTATTAAGTTTATTTGTTTTAGGTAGCAATTAATACAATTACAGTACTGTTGCCAAAAACAAAAATATCTGATTTTATCTCCTTAGATAGAGACAATTTACTAGTAATAATTGGTTACAAGCATAAATACTAGCTGAAAACCCAATTACGATAATGGCAAAAGCAAATTAAAGAATGCTATTAACATAGACAACAAACTATCTAGTTAAGCATTTATTCTCATTCAGGTAGATTTTAGCCATTTTTCGAGATGTTAATTGCCTTCTTGAACCATTTTTAGCTGTCATAAATTGGAATTCAATTCCGGTTTGCGCTCATGGAAGTGGGGATCGGTAACTAAAAAACGGTTATAAAGATATGGAAGCTGCCTTTTGCACTTCTAGATTCCCACTAGCCACGCAGTTGTCTTGCCATTGGTGCGATGTCTACGACGGGCTACGCCTACGCAAAAACATCCGGAAATAATACTGATGGACTTGTAAAAAGTGGTGTATGTAGCAGCTTTTGCTGATTATTTAAGATTGATTCTGCTCAAGATAAATGTCTGAGCTAAAAATCTGCAAAACTGCTGCACCAAGGTTTGCGATCGTCAAATCCAGCAAAAGTCATCAAGGAGCGCCAGTTCGGGCTATAGCGCAAGACATCTTGGCGTCTCCTTTGGAATAGAAGCACGCTGATTTTAATTATTCATCTTGAGATTTACTCAGACTGAAAAAATTAAAAATCTATTTATTAAGCAAGTAAATGTATTTGCTTCCATTACAATAAAGACTTTATTTTTATACTCACTTATCAAGGAGCAGCACTTATATGGCAAATCTTAACCCCAGTCACCCTACCAAACAACTTCTAGCTGGTTACTGTGGCATTATCCTGGGAGCATTCGGGGTTCATAAGTTTATTCTAGGATACGCTTCGGAAGGCTTTATCATGTTAGTGATTTCTGTAGTTGGGGGTTCTTTTACCTACGGCGTTGCTTTGTTAGTTATGCAACTTGTAGGTCTAATTGAAGGCATGATTTACTTAAATAAATCCCCTGAAGGATTTGTAAATACCTATTTTGTGAATAAGCAGGGCTGGTTCTAGTGCAAGAATAACTTTCTTACTGGAAGCAGAGAATGATCCTCCCTGCCAAGTTTAGGATTGCAGCAAAAGCGCAGGGATAAAGAGCAACCAAAGAAACATCCTTTTTCCCTTCCGCTTCACCTTTTACCTTTAACAAAAGTTATACAGCACTTTTACTTTCTATATTTATTTTTAATAATATGCTTATTTTCAAACCTAAACAGCTTAACTGGACAATGTTCTTCTTGTTAGGCTTAGGATATTTCAGCGTTATATCTCATTTAGAAATCAACTATTTCTTCAAAAACCTGATTGCGATCGCGCCAATACAGATGGCAGCTGTTATTTATGTCACTTATCGACGTTGGAACTGTCAACCCCCCGTAGGGGAATTTAAAATTAAAAATTTAAAATTTAAAATTCAGAACCCTACAGAAAAATCTGAGAACTTGGAACGTTGAATTAAAATGCAGCGATAGTCTTGATGCTCAACGAAGTACGATAAATTAATAATTTTAATATGGTTGACATTGAGTCATAGTTCCATATTTAGCCTACGCTCGAATTAGAGACGCTTTTAGTCAGGCGTTGAATTTCTGTAGCGAATCTAAACACAAGCCATGCAACTCGTCCCAAAAACTAAGCCAGCCCTAGAACCTGACCCAATCCTAGAGAAGATTATTCTAGATGTTGGGGGTATGAAGTGTGCTGGGTGTGTGAACGCTGTAGAGCGACAGCTGACCCAACATCCAGGAGTCAAGAGTGCCTGTGTGAACCTGGCCACAGAGGTAGCAGTTGTAGAGTCAGAAGTTGGTGCAATAGATGTAGATGCACTGGCACAGCGATTAACAGCCGTTGGATTCCCGACTCAACCCCGAAAAGCTAATGGCACAGTAGCAGGCGAAATATCAACCTTACCAGATCCAGCAGAACGACAACGCCGAGAAATGCGTTCTTCTCTATGGCAGTTAGCGATCGCAGCGGTATTGCTGATATTGTCGGGAAGTGGACATTTTGGTAATCTTGGTAGCTCAGTGCTGCCAGTGCTAAATAATATTTGGTTTCACTGTGGACTAGCGACAGTAGCGCTGTTAATTCCCGGTCGCCCGATTTTAGTAGATGGCTGGCTGGGCTGGCGGCGAAATGCGCCTAACATGAACACCCTAGTGGGATTGGGAACGCTGACAGCCTACATTGCTAGTTTACTAGCGCTGCTTTTTCCCCAATTGGGTTGGGAGTGCTTCTTTGACGAACCAGTAATGATGCTGGGCTTTATTCTCTTAGGAAGGACATTAGAGCAACAAGCTAGAGGTCGAGCGGCTGCTGCATTTAGGAAATTGCTAGCACTCCAGCCACTCTTAGCGCGATTGATTGCCAACCCAGAGAAAGCTGGAATGGGTTCTTCTAGTGTTGAGATTCCTGCTGAACAGGTTCGTGTCGGTGAATGCTTACAAGTGCTGCCAGGTGATAAAATCCCCGTTGATGGTGAAGTGGTGGTTGGTCAAACAACGGTTGATGAATCGATGCTAACCGGGGAAGCAGTGCCAGTAATCAAAAAACCAGGAGATACAGTGACAGGAGGGACACTAAACCAGTCAGGAGCGATCGCTATTCAAGCAACCCGGATTGGAAGTGATACAACTCTAGCTCAAATTGTTGCCCTAGTAGAAGCCGCCCAAACTCGCAAAGCCCCAGTACAGAAATTAGCAGATACAGTAGCTGGTTACTTTACTTACGGGGTACTAACAGCATCTGTCTTAACATTTGGATTTTGGTACTTTTTCGGCACTCACATTTGGACTGATATCACCATGTCTGGTGGCATGGAAATGATGAGCCACGCTCACCACTCCACTCCTCACTCTTCCCTGTTAATTAGTTTAAAACTAGCGATCGCAGTTATGGTAGTCGCCTGTCCCTGTGCTTTGGGACTTGCCACACCAACAGCCATTCTGGTTGGAACTGCTATGGGCGCAGAAAGAGGTTTGTTAATCAAAGGTGGCGATGTTTTAGAAAAAATACACCAGTTAAATACCGTAGTATTTGATAAAACTGGTACTCTCACCACAGGTAATCCCATAGTCACAGATTGTCTGTTAATTGAGGAATCGGGGACTAGGGACTGGGGACTGGAGAAGAATAATGCTCAATCCCTAATCCAACTAGCAGCAGCCGTAGAAAGCGGTACTCACCATCCCCTAGCAAAAGCGATTCAGCAAGAAGCACGGCGGCAACAGTTATCTATTCCAGAGGGTGTAGACTTTCACACGGAACCAGGGCTAGGAGTATCTGCTGTGGTAGAGGGCACAGTTGTATTGTTGGGTAACTGGGAATGGTTGAGTTGGCACGGCATTGCCATTAACGAAACCGCACAACAGTTAGCACAGGATTTAGCAACAAATGGTAAAACAGCCGTTTATGTAGCAATTGGGGGAACCTTAGCCGGACTAATTGGTGTTTCTGATACCCTTAGATCGGATGCTCGATCTACAGTAGACAAGTTGCGTCAAATGGGCTTACGGGTAATGTTGCTCAGTGGCGATCGTCTAGAAGCAGCTAGCGCCATAGCTAAACAACTAGGATTAGATAGCGCTGATGTAATAGCAGGTGTTCCCCCAGCTAAAAAAGCAGCTGCAATCCAGTCTCTCCAGTTAGAAGGGACAAGGGGACAAGGGGGACAAGGAGACAAGGGGGACAAGGGGACGAAGAAAACTCTTCACTTCTCACTCAGCACTCAGCACTCAGTAGTCGCAATGGTAGGAGATGGAATCAACGACGCTCCAGCTTTATCTCAAGCTGATGTAGGAATTGCTTTACACTCCGGGACAGATGTGGCGATGGAAACTGCTGAAATTATTTTAATGCGCGATCGCCTAAACGATGTCGTCGAATCTATTCAGCTTAGTCGCGCCACATTCAACAAAATCCGCCAAAATTTATTCTGGGCTTTTGCATATAATACACTTGGCATTCCTTTAGCAGCAGGTGTTTTATTTCCTAGTCTGGGTTTTGTACTTAACCCATCTGGTGCTGCTGCATTAATGGCTTTTAGCTCTGTTAGCGTCGTCACCAACTCAATATTATTACGGCGATTCGCTCATCGCCCGTAGAATACTCCTTTACACGTCCAATTTGCCACCACAAATTTTGGATTGTCAAAACACAATTCAGGAGTCAGTCGTCGATTTAAGACACTTACCAAAGCTATCATAGCTACTGGAGTAGAACGGATATGTTCTACTCTTTCAAGGTATTATGCAATTTTAAAGCTTATTTAGATTAGCACCACAAACTTATGGTGCGCAAAAATGGCAAGATACGATACTAAACAAAGTTTAATCAATTACAGTTCCACGATTTGTCAATGGCAGCAGAAACCAATGAAAACCATCTACTAATTATTGAAGACGATCAAGGTCGCAAAGAATTTTCTCTGGAGCACCCCGTCTACTCTATTGGTAGAGACCGCGAATGTAATATCCGTTTGATGTCGCAGTTTGTCTCCCGCCGCCATGCCACATTAGTGAGATTGCCACGAGAGCATAATAGTCATAGCTACTATTACCGGATTGTAGATGGCGATGCCAAAGGTAAGCCTAGTTCCAATGGTTTGATGATTAATGGACGTAAAATACCAGCCCACGATCTCAGAAATGAAGACGAGATTGTTTTTGGGCCTCAAGTACGTGCCATTTATTACCTTTTAAGAAACACTCAGCGTTTAGGACAAACGGATTCGAGCGAGTACGACATTACACTAATAAACCCCGGTATGGCCGAGGATTTAGAGGATTAAGAGAGTGAATTATAACTACCAATCACAGTCTGATACTTCCACGGTTTGAAGCCGTGGAAGTATCAATTCAATCACCAAAACTATCCTGCAATACTTTCAATCAAATGCCAATGGCGGCTACTTTCAATAGCTTGCTTGATTAACTCAAACATTTGTCGGCAGTAATTATCTAGGTGAATTGGTAGTTCTTCATTTTTAATCACAATACTCATCCGAGTTTCTGTTTCAGTAGATTTTGATTTGTCAATCAGTACTTCTACTGTTATTAATTTAGGAAAAGGAACATTTCCAGGAACCTCACGACCGATAATATATTCGGCTGTGTGATATTGAATATCCAACTGACAGTCCTGTAGAAGTTCTACAAGTAACGGCACCAGATGGTCACTAGGAACAGAAACAATAAATGAACAGGTATAGCGAGCCATAATAGCCCCAAGCCTTGCAACACTCCGTCCATCCTATAATACCGAAGTATCTAAATATAAAGTCATTAAAAAATCAAAGTTTTTGAGAGCAGGTATTACCAGATATACAGTCAATGAAGAGGCAGGGGGCAGGAGGTAGGAGGTAAACGTCATAAATAATTTAGGCGTTCCGTGAGTGTCAGCTGAATGGGGTTTCAATAAGGACGCAGTATTTTTTGTGGCACTTTCCGCTCGAAATACATACTTTGTTCTTTCTTCTCTAAGACACGCTTCGCGAACATAAATAAATTTACTCGATCTAGAAGAAAGTGGTAGAGGGCAAAAAATGTGTTTTCTTCCTCCTGTCTCCTGCCTCCTGCCTTCTTTGGTAAGCTGAAAGTTTGATCGAAAACTTTACAATAAAGGTTTGGCTAAGGTAGAAAATGAAAGTCGCAATTACTGGAGCAACAGGATTTGTCGGTAGTCGTTTGGTACAACGATTACACAAAGAAGGTCATAAAATAGTAGCATTAACTCGAAATACCGCTTTTGCTCAAAAGGTTTTTCCATCTGAGGCTTTCCCTAATGTAGAAATTGTTGCCCATACACCAAATGCATCTGGTTCTTGGCAAAGTATCATTGCTAATTGTGATGGCGTAGTTAATTTGGCAGGAGAACCTATTGGTGAAGGGCGCTGGACACCAGAACGGAAACAAGAAATTTTCAATAGCCGAAAGTTAGGTACACAAAAAATAGTTGAAGCAATAGCCAATGCTAATCCTAAACCATCAGTGTTAATTAACGCTTCGGCTATTGGCTACTACGGCACCAGTGAAACGGCTACCTTTGATGAAACCAGTCTATCTGGTAACGATTTTCTTGCCCAAGTCTGCCAAGCCTGGGAAACTGAAGCGAGAAAAGTAAAAGATGCTGGTGTGCGACTAGTAATTCTGCGTTTTGGGATTGTCCTGGGCAATGGTGGTGCTTTAGGTAAAATGATTCCGCCTTTCAAACTCTTTGCTGGCGGGCCTATTGGCAGTGGTCGGCAGTGGTTCTCATGGATTCACGTAGACGATTTAGTTAGCCTGATTTTGCAAGCTTTAACTAAACCGGAAATAGAAGGCGTATACAATGCCACTGCCCCCAACCCAGTTAGGATGGCAGATTTAAGCCAAACTTTGGGACAAGTGATGAATCGCCCTTCTTGGTTGCCTGTTCCTGCTTTTGCGATCGAAGCTCTTTTAGGAGACGGGGCTATAGTAGTTTTAGAAGGTCAGCAAGTTATCCCAAAACGCACCGTGCAAACAGGCTTTGAGTACAAATATCCTAATTTGCAATCGGCATTAACACAAATTCTTAATTAAAAGGGAGTGGGGAGTGGGGAGTGGGGAGTGGGGACTGGGGACAAGGGCACACGGGCAAAGAGGCTTAGGGGAAAGACTTACTGCAACTTCCTTCCCCTCTGCTCCCCTGCTTTTTTCCAGTCCCCAGTCCCTAATCCCCAGTACCCAGTTCCTTGACTATTGACTAGAAAGAAATTTTTTGGAAACCCAACTGATAATACCGCTGAGAATTGCACCGCCCATGAGAATGCCAATTGCGGGGTTAAACAAGGGTTGCCACAGTTGATGCCACAAATCCAAACCCAGGTTTACTCCAGCAGCATCACCGATCGCAGCGATCGCTAACCAGCCAAAGCCAAACAAAACCAAAAAAACATCGGCGACTAAAACCATGTTTAGCCAATTTAACAATTTATCTTTCATGATTGGATTGGGTACTGGGCATTGGGCATTGGGCATTGGGCATTGGGCATTGGGCATTGGGAATTGGGCATTGGGAAGAGACAGCCTAAAGAGTTATTTCAATAAATTCTCTGCCTTCTCCTCGTTGTCCCTAACCCCCAGTTCCCAGTTCCCAGTCCCCATTTTTTACTTTTCAAACAGCCAATTTTTGACTTTTGTTAAACTCTGCCAATCTGGTTTTCTACTTAAACCGTCCTCAATACTATTTTTTATTTCATCACTCCATTCTTCGTTGACAAAAATTAACTGTTGTGCTATATCAATATGTTCTCGCAAGCCTTTTTGCTTTGTTTCCAGCATTGCTAAGGCAAGATTGATTCTAGCTTGGGGATCTTGTGGATTTAACTTGACTGCCTTCTGTCCAGCTTTGTAAGCCAAATTGGGTTTGTTATCGAGTAGATACAACCACGCTAAACAAACCCAAGCTGCACTAGTTTTAGGAGCGCGATCGCACACTTCTTTAAATACAGGGATTAAAGATTCTGCTGATTCTCCTGCTTTATAGCGTTCTAAACCTGTATCAAACAGGGATTCAACTGTTTGAGTCATAGTAAATTAATCATGAGTCATTAGTCATTGGTCAATTGTCATTTGTCTTTCGTCCAATACTCAGGGACAAATGACAACTGACAATATTACACCCCAAATGACTTGCCGCAACCACAAGTTTGATTAGCATTGGGGTTAGTAAATTGGAAACCACCGCCAATCATAGCATCGCTGTAATCGAGCATTAAACCGTAGAGATATAACAGACTCTTGCGATCGCTGACAATTTTGAAGCCATCATAATCAAAAACTTCATCATGAGGGGTTATTTTGCTGGTATCTTCAAAGTCCATCATGTAAGACATCCCAGAACACCCACCCTGACGCACCCCTACCCGTAAGCACAAGTCTGTGCCTTGCTTGTCCCGGAGGGATTTTACCTGGTGCAATGCGGCTTCGCTCAACAGAATTCCGCGTTGTTGAGCTTCAATTGCTTGTGTCATCTGCTTTTCAACTCCTTAATTAGTATAAACGTTACCCTATATCGGCTTGTAATGCTTCTGGGTTGCTCGTTAAGTGTTTTTGTATTCATTCTAGCGGCTTAGATGTTGCTAAATACCAAATTGTAAACACTCCGTCAAAAGTAGCCAAAGATTTTTATTCTAGAATTGAGAGACTCAATGTGTTTATACATTCGGTATTCTTAAAATTCCAGCCTTACGGCAGCAACAGAAGCAACCACCCTTCAGGTGCAGCCATAAAAATTTAATCCGAGGCTAGCTAGCCCCCAAGTTTACTTCCAAATTGCTTCTTTTGATTCTATGACAAGTTTTAATCGCTCTACCAGTCGCCGGTTGAAGAAATTAACTCAAATTCCTTCTGTATGGGAGGGCGATCGCCGTCCGTTGTCATCACCAAACCAGGTGTCAGACTCAGAGGCAAAGGGAGAATGCATTCTTTGGGTAGATTACTCCCAAGGTGTTGTTCGAGGAATGGACGTGGTAGCTTGTGATACCGGCCCAGAAGCAATAGTTCGCACCTTAATGCAAGCAATGGAGCATCCCCAGAGTCCGGCAAGACCTGCTAGACCCCAAAGAATTGTAGTCAAAGACCGCGAGATCCAATTTTACCTGCGGGGAGTGCTGCAAGATTTGGATATCGCCATTGACTACGCACCAGAACTGCCTTTAATTGACGAACTATTTCGGGGATTCGCCGACATCCTTGATAGTCAAACCCCCGATTTACCCCCACAGTATGCGCAAATCTTGCGAGAGAAAGCATTTGCAATTTGGCAAGCAGCACCTTGGGAATTTTTGCAAGAACAGCAAATTTTGTCAATCGAGATTAATAAGTGGGATGTTGGCACACTCTACGCCTCAGTTATGGGAATGCTGGGAATGGAGTATGGGATTTTGTTTTATCGCTCAGAAGACTCTTTAAAACAGTTTCGCGCCGCAGTTTTAACGGATGAAGAATCAACAGAGCATCTAGAAGAAGCGTTCCTTAAGCAAGATTGCCTGTTTCTCACTTTTGAGAGCGTTGACGAAACTGATGAAGATGACGATGAAGAAGATGATTTGGCGGATCTGCCATTATCAGAAATTGACCCTACTTTTGGTAATATCCACCCCTTAGAAGGACTACGGTCTGTTTTGTATGACGAAGAAGCATTGGTAATTTTGGTTGCGATCGAAAGCCTGAGCCGCTTTATTCGCGATCACCGTCGCCAACTTCATGAGGACATTTTCCCAACTCTAAGCCGTCGCTATCGTATTTCTCTACCGCAGTCGGAAGAATCAACTAAATCAGTGCCTGTAACAGTCTCTACCATGCCGCAGTTAGCAGCAGAATTAGAGGAAATGGCAGGCTTTGGTATTGATGACGAGGAGATTAACAACCTTGATTTCCAATCATTGCGAGATGACTTGATACCAGAAGATTCCTTCCTCAGCTTAGGTGTAGTGTCTTGGGAAATGTTGGAGTTTCTGCGAAAGGGGGTCAGCTACCACCAGGCTGGTGAAATCAAACAAGTGGGTGACGGTTTGCCGGTGATTTTAATTCAAACTTCCCGACCCAAGGCGAAGACTGTAATTGAAAGAATTGAAGCAGCAGGCGGACTGAGAGCAATTTGCTTTAATCCAGGTGCCGATCCTTTTGATGGCGATCGCTACGACCTGGGTTTATTGCAAACTCAAAATGGCGAATTGTTCCTATTCGGTGAATTTTTAGATGAAGATCCAATTCATGTCGAAGCCCGAAAAAAATGGAATCAGCGGTGTAAAAATACTAAGGGCTATTGTGGCTTAATCATTGCTAAAGGACTAACGGGAGCCTCCCGTGGCAATCCTCAGTTACGAGATATGATGGCTTTGTTTGAAGGGCGATCGCTTTCACCTAAAGATTTAGGTATTGGCACTCTCCAACTTATGCCCCAACTGAAATTTGAATAATTGCATGAATTGCCGCAATCCTCAATCTCAAATCATCGGTATGAGAAGTTAAGTTGATGTGTATTTGATTGATTAAAACTGCATTTGAGAGGAAAAAAGGGAAGGCTTTGCCTTTTAACGTTTACCCCTGTTCTCTTTATCAACGGAGTGTTGATTCACCAGTGCTGAGTACTGTCTTACCCCATAGCAAAACGTGGGGATGGAAGTAAGGGCGCATCATTGACAGCAGATTTCAAGGAAAGTGAGTTACACAAGCTAAGTCTGTTACCTAAATATAAAGCGTGTTTTACTCCTTAATTCAGAATTCTAAATTGAGGAGTAACTGTTTCAGGCAAGTAAAAAGCAATACAGTTCAGTTAAGAAAACTGCTTTGTTGGGTTGCGCTTTGCTTCACCCAACAAAGCTATGAAAGTGTTGGGTTTCGTTCCTCAGCCCAACTTACACAACTTAAGGTTTTTGGCGCTAACTGAACTGTATTGAAGTAAAAAAGACTCAGGATTTTCACTTTTGTATATACCCCAATACAATTCAGAATGGGCAACCAAACCCAGATGTAGACAGGCGTTTTGTCGCGTCTTGAAAGACCAATTGTCTACACCAATAACCCTTAACTAAATCCTATTGGTATATAACTCATCTCTGGTAGGTAGTCTTTTAAGTAGAGGCAGAGTATTTCCGGTTATACTCAGTCTTCGCGATCTGCGTACCTATCAGCGTGCGGCACTTTTTCATAAATATTCATGTATATGTCAATACGAATACACGACCAATCTTGAGAAGCTAACTTTACCTAAATTTCATGAAGTACCTATATTTTCATAGTTTTCTAGTTATTTTATCTCAAATTTTTAAGTATAAATAACTACAATAACCTAAGAATTTATCTACAAAGACTGCTTGAATCAAACCTTACTGACGCACTGAGATATTGGAATCTTTTTTTTAATAAGCTTTTGAGTTTAGCCTTCTGTTATATATCAATATCATTAAGCAAAAGTTCAGATAATATATTTTTCTTTGTAATTTTTTTATAAAGGAGGAAAAATAGCTTTGCTAGTGTCTAAATGAAGATTATTTAAAGCGCGTAAATAATAGCTATAATAAACACATTGCCGAAAAAATTAAAATATACGATTCTTTTTATGGGTATACTTACCAGATAAAAATAGTTGGAATAAAAATTTTATTGGCAGTAATTTATATCTTGACTTAGATATGAGGAAAAATTTTTATGTCAAATTTCTAACGCCCTACTGGGCTAAAAATGATTTATATAACTTCCAGATAGATGAAGACGAAAAATCGTCAAAATATTGCTGCTTTCAAAGCAAGCTATATCGCTAGAAAGAAGATAAAAAAGATGCAATAAAGTATTGCATTCTGACGATAATTTATTGTAGAAGTATGAAACAAAACTAAAATATTATCGGCAGCAGTCAAATAACATCACATATATTCTGGATGAATTCGTCTGTGTGAAATTACAGATGTTGCTGTCAAAAATTACCAAGATAATTGGCAATTTAGACTCAGTAGACTGAGCGTTGTCCCTTTTTTTCGGGCTACTATATTGGCAGTGAAAAGCAATCAGCTTGATCGAAGTAAGCCAAAATTGATAACAGTTCAAGTAGCTCTTAAGTTCTTGGTTACAGTCTGGTTAGATATAGGTGTTTGTTTTAAGGCGATCGCTTATTTGTCTACTTTCTAAGTCACTATTAACGCCCTATACACACCACTTCAACCCTCCTGTAAATCAGCATTTCAGTATGATAATGATTCTGAAGCTTTATTTTTTGATGTTCTAGCAGATATTCTCTCCAACTGGGTTTGACGAACTTAGTTAAGAGAGAAGGTCAAATGCTTTCAATGGAGAATAACTTTGGAAATCTTCATTGAGTCAACAGTAGGTATCTTGAATTTCTTTATAAAATTTCATTGTTAGGGTTTACTCATGCTGTTAGTAGGGTTATTATCTTCAAAAGCAACGATGTGCTATTTTTGCTGTCACAATAGTAACAAATAAAGTGTAGTATTTTGATTTTTTTAGAAAATGATCGAGCCTTTGACAAAACAAACATTCTTAATATTAATGGTATTACTTGTTTCGTGAGACAAACTCTGATAACCTTATCGGTTCCCTCTTTAATTTAGACTCTTTCGACCATCTAAATATACAGCAGATAGCATGATAATGACAAATAAAAAATGGGCAGTTAAACGCATAACAGTTAATCTTGCAACGCAGGAAGCGGAAAAACTAGAAAAATATTGCCAACAAACAGGTAGACCTGCAACTGATGTGATTCGTGAACTGATTAGAAGTTTGCCTGTCTCCGACGACGGTAAAGATGCAAACAACTAAGAAGTGACTTTCACAACTTATCCAGAAAACTGCTTTGCCACCAAAAAAATATCTCTGATACTTTTGAGAGTCCGCTGCTATGGACAAAAGTTTGTCTAGATGATACAGACGCGTTTTTATCGCGTCTGGTCATTTACCGGGACTAAAAGAAGTAATCAAAGAGTTTTTAGTATCGATATTGGCAAGCATTAATATGCTGCTGGAGTTGATATTAAGTAGCAAATTCCGACACCAACCCAGTTACAATCTGTAAAGAAACTGAAAAGGAACGACGGAATGCGTGTTGCAATCGTAGGTGCGGGACTGGCTGGGCTAGCAACCGCAGTGGATCTAGCTGATGCTGGTTGTGAAATAGAGATTTTTGAATCTCGTCCGTTTGTCGGCGGTAAAGTTGGCAGTTGGGTTGATGGAGATGGCAACCATCTAGAAATGGGGTTGCATGTATTTTTCGGGTGCTACTACCAACTATTTGACTTAATGAAAAAAGTGGGGGTGTTAGAAAACTTACGCCTCAAGGAACATACCCACACTTTTATTAATAAAGGGGGGCGCACTGGTGCTTTAGATTTTCGTTTTCTTACAGGTGCGCCTTTCAATGGGTTAAAGGCATTTTTCACTACTTCCCAACTATCGTTGCAGGATAAATTGCAAAATGCGATCGCTTTGGGTACTAGTCCGATAGTTCGCGGATTGGTAGACTTTAACGGGGCGATGAAAACTATCCGCAATTTAGATAAAGTTAGCTTTGCCGATTGGTTTCGCAGTCATGGTGGAAGTAATGGCAGCATCAAGCGGATGTGGAACCCCATTGCCTACGCATTGGGATTTATTGATTGCGAAAATATGTCTGCCCGTTGTATGTTAACCATATTTCAGCTATTTGCAGTTAGAACTGAAGCTTCAGTTTTGCGAATGCTAGAAGGTTCTCCAGCTGAATATTTACACAAGCCGATTCTGGAATATCTGGAAGCTAGAGGCACCAAAGTTTACACGCGCCGACAAGTTCGGGAAATTCAGTTTACTGAGTCAGCCGAACAAACGCGTGTAACTGGTATAGTAGTCGCCCAAGGTGATGCAGTAGAAACGATCGCAGCTGATGCTTACGTTTTTGCCTGTGATGTTCCAGGAATTCAACGCATCCTACCCCAGGAGTGGCGTAAGTGGTCAGAATTTGACAATATTTACAAACTGGATGCAGTGCCAGTGGCTACAGTGCAGTTACGCTTTGATGGTTGGGTAACAGAACTGAACGATGGAGAGCAACGTAAACAGTTAAACCATGCGGCTGGAATCGATAATTTACTTTACACAGCCGATGCTGACTTTTCTTGTTTTGCCGATTTAGCGTTGACTAGCCCTGCTGATTATTATCGTCCAGGACAGGGTTCACTGTTACAGCTAGTGCTGACACCAGGAGATCCGTTTATTGCCCAAAGTAATGAAGCGATCGCACAACATGTTCTCAAGCAAGTCCATGAACTGTTTCCCTCGTCGCGGGAACTAAATATGACTTGGTACAGTGTTGTAAAGCTTGCTCAGTCTCTTTACCGAGAAGCGCCAGGAATGGATGCGTACCGTCCCAACCAAAAAACACCAGTAGATAATTTCTTCCTTGCCGGGAGTTATACTCAGCAAGACTACATCGACAGCATGGAAGGTGCTACTATTTCTGGACGACGTGCGGCAAAAGTGATTTTGGAAAGTTTGAAGAAATAACTAACCGCGAAGGGCGCAAAGGGCGCAAAGGAAGAATAGGAATGTCAGACTGGTTAGAGCATACTGTGCAGGTAGAAGTAGAGGCTCCCATAGATTTAGTATGGAGTCTCTGGTCTGATTTAGAGCAAATGCCCCGATGGATGAAGTGGATTGATTCGGTGAAAATTCCGCCAGATAACCCAGATATATCTCTTTGGAAATTAAAAACTGGCAGTCTAGAATTTAATTGGCAATCCCGAATTCTCAAAGTTATTCCCAACCAAATTATCCAATGGGAATCGGTTGATGGTTTGCCGAATCAGGGAGCGATTCGCTTTTACGATCGCCACAATAGTAGCATTGTGAAAATGACTATTTCCTATGCTATCCCCGGCATTCTTGGCAAAATTATGGATAACTTGTTTTTGGGGCGGATAGTTGAATCAACTATTCAAGCTGATTTGGAAAGGTTTAAAGAATATGCACTGAATGTTAAAGCTAATTGATATAGATGGCAAAACCAGGCAGTAGGAAACAAACTTTAAAAGTTTATTTCTTGCTGTCTGATGAAAAAATATGGATTTTTAAGGGTTGGAGAATGTTCTATCTTACACCGTTATAAAGTCGTTGTGGTTACGATTGTAACGCTCTGCACATTGTTATCAGAAAGTTGTGTAAGAGGGCTTAAAGTTGCTAGCAATAGAACACAAAACTTTATTAATTGCTAAAGGTATATCATCGGGAACATCAATATATTCAGTACATATATTTTCATTTTTAAGATTCCTTCCAAAGCTATCACAAGAAATAACAATCCTTACACCTGTAGGACTGTTTATAGAACTATTTTCAATATGTAATTCATAAATATCAGTTTCATCAAAACTCTCATCATTAGTCTCATAAATTGAATAAAATTTTACTGGGACATAAAAACTTAGGATTTCTGTATCTACAGAGTTAATAGGATTACCGTTTTCATCTTCAGAACAAGAATATTCAAAGCCATAATCTTTTAAATGTTGAATAAGCTTTGGCTTGATTAATTCCTGAGACATGATTAAATTCCTTTTCGCTTAGGACAAACTCTGTTTTGAGTGAAAGCAGAACACATTTTCTCTAACTCCAATTAGACTAACTGAGATGATAATCAGGTTATTTTTTAATCTCTTTGACGGAGTAACTAAAGGGAGATTTAGTGAGATTACTATTAGTTACAAGGGTGCTTTAGTCCCAATTAAGCATAATAGTTTTTAATTTCTATTAAAATTAGAAAATAGATTTTATAGAACTTAACTCATTACTTTTTCAAGTAATTTTCGTATATATTCCCGTTTTATATTTTCTTCTTCCAAATCGGTTATTGTTGACATTGGTGTTCTGTTTCTATTCGCAAACGGATATTGACCAGTTATTCTAGTCCAGTTATCAAAAATTGTGCTTTCTAAAATTTCAGCTTCTTCAACAGAATATGTAACTTTATAAATTACATAATTTGCATAGTCTCTAATTCTGGCATTTGCTTCACCTGCCCTAAAATGAGCAGATACTATGTCACGAAGATTTGATGCTTTACCTACATATATAAAATCTCCATGTGAATCATACAGTAAATAAAGACCTGGTTCTACAGGTAATCCTGCATAACCTAGTGTTAGATCGTATAAAGGTAAATTATATTCTCTGACACAATCAAAAAAGTTATCCATATTTAGCTAGCTTTTACGACAAAATTATTACTCACTAACTATAAAAATTATATATATAGAAAAAAATAGTAATAATACGTAAAAATATTATTTAAACTAAAATAACCTACCATTGACCAGAAAGGATAGCAGCATTATAACCATTTGGTACTTAAGCCTAAATCATTATTTTGCTCCACTTACTCAATTGCCTATTTTACTTTTACCTCCAGTTTTATTTTTAGAACTACAAGAAAAAAGCTGCGCTCGCCACTCTCAAAGATATGACATTCTGAACTTAGAGGATTAAAAAACTACCAAGTTGGATCGCTAAACAAATTAATCGTCAATTCCTCGCGTGGCGGTACTCCGGTAATACAAGCGCGAACAATCTCTCCATCGTCTAATTCGACGGTACAAGCGTGACAAGATCCCATGAGACAACCGGTGGGAATAAACACCCCAGCCCGGTCTGCTACATCTAAGAGGGCTTCTCCCACTTCGGCATCTACTGTGACATCATCTGGTAAAAAGCGGACACGAACAATCATCAATATTACGCATTTAATAGAGTTGTCATTTGTCAGTTGTCATTTGTCCTTTGTAAATGACCAATACTTCTCTACGAGAGGCTGCGCCAACGACTACGCTCAGTACAAGTGACCAATGACCAATGACATTTTAAGGAATTTTAGCTTAAGACAAAAACAGATTTAAGTCTAAATGGCTGTCAACTTCAATGGCTAAAGAGTCCAAAATCTGCTCTCGCTGTTCTCGGTAGTTAGCAACACCGGTGGGCAAAGATTTTAAACCTCGCTGTTGACGGAGGCGATTTAACCAAGCCCGTCGCCAAGGCCCATTGTCAAAAAGCCCGTGGAGGTAACTTCCCCACACTGATTGACAACTATCTACTAACCCTAAATTAATATCGTCAAATAGGGCATGGTAGGATTGAATATCTATGCCTTGCTGTTCGATACGCGATCGCCCTTGGTGAATTTCAAAGCCATTAACTGGCAAGCCTTGTTGGGGATAATTTGAGCTAACTTGGCGCTGACGGGCGATTTTTTGTCCTGTAATTACAGTTCTGATTGGTAAAAGATTTAACCCTTGAAATCTGCCCGCTTGTCCCTCTATCCCTTCTGGGTCGGCGATGATTTGACCGAGCATTTGATAGCCACCGCAGATACCTAAAACCGTTCCACCAGAAGCAGCGTAGTTTTGGATAGCTTCTGCCATACCGCTTTTTTGCAACAGTAGCAAGTCAGCAATTGTGGTCTTTGTACCTGGGATAATTACGGCATCAGGATGTCCTAAATCTTGCTTAGGACTTAAGTATTTAATTGAAACTGTACTTTCTGATTCCAGTGGGTCAAAGTCGGTGAAATTGGCAATTCTTGGTAAGCGGATGACAGCAATGTTGAGGTCAGTTTGGGCTTTATTTGACGACGATTGACGTTCTAGCAAGTCAAGTGAATCCTCGGCTGGAAACATTTGTTGCAAGTAGGGTATAACACCGATAACGGGGATACCTGTGCGTTCTTCTAACCATTTTATCCCCGGATCTAAGAGCGATCGCTGCCCTCGAAACTTATTGATTACTATACCTTTAATTAAGGCGCGTTCATCTGGTTCCAATAACTCTAAGGTACCAACAACATGGGCAAAAGCACCACCCCGGTCAATATCAACTACTAACATGGTTGGTGCATTTAAATGTTTTGCTACCCGCATATTAGTTAAGTCGCGGTGCTTGAGGTTAATTTCCGCAGGGCTACCAGCACCTTCACAAACCACCATGTCAAATTCTGTTCCTAAATGCTGTAGCGATTCTTCAATTGTCCGCCACCCCAGTTCAAAATATTGCTCGTAGTAATCTGAGGCACTCACTTTGCCTACAGACCTCCCTTTAATAATTACTTGAGAAGTCATATCCCCTTGAGGTTTGAGTAAAATTGGGTTCATTTCTACCCAAGGCACGACTCCCGCAGCCCAAGCTTGCACTGCTTGAGCATAGCCAATTTCTCCACCACTGGCAGTAACATAAGCATTTAAAGCCATATTTTGACCTTTAAAGGGAGCCACTCGCCAACCACGCCGCGATAAAATACGACAAATAGCTGTAGTTAAAAGTGATTTCCCTGCATGGGATGTTGTCCCCACCACCATAATTGATTTCATAGTTGCTATCACTTAGTTTTTCAAGATACAGAGTTAATTCTTAGGAGCGAACAACAAGGCAGCAAGGGGAGTGGAAAAGCAGGGGAGCAGGGGAGCAGAGGAGAAAGTTGCAGTAAGTTTTTTCCCTCTGCCCCTTTGCACCTCTGGCTTTTGTGCCCAATGCCCAATGCCCAATGCCCAATACCCAATACCCAATGCCCAATGCCCAATGCCCACTATAACCATCACAAATTGTAGTTGGATGGTTATGGTAAAGACTTCATGAATAGATATGATGTTTCCGTGTATATTGTTCCCTTTGATTCCCTAATCCTAACTCTTGGATTTTTTATTCTAAAAAGGTATCCGTAACCAACGAATCATTGCATCATAGAAGCGATCGCGCCATGAAGGAGTACGCCAATTTTTTCCCTGATACTGCTCCACTAACTGGCGTCCCAAGGGAGTGAGACGAAAACTATCTGTAATTCCCTGACCATCAACTTCTCGGCGCAATACACCTACTTGAATCAACCAGCCCAAAGCGTCATCACAGGCTAATTCTGATAAAGGGCGTTTAGTATAGCCCTGCTTGAGTCCATTTTCCAGAGCGATCGTAGTTACTGATACACTCTGGTGTCCCATCACTTCAAATAAAGATACATTAAAAGGCGAACACACTAGCGATCGCTCGGCTCTTTCTACTGTGCTTTGAGGATAGACAAAAATATTTGGGTTTTGGGAATCAACAGCAGCCATTGTGTATTGGTAGAAATTTTTCTTCTAACAAAGATTAATTTAAGAATATATTTTTTCTTGTACCAAATACCTCATTAAACCAAAATTAGTTACCTAAAGTGTATTTATCCGATTTTTTAGTAATTATATTTAAACATTATAAATTAATGTAAAATTTCAAGTGCATCAACAATCTGAAACAGGAAAGGTTAATTATGCCTCTAGCAGTTGGTACGGATGCACCTGCATTTACCGCCAAAGATACAAACGGCAACACAGTCTCGCTATCTGATTTTGCCGGGAAAACGGTTGTTTTGTATTTTTACCCCAAAGATGACACGCCAGGCTGCACCAAACAAGCCTGTAGTTTTCGGGATGCCCAGTCTCAATATCAAGGTAAAGATATTGTCATCTTGGGAGTGAGTGCAGATGATGAAGTCTCCCATCAAGCATTCACCCAAAAGTATAATTTGAATTTTCCCCTACTGGCTGACAGCGACAAATCCCTCATCAAAGCTTTCGATGTGGATGGCGGCGGTTATGCCAAGCGCGTCACCTACGTAATTGACCCCAGCGGCAAAATTACCCATGTTGACGCTAATGTAAATACCAGCAACCATGCTAGCGATATTTTAGCTGCACTTGGGTTGTAGTTTTTTACCCGATCATTCAGGTTTTTTTTATAGTTTCAACCCCAAGCCTCTAGAAGCTTGGGGTTCTTTGTTTGAATTCAGTTACCTGATGGTGTCACCGATGGCGATGTAACTGATGGTAGTATAATCGTTGGCAAATTATTGGGGGTTGGTTGCTGTTGTTGACCTTGAATTAGTTTTTGTTGCCTTGCTTTAAAGGCTGCTGCTGCTGAGTTTAGTTCTTCGTTCTGTTGGTTAGAATCCCAGTTGAGATTCCCGAAATTTGCCCGATGAATCAGATCGAACATATTGAAATTGTCTGAGTTGGAACGGGCGAAAGGATCGGTATTTTGGTCTGTTGTACTATTACTGGGGAAAGCATCCGTTGGACTGCTGATTTGAGCGGAACTTGGTTGAGCCATGAGCAAGGAAGCAAAGCTAATTCCTGCTGCCGTAGCTAGAAAGAGTCTAGTAATTTGTAAAAATGGTTTTTTCATGGGTTTTGACCCTAAATAAAATTGATCTATTTTATCTTTTTAAGCCAGAGTCCGCCGCAGTTGGGGTTGAATACTCAGCAACGCGACTAGGGCAAAGCCAAACAACACCAGCAATGCTCCCCCAAAGGTAACATCGCCCCAAGGAGCCTGCATCACTATACTACTTAGTCCCCAATTACTGTGGAAATAGAGATAGCGAATTGGTTCGATCGCATAGCTGAGAGGATTGAGGGTAGCTACAACCTGCAACCACTTAGGCATGAAGGATAGGGGTGCTAAAGCAGTACTGGCAAACAATAATGGTAGGTTAGTGACGAAAATCACTGCAATCAATTCAATATGTCCGGGTAAAGCAAAAGCTAAACCGAGGGAGATGGCTGTTACACCCAAAGCTAAGAGTAAGACAATTAAAGCGATCGCACTTAAACCAGCTACATCTGGAAGTCCTGCGCCCAAAAATGCTGCTGCTGCAACAATTACGGCTGCTTGCAACAAACTTTGGCTGATGATAAAAATGGCTGAGGCAAAAACAATGGAAAACCGCGATGCTAAGGGTGCTACTAGCAAACGATTCAAAAAGCCGAACTCGCGGTCAAACATTACGGGTAAACCAGCATTCAGCGCCCCAGCAAAGGCTGTAAACACAATGATACCAGCAGCTAAAAATTGTCCGTAATTTGTTGCTGTATTACCAAATATACCCTTGGGGGCATTTTGGAACAAAGCGCCAAATAGCACTAACCACATTACTGGCTGAATAATTCCAGCAACCAAAGATGAGGGACGGCGTTGCAACTGAATGAACAAGCGACGAGTTAAAGCCAACGTCTCTTGTACCAATTCACCGAAAAAGTTAGGTGCAGTATTAACATCTGCTTGCGGCGATGCTAGCGGCTGCCAATTGATATCAGATTTAGGAGTAACACTCATGGCAATTTTGGATTTTGGATTTTGGATTTTAGATTGGGGATTGGGATTAGGGGAGAGATGACAGGTGACAGAGAATAATCTGTACCCTCTAACCTGTCACCTATTCCCTTCTTCACTCCCCATTCCTTATCTCATATTCTGCTTCTTTTCAGCTTTGGGATCGCGGGTGGCGACGGCTGCGAGTTCTGCATCCAATAAGGTGCGTCCTGTGGCAGCGAGATAAACGTCATCGAGGCTGGGGCGAGATTGGGCGATGCCAAATATGGGCAAGCCAGCGGTGTTCAGCGCTTGCTGTATGTTAATGAGAACATCATTTTGAGGTGTCACTACCAAGTTGAGCGAATTACCTTGAGCGCTGTTGATGATGACTTCTTGGACAAAAGGTAAAGGTTTCAGGAGGTTTTTAGCTTTTTCAGCTTCTTCAATGGGGGAAAACTCGCGGATTCGCAAGGTGATGCGATCGCCCCCTACTCGATCTTTCAATTGCGAAGGTGTATCGCTGGCAATGACAACGCCGCGATCTATAATTGCCACGCGATCGGCTAAAGCGTCAATTTCTTCTAAGTAATGGCTGGTAATTACTACCGTCGTCCCAGAGGCGCGTAATTTTTTCAGGAAATCCCACACCACAAAACGAGTTTCTATGTCAAGCCCTACAGTTGGCTCGTCCAACACCAAAACATCTGGTGCATGGAGCAACCCAGCAGCCAAGTCTAGGCGCTTACGTAAACCGCCAGAGTAGGTTCCTGTCTTTTTGTTGGCGTATTCTTGCAAACCGAGTAAGTCTAATACCGTCTCAATCCGCTGTTTGGCTATTGCGTTTGGAAGGTGATAAAGTGCTGCTTGCAATTGCAGCAGTTCTTTTCCAGTCAACACCTTATCTATAGCGACTTCCTGAGCTACGTAGCCTAGTCGTTGTCTTGCCACTTTCGGATTATCTAACACAGAGATGCCAGATACTTCGATAATGCCTGCATCCGGTGTGGTTAGCGTACACAAAGCACGCAAAGTTGTAGTTTTCCCAGCACCGTTGGGGCCAAGTAAACCAAAAATTTCTCCTGATTCTACCTGAAAAGAAACATCCTGGACGGCAACCACTGTACCGTAACGTTTTTGCAGATTTTGAATTAAAACGGCGGGAGCCATGACAGCCGATCCCCAACTATACAAATCTCAATAAAGTCTATCTTTATTGTAGAAGGTAGAGAGCAAGTAAATAGCGCATGAGCGAAAATCTGTAAACAAATTCCCGTTATGCGCTATGCTGCCAAAAATTTTTAATTATTCTAAACAAGTTGCTTGATTGCGTTTGTAGCGAAACAAACCAAATACGACAGCAACTAATCCTAAACCTGGAAGATTTCCAGGCTCTGGAACTTTACGAATGGGAGGCTTAGGCGGAGTGTAGTACTTTATTGGCACATCTGGCAGATCGCCATTAAATAGATAGTTGTGAGACTCACCATTTCCTGTCAAAGAAGCTACCACGACATTGCCGTTAACTTGACCGTTATTGAAATTGAAATTAGCCAAAGGCGCAAGAATACTACCTTGGATGCCAATTCCACTAGCAGTTAAGTTAGTTGCTTCATAAAAGTTGTAGATTACCTTTTGTTTATCTGCGCCAATGATATTAAACCCAAAGTTTTGCAATGACACATCCTTACCGCTGATATTGACAACGATAGTTGAATTTGCGTCCCCCTTAATTTCAAAATAGTTTGTCTTGGAGACAGATGAGCCTGCAAGATTAAAAACATTGAAAGCAGTACTACTGCCACTAAGGTTAATAGCACCCCAAGGTTGAACTGTTGTGTTACCAGTAGGAGTCAAGGTTGCCAAATATTCAGATAGTCCTCGCAGTTGTTTCCCTGCTTCATTGAAGTTGATGGGATTTCCCTGGCTGAGAGTTCCTTGGGGAAATCCCACATTGCTGGATACATTGGCACTGCCTCCATAGACAGCATTACCGTGGTAGACTTGACCGTTGCTCAGAGTTAAATTCTGTCCAGCAACTACTACGTTGCCGCTATTACCAGAAAGTCTGCTTCCAAGTCCGCCGACAAAATTTATGTTACCGCCAGCAGCAACTTTTCCTTCGATATCTGTATATTTTTGAGAGATATCTCCCAAAACAAATACATTGTAATCAGAGGCAGCGCCTAACTCAATTGCATTCGCTCTTGCTGAGAAACCCAGTGCTAGAGTGACTACAATTGGAACTGTTACTAACCCCCAAATATAATAGGTTTTTGATTTCATCTTCTAATTTAGGAATCATCAAGACGATCCTATGGGTATAAATCAAAGATTGCACTAGTTAGCTAGCTATTTTTATTGAAGTTTCACATTAGTATAACTACTATATACTTTTATCCAAATTATCTGCTCAATCGCATATTTACTGTTGATTGCATGAATTAAATTTTTATCAACAATAATTCAGGAGTTAGGAGTTAGGACGTTATTTCAAAACTTTGAAAGTTTTGAGGCTAGTATGATTGTAACCACTGATAAATCCCCCCATCGCCTGGATGTGTTGCAGGTAATCAAGAAATCAAGAATGGATTTCTTGATGACTTCTCCCGGCATTAACAAGGGAATTCGTGGAGGATAGGGATCTTTATTGTAGAAGGTGGAGAGCAGAGTTGATCTGAGTTTAAAGTTGCTCGATCGAGGAAGTAAACAATAGGCAGAGGGAGAGTAGGGGAGCAAAAAGAATCTTTCTCCTTTGCTGCTTTTTAGCAGGATTGGTAATTGAGCGAAACCTAAAAATTACCCATTTCTAAATTCCAGTTAACATCATAGACCGCTTTATCGAGTAGGGCGGATATATCCTTCTGCTTCCAATTTTTTTAAGGCTCTTTCGACTGCTACTTTTCCATATCTTATACCAACAGCAGTAGATTCCTGAGTGATTTGGGGAATAACGGTAATTGTTTTTTGTCCTAAAGGTGTCTGATAAAATGCAATGATTTGTTTGATTTCTTCATTAGTAAAGTATTTATTATAAATAGGAATAATCTCATTGACAATATCATCTATCTTGAGTTCAGCAGCAAAAGTATTCCAAAACTTTTGAGGAACTTGAGGGTATTCGGACTTGAAATCATTTAATAATTGAGTGAGGATCTGTCTAGAAACATTTTTCGCGCCAGTTATCTCTAACAATTTCTTGATATTATTATTTTTTTCTATTTCTTGAGCATTGTTACTTGGTGCAATAGTATTAGTTGGACTTTGAGCAAAAGTAACTCTATTGAAGGTCGTTACTAAGGAAAGTACAACTGCTGGTACGAACAAAAAATTTATCTTCATTGATTTAAATTTATTTTTAAGAGAGGATTATTTAGGTAAGTTGACAAACGAGGAACGATTGTGAGTAACGATCTCAAATTATTATCCTTAAATTTACCATATAAGTCATTCTTTTACTACCTTTAGGGTGCGGAAACTACTATCAGCACAACCACTAATTAATCCTCCCATTGCCTGGATTTGTTGCAGATAGTCAAGGACGGGTTTGGCGATCGCTTCTCCCGGCATTAACACAGGAATTCCTGGGGGATAGGGACAGACGATTTCAGCACAAATGCGTTTATTGGTTTGTGTCAAAGGTAGGATTTCACTGACAGCAAAAAAAGCTTCACGGGGAGAAAGTTGGAAAGCATAATCTAGTGTTTTGTCTAAATTTAGCCAAACCTGGTTTTTAACAGTCAAGTTGCTTCGGCGATATTCTTTGGCGAGGGTAGTGAAAGCTTGCACTAATTGTTCAATATCGGCTGGGGTGTTGCCCAAACTAATGATAAAAGTGAGATGTTGCAGTGAGGCAAATTCAGCAGTGACAGCAAATTTTTCATCCAAAATTTCATCTGCTTCAAATCCGGTTAAACCTAAACTAGAAACAGTGACAGTTAGTCGCGTTTTGTCTAAAGTTACAAAGCCGGGAGATCCTCCCAACCCCCCTTTTAAAGGGGGGCTTAAAACTGATAATCCAGGAATTTGACTGATTTTTGTTCTAGCTTCTTCAGCAAGTTGCAAAGTGCGAGACATCAACATTTTTCCGTGGAGTGCCATTTGCTGACGCGCTGCATCTAAAGAAGCTAAAAGTAAATAACTAGGACTGGTAGATTGTAAGAGTTGCAAAGCTTTACTGATGCGATCGCCATCTATCCTATTACCCTGAATATGCAGCATCGATGCTTGTGTCATCGCACCGAGTACCTTGTGGATGGATTGTACAGTTAAATCAGCACCTACGGCTAAAGCTGGAGTGGGTAATTCTGAATGAAAGGCAAAGTGTGCGCCGTGTGCCTCATCTACGAGTAGAGGGATATTATATTGATGTGTAATGTTGGCGATCGCACTCAAATCTCCACAAACACCGTAATATGTTGGATAAACTATTAATACTGCTTTCGCATCTGGATGTTGTTGGAGTGCAGCTTGTACAGCATTGGGTGTAATGCTATGAGCAATATCTAAAACTGGATCGTATTCAGGATTGAGAAAAATTGGTATAGCACCAGAGAGAATTAAACCTGCGATCGCCGAAGAATGTACATTCCGAGGCAGAATAATTTTATCGCCTGTGCCAGAGGTAGCCAGAATTGCCGCTTCAATTCCACAGGTAGAACCATTGACAAGGAACCATGTTTGCGAAGCGCCAAATGCCTCAGCTGCAAGTTGTTGTGCTTCTTGAATAACGCTTTGGGGTGCAAAAAGATTATCTAAATTTGCTAATTCGGTTAAATCAGCCTGAAAGACGGCTTTACCAAGTAAGTCAGCCAAAGGTTGAGAAATTCCCTCACCTAGTTTATGTCCTGGAGTGTAAAAAGGCGCATGAGGTCTTGCTCCATTCGCTTTTAAGGCATCTAATAAAGGTATTTGGTTTTGATTGAGCATTTTTGGGAAAACGAACCGTTAATGATAGAATCTTAAATCTGCTAGGGCATATTGAGTACTCCGAAATAACAAATGAGTACTCCAAAATAACAAATGAGTACTCCGAAATAACAAATGAGTACTCCGAAATAACAAATGA